>NZ_FKKY02000197.1:0-255 GCF_900079845.1 Aeromonas sp. EERV15 | reverse complement strand
TATTGGCATCCCACTCCACGTAGTCAACACCCTGGCCATCTGCACCAAATACATCGTCAGAGCCATCGGTCAGCACATTGCCACTGACCACCAACATCCCATCCTCTGTCACGCCAACCGGGCCATCATTCACCGCCACCGGTACATCGTCGATGATCGCTATCGTCACGTTACCACTGGCACTACTACCTCCCACCCCGCTCACAGTTACCCCTACCACATCTGTCAGGTTGGTATCGTTCGCCGGCTTGGTGT
>NZ_FKKY02000195.1:0-276 GCF_900079845.1 Aeromonas sp. EERV15 | reverse complement strand
TCCGCCGCTCGCCGGCAAAAGTAGCAAGCTACTTTCCCGCTGCCGCTCGACTTGCATGTGTTAGGCCTGCCGCCAGCGTTCAATCTGAGCCATGATCAAACTCTTCAATTTAAGTTTGGTTTGCGTCGTGCTGTTACCGAAGTAACAAGCATTCAGCGGCTCAATGAATTGCTGAAATAAACTGTTCGACTTCTTATTGCTAAGAAATCGTCTTGGTCACTTCACCAGACATTGAAAATCAAAAATTAATTTTGATGCTCGATGCTGTGAGTGCCC
>NZ_FKKY02000096.1:0-487 GCF_900079845.1 Aeromonas sp. EERV15 | reverse complement strand
CGCGCGGATGACGGCCGAGCGCGACGAGTACAAGAGCCGCGCGGAGTGGCTCCACCAGCAGCTCGAGCTGCTGAAGTACGACGCCAAGACCCCTCGCGAGCGGGTCGACCCGCGTCAGATCCAGCTCGTGTTCGAGCCGTTTTCTCAGGCGCTGCTCGGGCTCGCGGCATCGGATGCGAGCTCGGAGCCCTCCTCGCCGCAAGGGGGCGGCAGACGAGGGGCGAAGCAACGCACGATGACGCCCCATGGCCGTCGCATCCTGCCCGAGCACCTGCCGGTCGAGACGCTCGTGCTCACGCCATCGCCTCTGCCACAGTAGGCGATCCAGATCGGCGCCGAGATCAGCTGGCGTCTGGGCTATCGGCGAGCCTCGTATTACCGGCTTCGCGTGGTGCGGCCGCTGTTCGTGGTGTCCAAGGACGCGGCCGAGACGGACACGGAGGTGACCGCGACACGGCTGCTCGACATGGAGCAGCCTCGGCCCTCG
>NZ_FKKY02000193.1:0-318 GCF_900079845.1 Aeromonas sp. EERV15 | reverse complement strand
GGGTGGTAGGATAGGCATCAACTCAGTCCTTTGGGTGTGGCTTGTTTTGTTTGGCGACTAATCAGATCGCACAAACTGGACTGAGTTCCCTTCCTCCAGTGATCTACTATTCGGAACAGTTATTTAGCAGTTCATCATGACGATATGGATATTTTGATCAGTCTGTCTAGAAAAACACATTCTATTATTTATGAATCGCCCCTAGTTTTCTAGACACTCTGTTGTTGAACATTGAACTGCTTTTCAAACTCTACCGGTGACAGCCCATCATTGGAACCATGGCGCCTGATTGGGTTGTAAAACATTTCGATATAATCA
>NZ_FKKY02000188.1:0-430 GCF_900079845.1 Aeromonas sp. EERV15 | reverse complement strand
GGCTTCACCGGCTCGCTCGGCGACACCGGCGGCGACGTCGGCTGCCGGCAATACGCGATCGAGCCGCACCTGCCGAGCAAGTTCCTCGCCGTCGCGCTGCCCTCGGCGCTCCAGATCGGCCGTGACTGGCTCGCCGGCCCGTCGGCGCCGGTCTGGATCGACAGCTTCTTCTCGTACCTCGTGTCGCCGGCGGGCAACGTCCCGACGCAGCTCGCGTGGATCGTGTTCCTCATCCTCGCGTACATGGTGCTGCGGGCCGCGTGGATCATGACGCAGATCGAGCGCGCCCGGCGGGGCATCCCGCTCACGATCGGCGGCTGGGGGACGCGGGGCAAGAGCGGCTCGGAGCGGCTCAAGGCCGCGCTCTTCCACGCGCTCCGCTACGACGTCGTCGTGAAGACGACCGGCTGCGAGGCGATGTTCATCCACG
>NZ_FKKY02000181.1:0-432 GCF_900079845.1 Aeromonas sp. EERV15 | reverse complement strand
GCGTCGGGTGCTCGAGGAGCTGGAGCAGCACCTTGAGGAAGGTCGCGCCGACCGCGCCGTCGACGACGCGGTGATCGCAGGAGAGCGTCATGCCCATGCGCCGGCCCGGCACGACCTGCTCGCCGCGCACGACAGGCTCGCGGCGGACCTGGCCCACGGCGAGGATCGCGCCCTCGGGCGGGTTGATGACCGCGCCGAAGTTGTCGATCCCGTACATGCCGAGGTTCGAGATCGAGAACGTGCCGTTCGCCATCTCCTCGGGCCGCAGCTTCTTCGCCTTGGCGCGGCCTGCTAGCGCGCGCACCTCGGCGGCGATCTCGAGCACCTGCTTGCGGTCCACGTTGCGCACCACCGGCGTGACGAGGCCCTCGGAGACGGCGACCGCCACCGAGAGGTTGACGCGTCGGTGGACGAGGATCGCGTCCGAGGTGA
>NZ_FKKY02000180.1:0-432 GCF_900079845.1 Aeromonas sp. EERV15 | reverse complement strand
AAGGCGGAGGACCTGACGGGCGTGGCACGCGATGAGGCGGCGGAGAGCCACCGCCACGCGGGCCGCGCGGGCGTCGCGAACCGCTATCTCAAGCGCGTCCGTTACGGGAACACCGTGCCGGGCGACGCGGGGAGCAGCCTGTTCGAGGTCGTCTTCGATTACGGAGAGCACGATGCCGCGGAACCCACGCCGGTGGGGAGCGCCCCGTGGCCAGTCCGTCAGGACCCGTTCTCCGTGTACCGCGCCGGTTTCGAGATCCGCACGTACCGGCTCTGCCGTCGCGTGCTGATGTATCACCATATGCCCGAGCTCGGCGAGGCGCCGTGCCTCGTGCGGTCGCTCGATCTCACGTATGCGGAGAACGCTTGCCTGACGCGGCTCGCCACCGCGACGCAGGGGGGATATGTCCGCGATCCGCAGACGCAGGCGTAC
>NZ_FKKY02000061.1:0-591 GCF_900079845.1 Aeromonas sp. EERV15 | reverse complement strand
GATCACGATCTCTTTGCCTGCGTCGCCCATCGCCTGAACCGTACGGCGCCAGTGCGCGACGACGGCGAGCGGGCAAACGATCAGCACCGTCGCGACGTCCGGCATCCGGAGGACCGCGGCCCAGGCGGTGATCGTCTTGCCGAGGCCGACGTCGTCGGCGAGGAGGAACCCGGCGCGCCTTTCCGCCTTCGCGGCGGCGATGGCCCGCACGCCGTCCAGCTGGTGCGGGCGGAGGACGATCGCCCCCGCGGGGGCGGCCGGCGCGGGCGCTGGGTCGTCGTTGAGCTCGCGCTCGATGCGCCGCTCCCACGAGTACGGCGCGGCGCGGAACGGCGCGAGGGCCGGCGGGAGCGTCTCTGCGCGAGCGACGAACACGCCGTGCTCCGCGTCCCAGCGCGCGCCGCTCGCGGACGCGACCGCGCGCATCGCGAACGGGACGTCGAGCACATGGGCACGCTCCGGCGCCGCACGCGGAGCAGCGACCGTCGGAGCGGCCGCGCTGGGGGCTCCACGAGGGGCCGAGACCGTTCGCTTGGCGCGCATCGCCGTCATGACGGCCCTGAAACCAGCGCGGCCGCGCACTTGCGCAGG
>NZ_FKKY02000179.1:0-433 GCF_900079845.1 Aeromonas sp. EERV15 | reverse complement strand
GCTCGGGGGCGTACTGGGCGGCGTGGAGCACGGCGCCGCCCTCCGGAGCGAGGCGCGCGGACGCCGAGTGGAGCACCAGGTAAAGGGGGCGGTCGACGCCGAGCACGACGCGGACCTCCGGGCGGGGGAGCCTCGACAGGGCGAGGTCGAGGCACGCGGCGCGGACCGGGACGGCGCGCTCGGCGTGCGCGGCGAGCGCCGGGCTCCCGGGCACGAGCGAGGCCGCGGCGCGCGGGCTCGCGGCGACGACCACGGCGCGGGCGTCGATGCGGTCGCCGTTCGCGAGCTCGACGAAGGAGACGGCGTCGCCCTCGACGGCGACCTGCGTCGCGCGCACGCCGGTGACGATCTCCACGCCGGCCGCCTCGGCGGCGCCGCGCAGGCCGGCGTTCCAGTGGTGGGTGAAGAAGGAGCCGCGGAGCAGCTCGGACTC
>NZ_FKKY02000005.1:0-214210 GCF_900079845.1 Aeromonas sp. EERV15 | reverse complement strand
GGGCAGTTTGTATTACCGGCCCGAAGGGAGCGAAGTTATCCCCGCTGCGTGAAGCCGAGACCACAGAAGTATGGAGTTAAAAAAACCAATAAAAACAATGCCAGTCAGGCTTAACTGACTGGCATTAAGCCAGCTGGCTTGCCCTTTGTTTTAACGGCTGTATGCAAAAGCGGTGGAAAAGATCGGGTTCAGAGGGCCAGCAACTGCTCGTTCTCGACAATCTCGCACCCGGCGGGCAGTTTCGAGAGGGCGATCATGGCGCGGGCTACCTGCTGGGCCTCGATGGCGCGCCAGCGGGCGAGCTTGCCCACCAGCAGCGGCCGAAACAGCGGGTAGATGGTCTGAAAGATCTGCTCGGAGAGGCGCGGTGGCTGGCGATCCCCCAGCAACATGGCGGGCCGCACGATGGCGAGCCGTGGCCAGGATTGGGCCAGCAGGGCCTGCTCCATCTCCCCCTTGGTGCGCGGATAGAGGGCCGGTGAGCCTGCGCTGGCTCCCATGCTCGAGACCACGATCAGCCGTTGACAACCGTGGCGGCGGGCCAGCTCGGCAAAGGCGAGCACATAGTCAAGGTCGACCCGGCGAAATGCCTCGGCAGAGCCCGCCTCCTTGCGGGTGGTACCGAGGGCACAGAAGGCGATATCGACCGGGCGGGAGAGGGTGACGCTGGCCAGATCATCAAAATTGACCGGTAGCCAATTGTGCGCCTCCTTGCCCGGCTTGCGACAGAGCAGGGTCAGTTCATGTTCGGCAGGCAGTTGCTGCAGCAGTTCGCGGCCGATAAGGCCGCTGGCTCCGGCAATCAGGATCCGGCTCATGGGGTTTCTCCCTGTGTCATTCGATGGTGTTGATGCCATGGTGGCTGCTCATCAGCATCAGTCAATTTGCGAGCCGCTGCAATGGGGGGAGATGACATCGCATCGTCTGACAAGATAACGGGCAGGATAAATAGCGAGGGCTGGATAAAACAAAACCGGCGCGAGGCCGGTTTTGCGGAATATCAGAGCGGGGTATTGAAGGCCGCTGGCAGCGGGAAGTCACCCGTCACCGTGGTGAGCCGCTCATTGGCAAAGGTCACGGTGAGCTCTTTACGCTCCTTGTCGCCGTGGCCCGGCTGGAATTCATAGAGGTAGTACCAGCTGTTGGGGTCAAAGCCGTCGCGCAGCATGGGGCTGCCCAGCACATAGCTGACCTGCTCGCGGGTCATCCCCTGGCGCAGTTTGTCGACCTGTTTTTGTTCCACGTAGTTGCCCTGGGGAATATCAATGCGATAGACCAGGCTGCAACCGGAGAGGGTGAGGGCGGTCAAAGCCGCGGCAATCAGGTGTTTCATCCGCATATCGAGTTCAGATCATCCATACAGTCTTTTTGGCTCGGCAAATCATACCGACTCCCTCCACGGAAGTAAAAAGCCATTGATCCATCAGCCAATAAAAAGGGCCGCAGTGCGACCCTTATCGGCAATCAGGCAACCATTACATGGCGGCGCGGAAGATGGCGACGATCTCTTCGTGGCTCGCCTGTTTCGGGTTGGTGAAGCCGCAGGCATCTTTCAGGGCGTTGCTGGCCAGGGTATCGAAGTCATCGGCTTTGACGCCGAGCTGCTCCAGACCGGCCGGGATCTTCACATCCAGCGCCAGCTGCTTGATGGCGGCAATGGCGGCGGCGGCACCCTGCTCATCGTTCATGGCGCTCACGTCCACACCCATGTAGCGGGCCACCTCTTTCAGGCGGGCGGCGCTCACCTGGGCGTTGTAAGCCTGAACGTGGGGCAGCAGCACGGCGTTGCAGACACCGTGGGGCAGATCGTAGAAACCGCCCAGCTGGTGGGCCATGGCGTGTACGTAACCCAGGCTTGCGTTGTTGAAGGCCATGCCAGCCAGGAACTGGGCATAGGCCATCTGCTCGCGGGCGTGCAGATCATCGCCCTGATGAACGGCGGTGCGCAGGTGCTTGGCGATCAGCTCGATGGCCATCACGGCGCTGGCATCGGTCACCGGGGTGGCGATGGTGGAGACATAGGCTTCGATGGCGTGGGTCAGGGCATCCATACCGGTGGCGGCGGTGAGGCCGGCCGGCTTGGCCAGCATCAGCTCGGGGTCGTTGACCGACATCAGCGGGGTAACGTGCTTGTCGATGATGGCCATCTTCACGTGGCGCGCTTCGTCGGTGATGATGCAGAAGCGGGTCATCTCGGAGGCGGTACCGGCGGTGGTGTTGATGGCGATGAGCGGCAGTTGCGGCTTGGCGGAGCGATCCACCCCTTCGTAATCCTTGATGCTGCCACCGTTAGCGGCAACCAGCGCGATGCCCTTGGCGCAGTCATGGGGCGAGCCGCCGCCCAGCGAGATGACGCAGTCGCAGCCGTTGGCCTTGATCATCGCCAGACCCGACTCGACGTTGGTCATGGTGGGGTTCGGCTTGGTTTCATCGAAAACCACGCTTTCAATACCATGTTCAGCCAGCAGGGTGGTGAGCTTGGCGACCACGCCGATCTGGTTGAGGATCTTGTCGGTCACGATCAATGCCTTGCGATAGCCGTAACCCTTGATATCGGCGGCAGCCTCTTGCAGACAACCGGCACCCATCAGGTTGATTGCAGGAATATAGAACTTGAATGTAGCCATGATGGACTCCCTATAGTTAGCCATTTAGTGGTAATTGAGGGCTAAGTTACCATCATGGGTGGGATACAAAAGCATCTTGTTTACAACTTTACGGGGTCGATCACGAGTCGTTAATTAAGCGCTGAACCAGACTTGACTTTCCCGCTTAGTGTTCACTTTTCAGAAAAACGTTTGTCAATTATTTCATTGGGTTAGCAAACGTTTTGCGCGGAGTTTGTCACTGTCAATGCGTGGAAGTGTGAGGCGCTTCAAGGAATTGGAAAGCGCTTTCGACCATAGTTGGCGCCTCCCCAAAGAGGGGGGTAAAGGCTTGAAAGTATCATAAAGAATCATCTTAACTTGCGCCCTGACCATGCTGGCAGGGGGCAACCAGGAGTCCAATATGTCTGATGTATTTCACTTGGGTTTGAAGAAAGCGGATCTGCAAGGCGCCACCCTGGCGATCGTCCCCGGTGACCCCGAGCGCGTCAAGCGCATCGCAGAGATGCTGGATAACCCGGTGCACCTGGCCAGCCATCGTGAATTCACTTCCTGGCGCGGCGAGATGGACGGTAAGGCCGTGATCATCTGCTCTACCGGTATCGGTGGCCCGTCCACCTCCATCGCGGTAGAAGAGCTGGCCCAGCTGGGTATCAACACCTTCCTGCGTATCGGCACCACCGGCGCCATCCAGCCGCACCTGAACGTGGGTGACGTGATCGTCACTACCGGTTCCGTGCGCCTTGACGGTGCCAGCCTGCACTTTGCACCGATGGAGTTCCCGGCTGTTGCCGACTTCGACTGCACCACAGCGCTGGTCAACACCGCCAAAGAGATGGGCTCCAAGCTGCACATCGGTGTGACCGCCTCTTCCGATACCTTCTACCCGGGTCAGGAGCGTTACGACACCGTATCTGGCCGCGTAGTGAGCCGTTTCCAGGGTTCCATGAAAGAGTGGCAAGCCATGGGCGTGCTGAACTATGAGATGGAATCCGCAACCCTGCTGACCATGTGCACCAGCCAGGGCCTGCGTGCCGGTATGGTGGCTGGCGTTATCGTCAACCGTACCCAGCAGGAAATCCCGAACGCCGAGACCATGGCGAAAACCGAATCTGATGCCATCAAGATCGTACTGGGTGCTGCCCGCAAGCTGATCTGATAGCAGAGCTCTTGTTACAAGAGCACCGAGTGGGGGGTGGGGGCCGTTGCGAAAGCGCGGCCCCTATCTTTATCCGCCGTTTGCCTCTGTTCTTCTCCCGTCATCCCTTTCACTGCTCCCGCCGCACTCGCGCTGATTGCCATCTACTGACGGCCTCTACCCATTGCCTCTAAAAAGGGGCGGCACAGCGGATCTGCATCGGCTCGCCGTTTACCGGATGAGTAAAGTCCAGCTCGCTGGCGTGCAGCATCAGCCGCGGCGCCTGTTCGCAACCCGGTTGCAGCAGACCGCCATAGAGATCGCAGCCGAGGATGGGGTGGCCCAGCAACTGGCTGTGGATGCGCAGTTGATGAGTGCGGCCGGTCTCAGGCACCAGCCGCACCCGGGTCAGTGGCACAACCTGGCCTTGCATCTGCTGATCCAGCCGCTCAATCACCTGATAGCGGGAGCGGGCGGGTTTACCGCTGGCGGCGCAGATCTTCATCAGCGGAAAGATCGCCGGATCCTTGGCAATGGGGGCGTCGATCATCCCCTCATCGTCAGCCAGATGGCCGCAGAGCAGGGCGCTGTAGGCCTTGCTTACCGCCCGCTGGCTGAACTGCTGGCAGAGCAGGGCGTTGATGGTCTTGTTTTTGGCCACCACCATGATGCCCGAGGTACCAAAATCTAGGCGATGCACCAGGGTGCAGCCGGGGTGATCCTGCACCAGTCGATAGTGAACCGAGTCGAGGTTCTGCGGGTTCTTGCCTGACAGACTCAGCAGGCCGCTTGGCTTGTTGATCAGCAGCAGGTGCTCATCTTCAAACAACGTCTCGATGACGGCACTGCAGGGCGGGGCGATAAAGGTGTCGACGATAACGGACATAGGGCACACGGGCTGAAAACGGGGGGCGATCATACCCGAACCGGCGCGGCCGGGCGAATGGGCGGTGCGCTGTCTCGGGAAATGAACGGGATTGCGCCATGCACCCTCTTGATAATGAGCCGCTTTGATCGCGCGACGGCGTGAAGTGCAAACCCTTCTGGTCACCAACAAGGCCCCGTTTTGTGACCCCTTCCCGAGTTCATCCGAAGCTTGCTTGTTAAGGTATGGCTCCCTGTTATGTTGTAAGGACCCTTTCCATGGAACTGCCCGTTATTCTCGATTGTGATCCCGGCCACGACGACGCCATTGCCCTCATTCTGGCGCTGGCCAGCCCTGAACTTAAGGTGCTGGCGGTCACCACCAGCGCGGGCAACCAGACACCGGATAAGACCCTCAACAATGCCCTGCGCATCCTCACCCTGCTGGGGCGGGACGATATTCCGGTGGCCGCGGGGGCGCCGAAGCCACTGGCCCGCGAGCTGATTATTGCCGACAACGTCCACGGCGAGTCGGGGCTCGATGGTCCCAAGCTGCCGGATCCCGCCTTTGCGCCGCAGGCCATGACGGGGGTTGAATTGATGGCCAAGTGCTTGCGCGAGAGCCCGCAGCCGGTGACCCTGGTACCGACCGGGCCACTGACCAATATCGCCCTGCTGTTGGCGGCCCACCCGGAGCTCAAACCCAGGATTGCCCGCATCGTATTGATGGGGGGCACCGCAGGGGCGGGCAACTGGACCCCGGCGGCGGAATTCAATATTTATGTCGATCCGGAAGCGGCCGATATGGTGTTCAAGTCTGGTATTCCCATCACCATGTGCGGCCTCGATGTGACCCATGAGGCGCAGGTGATGGATGAGGATATCGAGCGGGTGCGCGCCATCACCAATCCGGTGGCCCAGTGTGTGGCTGGGCTGCTCGACTTTTTCATGATTTACCACCGGGATCCCAAGTGGGGATTTGCTGGCGCGCCGCTCCACGACCCCTGTACCATTGCCTGGTTGCTGGCTCCCGAGTTGTTCCACGGGGTCGAGTGCCGGGTCGATATCGAGACCAGTGGGGAGCATACAGTGGGGATGACGGTGGTGGATCGTTATGGTCTGACCGGCAAGCCAGCCAATGCGCTGGTATTGCTGGGGCTGGATCGTCCGGGCTTTATCGATCTGCTGGTGACGCGGCTGCGGGCGTTTGACTGAGCGCCGGTTCATTTTTGCAAGAAGGGGCGGGGAATGTGGAAGAGAGGCTTGGTGCTGCTGGCCGGGTTGCAACTGACGGGCTGTGCGACGCCATTCGAGCGGATGTGGCAGGGTCTGGCGACCTGTGAATTTACCGATCTCTATGTAGATGAGACGGGCAGGGCCGCCAATCTACAGCTGGCCAACTACACCCCCTACAAGGTGAGCGACGGCTTTGCCTGGTACAAGGTGCACGAGGAGCTGCACGGCTTGCCAGTGGTCGGTTTTATCGTGCCTGCCGCAAGCTTTGAAGTGCACGCCCTGTTTGTCGATACCCCCATCGCCAACGCCCGCCGGTTGACCCACAACGCCTACGGCAGCGAGTTTAGTGACGAGCAGAAGCATGACGAGGGGTTGGCGCCCCTGCTGCTGCGCGACCCCAACAATCCCAAACGATCCATCATCGATTGCACCAAGGGGGAGTCCGACGAGGAGCTGCAGGATTCGGCCATGCCGGAGTAGGGCTGCCATCACCCTATCCCCCTGTCAGCCTGAAACATGCGGCCGGAAAATAGAGGGGCCAGCCTTGTCGGCTGGCCCCTCTATTTATTTAGTACAGAGTGTTATTGCAGAGCTGTTCCCGGCTTAGGGATAGCTCAGCGTCTCTTTGATCAGAGGCAGCTGAGCCTTGATCCATGCAGGGTTGATGGGGCCCCAGTCGCTGATGCGGTAGTGCCCTTGCAGGTGGCGAGCCCCTTCGGTCTGCTCGAAGGCGCAGTTGATATCGAGCTCGGCCAGCGCGCTCAGGGTATCTTGCGCGGTGCGGCGCGGCATGCCGGTCACCTCCATGATGGCGGGTACCGTATCCGTGCCCTGGCTGATCAGCCAGGCCACGTAGAGCCGCCGGTAGAAACTGGTGCGGGTTTTACTCGGCTCACTCATATCTCGTCCTCAAGACGATCGAAGTAGCGCCAGGTCGCAATGGCCGCTTTGCCCATCACCAGTGCCCAGAGGCCGAACCAGAACCAGCGGAAGAAGCTCCAGGTGGAGGCATCAGGCTCGGTGCTCTCGATCTTGGTAACGTTGGGGAACAGGGAGAACATGTTCACGCGCCAGCCGTAGGAGGTGATGATGGCCAGACGCTTCTCGAACTCCATCGACTTGGCTTTGGCCTGCACATCGGCGGCGTTGAACTTGAAGTAGAAGGGCCAGCCCCACTCGGTATCTTCATTGCGGAATACCCGGATCTTCTCGCCGGGGCGCTCGGTATAGATGTAGTAGACGTCGGAGGTGGGGCCATCAGCCGGGTTCTTCTGGCTGATGGGGCCATCCTTGTCGGTGCGCTTCACCTCGACACCAGTGATGGTGGCAATGGTGTGCTCCGGCAGGTAGAAGTCGAGCCAGGTGGCGGAAACGAGGGCGATGAGCCCCAAAGCGATAAAGGCGGGTTTCTTGAATCTCAGGCTCATGGTGTGCTCACGTGAGGGGGAGTAACGTGCCTCTACCATACCGATATTTGGTGGAGCAGCCCAGCCCCCTATGGAGCCATTGGCCAAAAAATGGCGTTTAAAACAGAGACAAAGCCATTGTCCCATCAACAAGAAAGGCCCTTACGGGCCTTTTTGTCTTGTTCGCTTTGTTCGCTTTGTGCGCTTACAGCTGGAATTGGGATAGCTGCTTGCGTTGCTGCTCGGCGAGCTGCGAGAGTTCGTTGCTGGCACTGGCGCTCTGGCTGATGCCGGCGGAGCTCTGGCTTACGATCTCGTGAATATTGGTGATGTTGCGGTTGATGTCGGCAGTGACGCAGGACTGCTCCTCGGCGGCGGTGGCTACCTGGGCGTTGGCGTCGTTGATCTGGCGCACGGCACCGGTAATACCGCTTAGAAGCTCCTGCACCTGAGCCGACAGGCGCTGGTTATGGCTGAGGATCTCCAAGGTTTCTTGCACGCCGTTGTTGGCGGATTGGGACTGGCCCTGCAGCCGCTCGATGATGGCCTGGATCTCCTTGGTGGAGTCCTGGGTGCGGGCCGCCAACATTCTCACTTCGTCGGCCACGACCGCAAAGCCACGGCCCGTCTCACCGGCACGGGCCGCTTCGATGGCGGCATTGAGCGCCAGCAGGTTGGTCTGCTCGGAGATCCCCTGAATAACTTCAATCACCTTGCCGATCTGCTCGGACTGGGATTTGAGCTGGGCCACTATGGCGGCGGCATCTTCCAGACTGCCCGCCATCCGGCTGTTGGCAGCGATGCTTTCGGTAAAGAGCGTTAGCCCCTGTTCGACCCGGCCATTGGCATCCCGTGCCAGATCATCCGCCATGGCTGCGTTCTGGTTGACGTTGTCAGCGGTGCTGGAAAGTTCGGTCACAGCTGAGGCAACCTGCTCAATCTCGCTGCGTTGTTGCTGGGCGTTGGCTTCGGACTGGGTCATCACGGCGGCCAGCTCGGTGGCGGCGGAGGCGACGTTATCGCTGATCCCGGTCAGGTTCTCTATGGTGCTACTGAGCTGGGTCAGGGTGAGGTTAATATCCTTGGCCAGATGGGTCAGTTCATTATTGCCCTCGTCATGAGCACGCACGTTGAAGCGCCCCTGAGCCACTGCGCGCATAACCGATTGCAATTGGCTGATGGGCCGAACAATATGGCCTGAAAGCCACCAGCCGCAGACTAGGGCGGCAATCAGAGATCCCAGCATAAAGAACATGGCTTGCAGC
Source organism: Aeromonas sp. EERV15 (assembly GCF_900079845.1). Classification (NCBI taxonomy): domain Bacteria; kingdom Pseudomonadati; phylum Pseudomonadota; class Gammaproteobacteria; order Aeromonadales; family Aeromonadaceae; genus Aeromonas; species Aeromonas sp. EERV15. The sequence goes on along the minus strand of NZ_FKKY02000005.1, from coordinate 205,695 downwards.
ATGGTCGCTTTGTAGTCTGCATCCTTGCTGGCGATCTCGGCGACGATCAGCTGGTTGATATGGGTAGACATGCTGTCAATCTCTTTGATCAGCTGTTCTCCCAGTTCACGGAAACGAACACGTGCTTCTGCGTAGCCGGCAGGATCGATTCCGTCACGATGTTTTTGGGCAAGCAGGGGAACCATATTGGTTCGGATATGACCAAGATAGGCTTGCAGGGCATTGGTAACCTGGCGGTTATCCTGTTCGGCACCACTGATCTCCAGACGTGACAGAATGGTGCTGATTTCTCGTTCAGAGTTGTTGAGTTGTTCCGGCAGGGTGGCAAACAGCTTTGCGTCATAAAGGCCGTAAATGGAACTGGTGCGCAATCGATAAGTGGCATGAATCAATTTGGCGATATCGTCTTTGTGTGAGATTACGTTATCGGTAGTTTCATTCATGGCCTTGATGGAGCTGTCGAGTCCCTGTTTGCTGACGGTAATCATTAATACCATCAATACACTGGCAAGCAGTAGCGGGATAAGGATTTGTAGTCTTATTGATAGATTATTCAATGACATGCATTCTCCTGATTCAAATTTGATCGGCCAAGGAGTATACAAAACTGACAAGATATGTCACCGGTAACATTAGTAAAATTTATCGAAATTAATCGTATTCTTCTTGTTTAATAAAATGGTGTCCGGCAAGATCTGATATCTGTTTTGATGGAGGTATGTTGTGTCCAGCTGGATCGATCCGGCCATTCTGGCTCTGTTTATCCCGACCTTTTTCTTTGTCTCGGTGACCCCCGGCATGTGCATGACCCTGTCGATGACCCTGGGGATGAGCCTGGGTGTGCGCCGTACTCTACACATGATGTGGGGGGAGCTGATCGGAGTCGGGCTGGTCTCGGTGCTGTCGGTGATCGGGGTAGCTGCCATCATGCTCAACTATCCGGGGATCTTCGCCGCCTTCAAATATGTGGGGGGCGCCTATCTGGTGTGGCTCGGCATCCAGATGTGGCAGGCCAAAGGGAAGATGGCCATTCCGGCGGATCTCTCGGCCGGTCAGCAGACCAGCCCCATGGGGCTGGCGGTGCAGGGGTTTGTCACCGCCATCGCCAACCCCAAGGGGTGGGCCTTTATGATCTCCTTGCTGCCGCCGTTTATCTCTGCCGACAAGCCGATGGCGCCGCAGATCACCGCGCTGGTGGCGCTGATTTTGGTCATCGAGTTCTCCTGCTTGCTGCTCTACGCCAGCGGTGGCCGCACCCTGCGCCACTTCCTTGCCAAGAGCGGCAACGTAACCCTGATGAACCGCATCGCCGGTACCCTGATGCTGGGGGTAGGGGTCTGGCTGGCGCTCGGTTAAGAGCCGTCAGTGACCCGCGCCACGAAAGAAAATGCCACCGCTTGGTGGCATTTTTTATGGGAGCGGCTTGGCTCAGCGGGGCTTGAAACGCTCGACCCAGGGGTTGGCGGTGAGGCCGTGCAGGATGACGCTCAATATGATGGTGCAGAGCACGGTGGCGATGATGGGGCGCTGGCCGATCAACGCTGGCTGGTTTTGCAGCACCATCACCGCAAAGACAATGCTGGCAAGGCCCCGTGGCCCGAACCAGCCGATAAAGAGCTTGAGCTCTGGTTTGAGGCCGGTGCCGATAAGGCTCAGCCAGACCGGCACCATCCGCAGCAGGGTGAGACTGGCAATGGCATAGAGCCAGTATTGCCACTGCAGAAGCTCCGGCAGGATGGGCATCAGGGTCGCGCCAAACACCATCCAGATCACCACGGAGAGCAGGTCGCCGTAGCCTTCGCAGCTGTCCATGTAGGCGTGCTTGTGCTCGCCAAGCCGGTGGCCGATAAAGAGGCCGCCGACAAAGGCGGCGATAAAGCCGCTGCCACCGAGAGTCTGGGCCAGGGCAAAGCAGAGCAGGGCCAGCCCCGGCATGGTGAGCTGACGCCAGAGCGGCAGTTGCCAGCCGTTGAGATAAGAGATTTTCAACAGCCGGATGGTGAGGCTGGTCAGCACAAAGGCGACCAAGAGGCCAATGCCGATCTCTTCGAGCATCAGGGTGATGGCCAGGGTGGCGGTGCCTGCGTGTTGCTCGGTGGGGGCGATAAGGGCCAGCAGCAGAAGCAGTACCGGCACGCAGATGCCGTCGTTGAGGCCGCTCTCCTGATTGAGCCCTTCGCGCACCGGTGCCGGTACCGCGGGGTTGCTCACCACCGCCTTGCCCAGCGCCGCATCGGTGGGGGCAAGAATGGTCGAGAGGATGGCCATCTCTAGCAGTGGTAGGTCGGGGAAAATCCAGTGGCCAAACAGGGCGCCACAGAGCAGGGTGAGGGGCAGGCCAATCAGCAGCAGCCGGATCGGGAGCTGGCGGTTGGCCAGCAATACCTGCCAGTTGGTGTTGGCGGCATCGTTGAACAGCACTATGACCAGGGTCAGCTCGGCCAGCAGCTTGATGCCGGCGCTGTCGATAGAAAGAGATAGCAGCTCCAGCCCGCCCGGCCCCAGCAGCCAGCCGGTCAGCAGAAACAGCAGGGGGCCGTTGACCAGTTTTGACTCGAAGCGCCCCGCGATCAGGCTGTAGATCAGCAAGAAGGCAGCGATCACCGCCAGATTCTGGTAAAGCAGATGTGTATCCATACAAGCTCCCTTGAAACCATCTTGTCAGGGCTGTTTAACTGCCATCCTGGCCCCGGGTTATGCCCGATATTCTCAGTTATGAACTCTTCATTGCCGTAGCTGTGCGCACACCTTGCCCAGACTGGCTGCGCGCATCACTCCCATCACGACAATCACGCCAGCCGAGACTGGCTCAGCCTGCCCCGCAGGGTGAGTTAATCGGTCAGACAGTCGGGGTCGAACACATACTCCCCATCCAGCCAGCGCACGATTTCGTCGACGCAGGATTGGTCGCGAAACGGCAGGTAGCGCGCCTTGAGGGCGGCAATCTGCTCGGAGGTGAGCTGCGCCAGCCCCAGATCCTGAAACAGCGGCAGGTCGGCTTCGATCATCGCCGAGATCTGCGGGCCGCAGGTGGCGTTGAGGGCGGCGTGCAGCGCCTTGTCGGGATCGTACTGCTTGCCGAGCCGGTAGCTCATCGGCAGGGTGGCGAGGGGTAGGGCCGACAGCGCCGCCTGTTTCATCGGGTTGACCGCGTGGCCAGAGACCAGCTCCGCCAGCTCGGCGGGGCGGTTCTCGAAGGCGCGCAGATGGAGGTAGCTGCTCGCCTTGCTGCCATCGTTGACCGGGTAGTTGTCCCACAGGAACGGCTTGCGGCCGAGCAGTTCGGTCACCTGCTTGAGGTGGCTGGCCGGATACTCGCTGGAGCAAACCTTGGGGCCGGTCCAGAAGATCTCGAAGCGGCGGTCGAGTTGCTCGCCAAGCTCTTCCAGATAGCGGGGGGGCATGGCGCCGAACACCTTCTCCAGCACCGGATCGGTCGAGTAGTAGCTGGGGCAGAAGATGAGGCGGGTCGCCTTGCTGTGGGCCGCGATGTCGTGGGCGATGGTGAGCTGGTGACGGGCCAGATCCGGGGTATCACCCTTCATGTCGTCAAACAGCACCGCCAGAATATCGGGCTGGATCATCTCATCGATAAGGCGCACTTTTTCGAGCAGCGCCGGGCGCTTGCGCTCGTAGTCGTGGTGTGCCCCCATGGGGCTCAGGCCCACCCCGAAGGCGAGCCCGTTGGCACGGCACTGGCGCGCCAGCTCGGCCAAATCTGCCAGCTGCTGCTCGGGCCAGGGGAGGGCCCAGTGCTTGCGCAGATAGCCATCCTCTTTCGGGGCATAGATATAGAAGCCGTAACCGTGGCGCGGCAGCCACTGGGCGTAGCGGGCGCGGGCCTGCCAGCTCCATCCCTTGCCAAAAAAGCCTTCAATGACCCCCAGATTGGCAGCGGGGGGCAGGGAACCGGACAGCAAACTTTGATATGGCATAACTCTTCTCCCTTCTTGCTGGGGACTTGATACGGGACGGTCGCTCAGACCGGGTCCTCTTCCTGAAAGCGCACCCCGATCTTGCCCGGCACGCTCTCGTCCATTTCGGCCACGGTCCAGATCAGGCCCTGCCATTCGATGTTGTCACCGACCACCAGATTATCGCCCAACTGGTTGGCAATAAAATCGGCCAGTGTCTGATCCGCCACCTCGCTCACATCCAATCCGTACAGGGGGGCGAGATCCACCAGCCGCGCCGCCGCTTCCAGCAGGAAGTCACCGAAGAAGCGGGGGCCGAGATCCTGCTCCGGCGCCTGACTGAACAGTTGGCCGAGGGCGGAGAGATCGCGCTCGTGGCCAATCACGCAGAGGATGTCATCGGCCTGCAGGCAGGTACTGCCCGAGGGGTGAAGCAGTTCGCGGCCACGAAACAGGGCGCAGATCCGGGTGCCGGTGGGCATCTGCAGATCTCGCAGTGGCGAGCCGATGCACCACTTATCGGCTCCCAGCTGGTAGACGAAGGTCTCCCACTGACTGTCGAGATCGATCTCGAGCCCCGAACGGTTGATGGGCGAGGGCGGTGCCGGTACCTCAACCCGCGCCAGTTTTGATGCCAGCGGCAGTGAGCTCCCTTGCAAAATCAGCGAAACCAGCACCACGAAGAAGGCGACGTTGAAGTAGAGCTGGGCGTTGGGCAGCCCCGCCATCATGGGGAACACCGCCAGAATGATGGGAACGGCGCCGCGCAAGCCGACCCAGGAGATAAACCAGCGCTCGCGGGGGGCAAAGTTCTTGAACGGCAACAGGCCGATCCACACCGAGATGGGGCGGGCTATCAGGATCATCCACATCGCCAGCGCCAGCGCGGGCAGGGCGATGGGTAGCAGATTACTCGGGGTGGCCAGCAGCCCCAGCACCAGAAACATGCCGATTTGGCTGAGCCAGGTCAGGCCGTCCAGCACCGACAAGGTGGTGCTGCGGCTGCGCAGGGAGAGGTTGCCGAGCAGCAGACCGGTGAGGTAGATGGCGAGAATGCCGCTGCCACCTACTGCCGTGGTGAGGGCGAAGATCAGCAGGCCACCGCTGACGGTGAGCAAGGGGTAGAGACCTGCAGCCAGCTTGGCTGTGTTGATCAGTCGCCACAACAGCCAGCCACCGGTCAGACCAATCCCGGCCCCCATGCCAAACTGCTGTAACAGTTGCAGCAACAGGTAGCCACCATCCAGCCCCTGCTGGGCGGTGGCCAGCACTTCAATCAGGGTGACGGTGAGAAACACCGCCATGGGATCGTTGCTGCCCGATTCGATCTCCAGGGTGGCGCTCACCCGTTCGTTGAGGCTGCGCCCACCGAGCAGGGAGAAGACCGCCGCCGCATCGGTGGAGCCGACGATGGCGCCGATCAGCATTCCCTGCATCAGGTTGAGGTCAAACAGCCAGGCGGCGGCCAGACCGGTCAGGCCGGTGGTGATGGCCACCCCGACCGTGGCCAGCGACAGTGCAGGCCAGAGTGCCACCCGAAACGAGGAGACCCGGGTGCGCATGCCGCCGTCGAGCAGAATGATGGCGAGCGCCAGGTTACCCACCAGATAGGCGATGGAGTAGTCAGCGAAGTGGATGCCACCGGGGCCATCCTCACCGGCCAGCATGCCGACGGCGAGGAAGATAACCAGAATGGGAATACCGAGGCGGGAAGAGAGGGCGCTCAACAGGACGCTGGCACCCACTAGCAGTGCGGCGACAAAAAAGAAACTGTTGATGGTAGCGGCATCCAAGGGCGAACTCCTTCCTGGTAATGTGCAAAGTAGGCACATTATATGCAGTTAGGCCCCCCTTGTGTGGCTTATTTGTGCATCAATTTGCACTTTCTTACATTTTTCATCCCTTTTTTCAGTATGGCCGCGCCATATTCTGACTGTGACGGGGTTAACGAAAGCGGAGTCAAAGGAGCGTCGATTTCAAGGATGCGCAGGGAGGAGAGGGCGGGGAAAAGCGAAACGGCACAGCAGAGGGAGAGGGGAGCACAAGGGCGCTCCCCAAGGGATGGGGCGGGATTCAGTCGTCCTCGTCATCCTTCACTTCGCGTATCTTGTCCTTGTAGTTGGGCAACTGCTTCTCCAGCCGTTTCATGTCTTTGATGGCATTGAGAAACAGCCCGAGCAGGAACAGCAGCGGCAACCCTATCCATAGCCAGAGATTCATGGGATTTTCCTTTCGTCAGGACAGGTGGTGACATAACGGGCCAAAATTTCATCAAGGTTGGCCAATATGGTCGACTTGCCTTCAATATCCGCCTGTTGCAGGCAAAGCGCCAGTGCTGCGGGATCGAGCCGCTGCTCATCGGACTCCAGCGAGAAGCTGATATGCCAGGGCTCGTAGGCGACCCCGCTCCCCGCCCCGACCGGCTTGGCATAGGGCAGGAAGAAACCGAAGTCGCTCATATGATCGCTGAGCCACTCGCTGAGATCTGCAAACCAGCCCCCGGCTTCATACTCCCACGGCTCCAGCGCCAGTTTGGTATCGGCGGGCAGGCAGTCCGGGTCGTAGATGTCGAGATCGGTCCCCCAGTGGTGACGGCTGGTGCCGGGCAGGGCACTCCAGCGCAGGATGGCGTGCAGCCGCTCTACCTCGCTTAGTTGCAGGGCATCGATGGGCTGGCTGTTGGCATCGAGCAGTGGCCGTTCGCCGCGCCACTTGCCATTCCAGATGGCGAGCTGGCGCTCGAAGCTGCGCCAGCTGGAGGCCGCCTGCAGGTTGAACCCCTCGTAGGCGGCCGCCACCTGCATGTCGTTGAAGGCCGCCGCGGTGGCGGCGGTCAGACGATGGGGGCCGCGCCCCACCAGAATTAGGTGACTCTCGTCGAGCCCCAGCAGTTGTTCCTGCGTCATGCCAGTAATCTCTCGAGCACCCCTTGGTACATGTCGGCCAGCAGATCCAGATCGTCCGCCTTCACGCACTCGTTTACCTTGTGAATGGTGGCGTTGACGGGGCCAAGCTCAATCACCTCGGCGCCAGTGGGGGCGATAAAGCGCCCGTCCGAGGTGCCGCCAGTGGTGAGCAGGGCCGGTCGCTGACCGTTCACCGCCTCGATGGCCGCCACGGCGGCATCGAGCAGTGCGCCGGTGTCGGTGAGGAATGGCTGGCCGGAGAGGGTCCAGCTCAGCTGATAATCGAGGCCGTGTTTATCCAGCAGCGCTTCGACCCGCTCACGGATATCCATGTCGGTCAGTTCGGTGCTGAAGCGGAAGTTGAACTGCACCTGCAGCTCGCCCGGAATGACGTTGGAGGCGCCGGTGCCGGCCGAGATATTGGCGATCTGGAAGCTGGTGGGGGGGAAGTAGGCGTTGCCCTCATCCCACACGGTGGCGGCGAGTTCCGCCAGCGCTGGCGCGGCTTTGTGAATGGGGTTGTCCGCCAGATGGGGATAGGCGACATGACCCTGCACTCCGCGCACCAGCAGATCGCCGGTGATGGAGCCGCGTCGGCCGTTCTTCACCACATCCCCGACCACGGCGGTGGAAGAGGGCTCGCCGACGATGCACCAGCGGATCTTCTCGTGGCGGGCCTCCAGAGTGTCGATCACCCGGGTGGTGCCATTGATAAAGGGCCCCTCTTCATCTGAGGTGATGAGAAAGGCAATCGACCCTGCGTGATCCGGATGCTCGGCCACGAAGCGCTCGACTGCTACCACCATGGAGGCTAGCGAGCCCTTCATGTCGGCGGCGCCGCGCCCGTAGAGTACGCCATCCTTGATGGTCGGCTCGAACGGCGGGGTGTGCCATTTGTCCAGCGGCCCGGCAGGCACCACGTCGGTGTGACCGGCGAAGCAGAACAGCGGCCCCTCGCTGCCACGGCGGGCCCAGAGGTTGGTGGTGTCCTCAAACACCATGGGCTCGATGACGAACCCGAGCCTGGCGAGGCGCTCCGCCATCAGGGTCTGGCACCCCTCATCGAGGGGGGTAACGGAGGGGCGGCGGATCAGATCCTTGGCCAGTGCAATGACATCCGACATCAGTTGTCCTTAACGAGAGAAGAGGGATTGGTAGTGATCAGCCTTGAAACCCAGGGTCAGTTCGCCGTCACGGTCCAGCAGCGGGCGCTTGATCATCGCCGGGTGTTCCAGCAGCAGGGCGCGCGCTTTAGCGGTGTCGAGCCCCTGTTTGGCCTCATCCGGCAGGGCGCGGAAGGTGGTGCCACGACTGTTGAGCAGGGCTTCCCAGCCGAGTTGTGCCAGCCAGCTGTCCAGATCGTCCGGGTTCAGGCCGTCGGCGCGGTGGTCGTGAAAGCGGTAGTCGATACCGGCCTCATCCAGCCACTTGCGGGCTTTCTTGATGGTGTCGCAGTTCTTGATGCCATAGAGGGTGGTGGCCATGGGGAGTCCTTCTCTTGTGGGCGCTGCCGTGGGCTGCTGCCCGAAAATCCGAATCAACACAGTGCAAGGGCCCGATTCTGGCATTGTGGCAATCCCATGGCAACGCCGATGGTCCGGCTCGCGGGTTTTACCGGAACTGGTCACACCTGAACGGCGCTTTCGTGCTCAAGGTCAGGAGCACTGCTGTGGGTATGCTCGATGGGGGCGGTTATTGCGGGAGAAAAGCGGCTATTACGGGAGAAAAAGATAAGGGGCAAACGCCAGATAGCCAAAACGCGCCAGTTGGCGCGTTTTGGTCGGCATCTTCAAACACGTCAATCAGTGCAGGGTGGTCCACTCATGGTCAAAGACCCGGGCCCGTTCCCAGGGTGCATCAGGCAGGCTGGAAGAGAGGCCAGTATATTTGCCCACGTCATCCACCACTATGGTGGAGAGGATCGGCAGGTGGTTTTCAGTGCAGTACATGCGGATGCGTTGCAGCAGGGTGCGCAGTTCATCCTGGCACTGCTCCAGCCCGGCCAGCTTGGCCAGTTTGGAGTAACGAATGGTAGTGCGTTCCTTTGCAGACTCGACGAGGATGTCCCACAGCTTGTAGTCGCAGGTCGAGACACCTGCGGTGGCTTGGTTTGTCATAACTCTCTCCGGCGCGAAATGGTCGCTAAATGTCGAAGCGCATCTTCGCCACTTCGGCGCTGTCATATGTTGATCCAACGCAAAAAAGAGGGGAGTCGTGTCACACAATCCCCGGATAGCGGTTGATAAAGGTTTTCCGGCAGTTTAAACAACGAAAATTTGTTACATCACCGACATATTATGCTGATGGTACCCAGTGAAGGCACCTTTATTGATAGGGATCAAAGGCAATCTCTGGTCAGAACACTAGATTCCGCTCTTCGATAAATTTATCAGGAGTGAATATTGGAACTTTTATTCGTCTTGCTCGTTCTGGTCGCCGTGGTCTACGGCATTATCAAGGATTACAACCCGCAGGCGGTGCTGGCGCTGGCGGGCATGGCCATTTTTGCGGTGGCCTACTGGCTGGGGCTGCACCCCATTCTCCCCGCTGACAAGAGCACCGGCTTCGCCCTGTTCGACCTGTTTGAAGTGTTCAAGGGGATCTTCTCCTACCGCGCGGCGGGGCTGGGCCTTACCATCATGGCGGTGGCGGGCTTCGCCACCTACATGTCCCATATTGGTGCCTCCCAGGCGCTGGTGCGAGTGGCGGTCAAACCGGTGGCTGGCATCCAGTCCAGCTACCTGATGCTCTCCATCTGCTATCTGGTGGCGGTATTCGTTTCCCTGTTCGTCACCTCCGCCACCGGCCTTGGCCTGCTGTTGATGGTCACCATGTACCCGGTGATGCGCAACCTCGGCATCAGCCCGGCCTCCGCCTGTGGCGTCATCGCCACCTCCCAAGCGTTCGAAATTGGTCCGACCCAGACCAACGCCATCTTCTCCGCCGGTCAATCCGGCATGGATCCGACCAGCTACTTCGTCGACTACCAGATCTGGCTGGTGGCCCCCATGCTGCTGGTGACCATGGTGCTGCACTTCTTCTGGCAGCGTCACTGCGATCGCAAGGATGGCTGGGATCCGGCGCTGCATCGCGGCGATCACGCCGAGCTGGACGAACAGGGTACTGATGCGGTGCAGGCGCCGACCTGGTATGGCCTGCTGCCGATCATCCCCTTTGTGCTGATGATGACCTTCTCCAAGCTGCTGGTAAGCGACATCAAGATGAGCGTGGAGGTGGCCATGCTGCTGTCGGTCTTTATCGGCATGTTGTGCGAGCTGCTGCGTAGCCGCTCGCTGCGCACCGCTATGGCCGGGTTGTCGAGCTTCCTCGATGGCATGGGCAAGGTGTTTGGCCCGGTGGTGGCGCTGATCGTTTGTGCCGAGCTGTTTGCCGAATCCCTCAAGGCCATTGGTGCTATCGATACCCTGCTGCACTCTGCCAGCAATGCCGGTATCGGCAGCGGCCTGATGACCCTAGTGATGGTGGCGCTGATCATGGTGGCGGCGGTCATCATGGGCTCTGGCAACGCGGCGTTCCTCAGCTTCTCGACCCTGGCACCGGCAGTGGCGGCCAAGTTTGGTGTACCTGCGGTGACCATGCTGCTGCCGATGCAGCTGGCCTCCAGTATTGGTCGCACCATCTCCCCCATCGCGGCTGTGCTGATCGCCTGTGCGGGGATTGCCAAGGTGTCGCCCTTTACCGTGGTCAAGCGCACCAGCGTGCCCATGGCGGGGGCGCTGGTGACGGCGTTGACGCTTAACTATCTGCTGTTCATGTAGTGGTGTTTGGAATTTACCGGTCGGGCGGGTGGCATGGTTGCCCGCCTTTTTCTCACTGTGTCGCATTGTTGCAATAGACGATCGGCCATCAACGCTGATTGTTGCATGGAGAAGATAATGACAGTTGTAAAGAGCCCGTTTTCCCTCGATAGCTATCTGGCCGATCTGGCCCCGCTCATCAACCTCGATTGCGGCACCCGCACCCCGGCCGGGGTGGCGAAAGTTGCCGACATCATGACCGAGAAATATGAGGCCATCGGCTGGCAGGTGACCCGCCACCAGTTCGCTCCTGAGTGCGGCCCTTGCCTCGAGATCACCAATGCGCCGGGGGCCGATCACTACGACGTGATGCTGTGCGGCCACATGGATACCGTCTTTCCCGAGGGGACGGCGGCCAAGCGACCGCTGAAAATCGAAGGCAATCAGGCCTTTGGCCCCGGTGTTTCAGACATGAAGAGCGGCCTGCTCTCTATCTGGTATGCCCTCAAGGAGATGGATCCGGCGCAGCTGGCCAAGCTCAAGGTGCTGGTCTGCTACAACTGCGACGAGGAGGTGGGCTCCCCCTGGTCGAAGGATTGGCTGGTGAAAAAAGCCAAACAGAGTGGCTGCGTGCTGGTGGCCGAGGCAGCCCGTCCCAACGGGGATCTTATCAGCGCCCGCAAGGGCAATGCCAAGTACCGCATCACCTTCCACGGCAAGGCGTCCCACGCCGGTTCGGCCCTCACCGAAGGGGTCTCCGCTATCACAGAGTTGGCGCACTGGGTGCTGGCCATCAACGAGCAGGTCAACATGACTACGGGCACCACCATGAACGTGGGGGTGGTACAGGGCGGCACCGGCGTGAATGTGGTGCCGGACTTTGCCGAGGCGATCGTGGATTTGCGTTTCTGGAGCAACGAAGAGGCCCGCGCAGTACACGATCGACTCACCTTTATGGCCAACAACCCCTTCCTGGTGGGCTGCCGGGTCGAGGTGGATCGCCAGACCTTCAAACCGGCGATGCGCCCGAGTGGCGACACCGAGGCGTTGATGGCGCTGGTGGAGGCTGCTGCCAAGGAGGAGGGGATCCCCTTCAACTGGCTGGAGGCCGGTGGCGGCTCGGATGCCAACTTCACTGCCGCTGCGGGTGTGCCGTCGCTGGATGGCTTCGGCCCCATGGGCGGCGGCTTCCACTCGGAAGCGGAATTCCTGCTGCTCGACAGCATAGAGCCGCGCATCCGTCTGTTGCAGCGGGTGCTGGGCAAGCTGGCGAAATAAGCCAGTTTATTGTTGTGCCGAGTCATCAAAGGCGCGAACAGAACAAGACGGGAGGCTGCTGCCTCCCGTTTTTTTATCTCGATTTTTCGCGCACCCCTGAACGAGCTGGCCAGATAGCTTGGCGCCGTTATCCCTGCTGCTCGGCCAGATAGGCCAGATGATCTTGCCGTGCCACCTGCCAGCCATCGAGGCGCAGGTGGCGTCAGGGGAAAAAGAGCAGGCCCCCGAAGCGGGGGCCTGTCTGGCAATGGCGCGATAAACGCGACTGCGATTAGAGCAAAATGGTGGTCAGCAGATAACCCAGGGCGCAGGAGCTGCTTACCCCGATCAACCCCGGAATGATGAAGCTGTGGTTGATGATGAACTTGCCGATGCGGGTGGTGCCGGAGCGGTCGAAACCGATACAGGCCAGATCGCTTGGGTAGGTCGGCAGCACGAAGTAGCCGTAGCTCGCCGGCAGGAAGGCGATCAGCAGTTTCGGCTCTACGCCCAGTGCCAGACCCATGGGGGCGATGGCTGTCAGGGCCGCGGCCTGGCTGTTCACCAGCTTGGAGATCAGGAACAGCACCAGGGCGTAGGTCCAGGGCTGGGCCTGTACCACGTGAGCCAGGGTCTCTTTGAGCAGCGGCATGTGAGCCTGGAAGAAGGTCTCACTCATCCAGGCAACCCCGAACACGGAGAAGATGGCGACCATACCGGCCTTGAACACGGGGCCATTGGAGATCTCACCCGGCTTGACCTTGCAGCGCATCAGGATGATGGCACCGGCGATCAGCATCATCATCTGGATCACCAGGTTCATGGAGAGCGGGCCTGTCTTGTCCTTGATGGTGAATACCGGACGCAGACCTTCGTTGGCGCCGAGCAATACCACGGCAGCGATGGCGGCGAAGAAGATCCAGGTAGACCAGTAGGCCTCTTTCGGGAACTTGGTGTTGAGCAGGGTTTCACCACCGCCGTAGATGAAGGTGCGCTGCTCCGGATCCTTGATCTTGGCCTGGAACTCTTCGTCCTGATCCAGATCCTTACCGCGACGCAGGCTCCACAGGGCAGCCATGATCACACCGGTCAGGGAGGAGGGGATGGCGATCATCAGGATGTCGAGCAGGCCGTAAGCCTGACCGATGCCATGACCGGCCGCCAGAATGGAGACCATGGAGACCACGGCAACGGAGACCGGGGAGGCGCAGATCGCCATCTGGGAGGCAACGGATGCCACGGCCATCGGGCGCTCGGGACGGATGTTCTTCTGCAGCGCTATGTCAGCGATGATGGGGAACATGGTGTAAACCACGTGGCCGGTACCGCACAGGAAGGTGAGGGTCCAGGTCGTCAGCGGTGCCAGAATGGTGATGTATTGCGGGTGACGGCGCAGCAGACGCTCGGCCACCTGCATCATCAGGTTGAGGCCACCGGCAGTCTGCAGGGTGGCGGCACAGCCGATCACCGCCAGAATGGTCAGCATCACCTGCACTGGCGGTTCGCCCGGCACCAGGCCGAAGACGAAGGTCAGCAGGAAGAGACCGATACCACTGATGAGACCCAGTCCCATGCCACCAAAGCGGGTACCCAGCAGCAAGCAGCCGAGTACCACCAAAAATTCCATCAAGATCATTCCATTACCTCGTGTGATTCAACCCATATTGCCGCGGGTAGCCTGAACCATGAATTGTCATTGTTTGTTTTATTTAGCCCAAAAGGGTTAGTTGCTATTCTGCTCCCCTGCATAAGTGAAAAAATTGAGTTACTTCAATAACTCGATGAATTTTTGATTAAACCACTTAAAAACCTCTTGTTAACAAAAAAATCAATTTAATTGCCGTGTGGTATCACACGGAGCCAAGCCTTCAGGTCGTCATGGTGGCGGTAAGGAGAGAGAGCAAGGCTGCAGGGGAGGGGAAGAAAAAGTGATAAATAGCGACAGAAGAGGGTCAAAAAGCCGGTGCTCAGGCCATCTCTGCCTGCAAACGGGGACTTCGGCGGTTTGGCTCACTTGGCCGCAGGTGCTTGCTGCAGATAGCGACGCTGATAATCCTCACTCAGCTTGGCAATATCGAGTCTGGCAATGGCCTGCGCCAGCCGCTGCTGCAGCGCCTGTTGATCGGGGCGAAACATGATGTGCAGGCTCTTGTGCTCGAGGATCTGCGGGTGAAACTGCAATCCGGCCGTTTGTAGCTTGCGGTCGTGATGGATCAGCCAGTAGAAAACATCCCGGTCGATGACCGCCAGATCGAGCCGGTCGCGTTGCAATTTGCGTAGGTTGAGCAGATCCGCATCGACGGCGAAGGTGTTGAGGCGTTTGCTGGTCATCAGGGCATCAAATTCCCGGGTGTTGACATACCCCTCTACCACACCGATCCGGTAGGGGGCGAGATCTGCAAGCCGTTGCCATGGTATGGGGGGGCCAACTCGCTGCGCCATGCCCAATACGCTGTCCCCCACGCTGGGGGAGCTGCGCCACAGGGTGGGCAGGGTGTCTGAGAGGTACTCGGGGAAATAGCCGCGGTAGGGCTGGGCCGGATCGGCAGCCAGTCGCACCGCCCGCTGCCAGGGGTAGAAATCGAACTCCACCTCCAGCCCAGCCTCGGCAAAGGCGCGCTTGACGATATGACCGGTAAGACCGCCATCGGGCAGGCTCTGGCTGGTGAAGGGGGGCCACTCCAGGGTGGTCAGACGAACGGGCTCGGCCCACAGTTGAACAGGCATGCAGAACAGCAGTAGCGAGAGCAGCAGGCGATATCCCATAGGCGACCAGTTCCTTGTGCCGATTGATACTGAGTATCACCCATAACGGTGACAATAAAAAAGCCGACCCCAAGGTCGGCTTTTATGATGCAGTGGCAAGATGCCGCAGATCAGAACTCGGCGGTACGCGGCGTGCGCGGGAACGGGATCACGTCGCGGACGTTGCCCATGCCGGTCACATAGACCACCAAACGCTCGAAGCCCAGACCGAAACCGGCGTGGGGTACGGTACCGAAGCGACGCAGGTCGCGGTACCACCAGTAATCTTCCTTGTTCAGGCCCATCTCGGCCATGCGGGCATCCAGCACCTCAAGGCGCTCCTCACGCTGGGCTCCACCGATGATCTCGCCGATCCCCGGTGCCAGTACGTCCATGGCGGCAACGGTTTTGCCGTCGTCGTTGAGGCGCATGTAGAAGGCCTTGATATCTTTCGGGTAGTTCTTCACCACCACCGGAGACTTGAAGTGCTCTTCGGCCAGATAGCGCTCGTGCTCGGAGGAGAGATCGATACCCCAGGAGACTGGGAACTCGAACTTCTTGCCACAGTTCTTCAGCACTTCGATGGCATCGGTGTAGTCGATTTGGGCGAAGTCGGAGGAGACGAAACGCTCCAGACGACCGATGGCATCCTTGTCTACGTGCTGGGCGAAGAACTCCAGATCGTCGCGACGCTCAGCCAGTACGGCGTTGAAGACGTATTTGAGCATGGCTTCGGCCAGGGCGGCGTTGTCGTCCAGGTTGGCGAAGGCAATTTCCGGCTCTACCATCCAGAACTCGGCTAGGTGGCGGCTGGTGTTGGAGTTTTCGGCGCGGAAGGTGGGCCCGAAGGTATAGACCTTGGAGAGGGCACAGGCATAGGTTTCGACGTTGAGCTGGCCGGATACGGTCAGGAAGGTCTCCTTGCCGAAGAAGTCCTTGTCGTAATCGACCTTGCCAGCGTCGGTGCGCGGCAGGTTTTCCATGTCCAGGGTGGAGACGCGGAACATCTCGCCAGCACCTTCGGTGTCAGAGGAGGTGATGAGCGGGGCCGCAATCCACAGATAGCCCTCTTCATGGAAGAAGCGGTGGATGGCTTGGGCCAGGCTGTTGCGTACCCGGGTCACGGCGCCAACGATGTTGGTGCGCGGGCGCAGGTGAGCCTGTTCACGCAGGTACTCGATGCTGTGACGCTTGGCAGCCATCGGGTAGGTGTCCGGATCTTCGACCCAGCCGACAACCTTCACGTCGGTGGCTTGCAGTTCAAAAGCCTGGCCGCTGCCCTGAGAGGCGGCAACCACGCCGGTCACTTCCACGGAGCAGGCAGTGGTCAGACGCAGCACTTCATTCTCGTAATTGGCTAGGGTATTGGGAACAACCGCCTGTACCGGATGGAAACAGGAGCCATCGGATACGGCCAAAAATGAGATCCCCGCCTTGGAATCACGGCGAGTCCGGATCCACCCTTTTACAGTTTGGGTGGTGCCAACCGCATATTTACCGGTCAGCACATCTACTACGGATGCGTGCGTCATCGAAATATTGTCTCCAGCTTGTTCTTGCAGCGCTATTTGCAACACTAGGGGTCTGGCCGGGCATTCATTGGCCCATCATGGCAGACTAAGCCGTCAATCTTACCCGCGCGGGTTTGATAAACAAGCAAAAATGTCGGACTCTGGTGGGGTTTTCAGCATGGTTGGCGCAACCCGGGTGTCATGGCAAAGGAGCAGTGTGTGAAAGATAGGCGGCATGGACCTGATTGGCTGACGAAGGCATTGCAGTGGCTGGTGGTGCTCTGCTGGGGGGGCTTTATTGTGTTGCTCTCCCTTTACCACTATGCCCGTCCCGAAATTTCCTACGGTTTTCTGGTCTATGGCGGGATCGCGGTGCGCGATTATTGGGATCCTGCGTTGACCCCCTGGTTACTCTATTGGCTTTGGGGGAGCTGCGGGCTGACGCTGACGGTGTTACTGCTGGAGCGGCAGCGCAGCCGGCGCAAAGAGGATTCGATGCACGTCAATCTGGCCATCCTGTTGCTGATCCTGATTGCCAGCCTGCTTTTTTACTACGTCCCCTGATCGATTACTTACTCAGAGGCTCTTTTTGGTGCTTGTCAGCAGGCCTGGGGGGCTTGCCCAGCTGACGTGCCACGCTGTCGAGCATCTGGTTGTAGGCGAGGGCCACCCGCCCTATCTCATCGTCGTCATCTCCTTCCAGCCGGTGGTCAAAGTCGTGCAGATCGGTGGCCTCCTCGATGGAACGGGTCAGGTGATTGAGCGGGCGAACTATCCAGGTGCGGATGACCCACAGGGTCAGCAGCAGTCCCAGCCCGAAGATGGCGGTGAGAATGAGTGCCGAGGTGAGGATGTTCTGCTCAACCCGGGTAAACAGCGAATCGAGGGAGTAGTCAAAGCGCACCGCACCGAGCACTGTGTCTTCCGGCACCAGATGGCAGCTGGTGCAGTCGGTGCCACGAAGATCTTTTTTGGCCAGCAGCGGTCGGGTCACGACCAGCCGGCTATGCATATCGTCATACACCACCGCCATACTGCCTGTTCCCGCTAACGCCAGTCGATCATATTCATCCTTGGCCTGTTCGGTCGCCCGTGCTGGTCCGTACTGCTTGTTGACCGCATCACCGCGCACGATGCGGGCATCTTCCACATGGGCGTGGTCGAGAAACTTGGCTCGCAGGGTATCGCGGGCTTCCATCTTGCCGGTCAGCATCAGCATGTTGAGGCCATCGAAATAGGCATCGGTCTGCTCGCGACTCTGCTCCTTCATGAGGGTCAGGATGAGGTCACGCTCGCGCACCGCCTGATAGGCTGCGGAGAAGACCAGTACCATGGAGAAGATGAAGAGCAGGAAAAAGTTGATTTTGGCAGCAATGGAGAGGCGCATGAGCAATCTTTCTTGATGGTAAAACCGCAGCAGTTTACCCCTCTTGGTGCCTCAGGTCTGGTGTTTTGCTCACATTACGGCAAGTGAAACCGCACTGAAGTAGATAAAGTTGCCCTCTCTATATATCAAATGCGGGTAGTCAAACGGGCGGCTGCAATGGCCGCCCGCCGCTTGCCTTAAAACTCGCCCTCGGCGATGGCCTGACTGATTGCGCCGGTCAATACCCGCAGCTCCTCGGGGGTGATGACGAAGGGGGGCATCAGGTAGACCAGCTTGCCAAACGGCCGGATCCAGGCGCCCAGCTCAACGAACTTGCGCTGGATACGGGCCACATCCACCCGCTCTTTCATCTCCACCACCCCGATGGCGCCAAGCACCCGCACGTCTGCCACCGCCGGGTTGAGGGTCAGCGCCACCAGCTCGGTACGCAGTTGATGCTCGATAGCGCGCACTCTCTCCTGCCACGGGGAAGCCAGCAGCAGATCGATGGAGGCGTTGGCCACCGCGCAGGCCAGCGGATTGCCCATAAAGGTGGGGCCGTGCATAAAGACCCCTGCCTTGCCGTCACAGATAGTGCGGGCTACGTGTTCGGTGGTCAGGGTCGCCGAGAGGGTGAGATAGCCGCCGGTGAGCGCTTTGCCGAGACACATGATGTCGGGGCTGATCCCCGCCCAGTCGCAGGCAAACAGCTGGCCGGTGCGACCAAAGCCGGTGGCGATCTCATCGGCAATCAAGAGCACGTCGAACTCGTCGCACAGGGCGCGTACCCACTGCAGGTAGCGGGGATGGTAGAAGCGCATGCCGCCTGCACCCTGCACTATGGGTTCGAGGATGATGGCCGCGATCTCTTGGTGATGATCGGCCATGAGCGTGGCCAGCTCCACCACGCTCTGCTCGTCCCACTCGGCGTGGAAGCGGCAGCTCGGTGCCGGCGCGAAATGGTGCTCCGGCAGGAAGCCTTTATAAAGATCATGCATGCCGCCATCGGGGTCACAGACGCTCATGGCGCCGAAGGTGTCGCCGTGATAACCGCCGCGCAGGGTGACAAATTTGACTTTTGGGGTGCCCTTGCTGTGCCAGTACTGCTGGGCCATCTTGAGCGCCACTTCCACCGCCACCGAGCCGGAATCTGCCAGAAATACCCGATCCAGCTTAGCTGGCGTGATCTCCACCAGTTTGCGGCACAGCTCGACCGCCGGAGCGTGGGTCAGGCCGCCAAACATTACGTGGGACATCTTGCCGAGCTGGGCGGTGGCGGCGGCGTCCAGTTCCGGCACCTGATAGCCGTGCACGCAAGCCCACCAGGAGCTCATGCCATCCACCAGTTCACGGCCATCGCTGAGGGTGATGGTTACCCCTTTGGCGCTGGCCACTTCATAGCAGGGCAGGGGGTGAGTGAGGGAGGTATAGGGGTGCCAGATGTGGTGCAGGTCGAATTCTTGATTGGTCATTTGTTGTTCTGTTGTCAATTTATTTGATCTGGTCGGTGTTGACAGTCTACGCGTGCTCTCTACACTAGCCAACAATTTCAGCCACTTGGCGCGGCGCATCACCCTGATCGCGCGGGCCCGGCGGCGGGTTTTGTGGCCGCCCATCGCGGGATGCGGGCGCAGGATCCCACTAATAACAACCGGAAGCCATGTATGAATGCTCTCACCACTGGCGGTCACGCCCTTCGTCATGACTGGACTCTCGCCGAGGTTCAGGCCCTGTTTGCCCTGCCGTTCAACGATCTGCTGTTTGCGGCCCAGACCGTACACCGCGCTCATTTCGACCCGAACGAAGTGCAGGTGAGCACCCTGCTCTCCATCAAGACCGGCGCTTGTCCGGAAGATTGCAAATACTGCCCCCAGAGCGCCCGCTACCACACCGGACTCGAGACCGAGCGGCTGATGGAGGTGGAGAAGGTGCTGGAGCGGGCCCGCGAGGCCAAGGCCAATGGCTCGTCCCGTTTCTGCATGGGGGCGGCCTGGCGCAACCCCAAAGAAAAAGACATGCCCTACGTCATCCGGATGATTGAGGAGGTGCGCGGGCTGGGGATGGAGACCTGCATGACCTTGGGCATGCTCACCGCCGATCAGGCTGCCCGTCTTGGCGCCGCAGGGCTCGATTACTACAACCACAACCTCGATACCTCGCCGGAGTTCTACGGCGAGATCATCTCTACCCGCACCTATCAGGACCGGCTAGATACTCTGGAGCATGTGCGTGGCGCGGGCATGAAGGTCTGCTCCGGCGGCATCGTCGGCATGGGCGAACAGGCCAAAGACCGTGCGGGCCTGTTGATGGCGCTGGCCAACTTGCCCCGTCACCCCGAGAGCGTGCCCATCAACATGCTGGTCAAGGTGAAAGGGACGCCGCTGGAGAACGAAGAGAACCTCGACCCGTTCGAATTTATCCGCACCATCGCCGTGGCGCGGATCATGATGCCCGCCTCCCATGTGCGCCTCTCCGCCGGGCGGGAGAAGATGAACGAGCAGATGCAGGCGATGTGCTTTATGGCGGGGGCCAACTCCATCTTCTACGGCTGCAAACTGCTGACCACCCCGAACCCGGACGAGAACAGCGATATGCAGCTGTTCAAGCGGCTCGGCATTCGCCCCGCCCAGCGCGCCCAGAAGCCGGATCAGGTCCAAGAAGAGGAGCTGCTGGCTGAGGTGAGTCGCCAGAGCGAGCCCGCCGAGATGTTTTATGACGCAACCCGCCCCCGTGCCGGGGCTGCGCGGTCATGACTGGCCCTGCAGTCACAGGCCCCTTTGCATTGGGCGCTGCGCTGGCCGGGCGCGAGCAGGCTGGCCTGCTGCGCAACCGCATCGCGACCGACGGGGCGAGTGGCGGGCGGCTCAGGGTAGCGGGGCGCGACTACCTCAATTTTTCCGCCAACGACTATCTGGGGCTGGCGGATCATCCCGCCATCAAGGCCGCCTTCAAAGCGGGGATTGACTGCTATGGCACGGGCTCCGGCGCCTCGCCGCTGGTGACCGGTTACAGTCGCGCTCACCAGCAGTTGGAAGAGACCCTAGCCGAGTGGCTCGGGGTGGAGGCGGTGCTGCTGTTCAATTGCGGTTTTTCGGCCAATCAGGCGGTGCTGAAAGCCCTGCTCGGCAAGGAGCATCTGCTGTGGCAGGACAAACTCAACCACGCCTCCTTGCAGGAGATGGGCAGCCAGCTCCCCTGCAAGATGAAGCGCTTTGGCCATAACGATATGGCGGCCCTTGAACGGCTGCTTGAGCCAAATCACGGGCTGATTGTCTCGGAAGGGGTGTTCAGCATGGACGGGGATCAGTGCCCCTGGGCTGAGCTCGCAACACTGGCAGCCCGGAGCGGCAACTGGCTGATGATCGACGATGCCCACGGCCTCGGCGTGCTGGGGGCCGAGGGGCGCGGCACCCTGGCGGCGCAGGGAGTAAATCCTGCCAACGTGCATATCCAGATGGGCACTTTTGGCAAGGCGCTCGGCGTCGCTGGCGCCTTTGTCGGCGGCAGTCGCGAGCTGGTGGAGTATCTGGTCAACTTTGCCCGCCACTATGTCTACAGCACCCATATGCCTGCCGCGCAGGCTTGCGCCGTCAGCAAGAGTATCGAACTGGTGCGCGCGGCTGATGAGTCCCGCGCCCATCTTGGTCAGCTGATCGCCCGCTTCCGGCAAGGGGCAAAGGCGCAGGGTTGGCAACTTGGTGCAAGCAATACCCCCATCCAGCCGCTGCTGGTGGGGGAGAGCAGTGCTGCCCTGCAACTGGCTGAACGGCTGCGCGAATGCGGCGTCTGGGTGAGCGCCATCCGCCCGCCCACGGTGCCGGTCGGTACGGCGCGGCTGCGTATTACCTTGAGCGCGGCTCACCGCGAACAGGATGTGGAGCGCCTGCTCGATGCCCTTGGCCCATGTTCGGGCAGTGCCACTTCGGAGGGATCTCACCATGGATGAGCGCTTCCAGTCGGTGGACAAAGCGCAGCTAGCCCGCCGCTTCGGTGCTGCCGCCTGTCATTACGATGCCCACGCCCATTTTCAGCAGGAGGTGGGTCAGGCGCTGCTCGAATTGATGCCGGACAGGTCGGTTGGCACTGATCTGACGGTCAACGGGCTGGATCTGGGCTGTGGCACCGGTTTTTTCTTGCCCCGGCTGGCGAATCGCTGTCACCAGCTGGTGGGGCTGGATCTGGCCCCCGGTATGCTGGCACAGGCCGCCTTGCGTGGCAGTGGTGCCCGCCTGCTCTGCGGCGATGCGGAGCAGCTGCCCTTTGCGAATGACTCGTTCGACTGGGTCTTTTCCAGTCTGGCGCTGCAGTGGTGCGAACGACCGGCCCACGCCTTTGGCGAGCTGCTGCGGGTGGTCAAACCGGGCGGCCAGATCTTTTTCTCGACCCTGCTCGATGAGTCGCTCTGGCAGTTGCGAGCCGCCTGGCAGCAGCTGGATGGTCGTGCCCATGTCAATCGCTTCCTCAGCCTGCCACAATTGGAGCAGGCGCTGGCTACCGCCGGGGTATCTGCTCCCGAGCTGCGTTGTATCACCTGGGATCTTGCCTATCAGGCATTGCCGCAGCTGTTGCGCGATCTCAAGGGGATCGGGGCTAATCAGGTTAACGACAATCAGCAAAATGCCGCACCGGCCGGGCTGAGCGGTCGCGCCAGATTGCAGCAGCTGGCACAGGCGTATGAAGCGTTTCGCCAGCCCGATGGCAGGCTGGTCGCCAGTTATCGGGTCTGTCTCGGACGCCTCAGCAAGCCTCGCTGAGCGTCGGGAATTGCAATATCTGCAGGGCAGTCAACGGCGCCCTGCCAAGGAGATAATCGTATGAAATCATTCTTTATCACCGGCACCGATACCGATGTGGGCAAGACGCTGGTGGCGCGTACCCTGCTGCGAGAATTCAGCGCACAGGGGATCAACTGTGCTGGCTACAAGCCGGTTTCTGCGGGATGTGCCCGCACCCCGGACGGGCTGCGCAATCTCGATGCGGTGTTGCTGCAAGAGGCGGCGAGCCTGCAACTGCCCTATGAGGTGGTCAATCCCTTTGCCTACGAGCCGCCGATTGCCCCCCACATCGCCGCCAGCGAGGCGCGCCAGCCCATCACCATGCAGGGCTTGAGCGAGGGGTTGCGCAAGATTGAACAAGCGGGGGCCGAATTGACGGTGGTGGAAGGGGCGGGGGGCTGGTATCTGCCGCTCGATCGCAAACACCTGTTATCGGATTGGGTAAAACAGGAAAACATGGCGGTGATCATGGTGGTGGGGGCCAAGCTGGGCTGCCTAAATCATGCGTTGCTCACCTTTGCCGCCATTCGTAATGATCAGCTGCCGGTTGCTGGCTGGGTAATTAATCGGCTCCATGGTTCCATGAGCCATTATCAGGAAAATCTGGACACCCTCAGAAGCTTGCTGCCTGCTCCCTTTCTGGGGGAAATTCCGTTTATAAACAATCCGCTTGAGGCCGATTTGCAGGGGCGTATCGATATATCTCCGCTACTTTAACGGCACATTCAGCGAACATTCATCGAATCCATCTAGAATGGCCACCATTAACATGAACAGGTGGATGACCGGCTGTCATGTCCTATTTTTCACAAGGAGTCTATATGAAGCGAATTATGCTATTCCTGGTGACCAACCTGGCCGTCATGCTGGTGCTGGGGGTGGTACTCAATATCCTGTTCTCGGTTCTGGGTATCAACAAGTCCAGCATTACTGGCCTGTTGATGTTTTGTGCCGTGTTCGGTTTTGGGGGTTCCTTTATCTCCTTGTTGATGTCCAAGTGGATGGCCAAGCGCAGCTACGGTGTCCAGGTCATCGAGCAACCCCGTAACGAGACCGAGCACTGGCTGGTGAGCACTGTGGCCCGTCAGGCCCGTGAAGCCGGGATCAAGATGCCGGAAGTGGGGATCTACGACTCTCCCGAGATGAACGCCTTTGCGACCGGTGCCCGCCGGGATGATTCGCTGGTGGCGGTCTCCTCCGGCCTGCTCTACAGCATGAGCCGTGACGAAGCCGAAGCTGTGCTGGCCCACGAAGTGAGCCACGTAGCCAACGGCGACATGGTGACCCTGACCCTGGTGCAAGGGGTGGTGAACACCTTCGTGATGTTCTTCGCTCGCATCGTGGCGGGTATTATCAGCAACTTCTTCAGCTCCAACAACAGTGAAGAGAGCAGCAGCAGCGGCGGCTTTGCCTACATGATCACCGTATTCGTGCTGGAGATGCTGTTTGGCGTACTGGCCTCCATGATCGTCATGTGGTTCAGCCGTCAGCGCGAGTTCCGTGCCGATGCAGGTGCCGCCAAGTTGGCGGGTCGCGACAAGATGATTGCCGCCCTTGAGCGTCTTTCCCGCGGTGCAGAGCCGCAGCTGGAAGGCTCCATGATGGCCTTTGGCATCAACGGCAAGCGCTCCATGAGCGAGCTGTTCATGAGCCACCCGCCCATCGAGCAGCGCATCGCCGCTCTGCGTGGTTGATTGATGCTGGATGTGGATTGCAGGGGATAACCCCGAATAAAGAAACGGCTGCCTTGGGGCAGCCGTTTTGCTTTGTAGCGTTTTTTAAAGTTTGAAGTGGCTCATCTCCTGGCGCAGCATGCGTGACAGCTGCTTGAGCTTGGATGCCTCTTGCGACACATGGCGGGCGGCATCCCCCGACTGCTCCGAGAGGGAGGTAATGTTGCCGACGGTGGAGACCACTTCGTTGGCGGCGGTAGATTGTTCGCGCAGGGTGTGGCTGATCTCCCCCATCAGGCCGGTCAGGTTAGAGGCGTGACTGCGGATGCTTGAAATCGCCTCACCGGTCTGGTTGGCCAGACTGACCCCGCGGGAGACGTTGTTGACTGTGGTTTCCATGCTGCGGATGGAGGCATCGGCCCCGCTCTGGATCTTGCTGATCATCCCGGTGATCTGCTGGGTTGAGGCGGCAGAGCGGCTGGCCAGATTGCGCACCTCGTCGGCGACCACCGCAAAGCCACGACCTTGCTCCCCTGCCCGCGCTGCCTCGATGGCGGCGTTGAGGGCCAACAGGTTGGTCTGATCGGCGATACTGCGGATCACCCCGATGATCTCCGAAATCTGCTGGGTATGACCGTTGAGCTCGGAGATGGTGCTGGCTGCTTCGCCCACGGTGGTGGAGATATTTTCGATGCTGTCCAGGGTCTCCTTGATAACCCCGGAACCCTCCTCCAGGGTATTGGCAGAGACCTTGCTCAGCTCGTCAGCATGGGTCGCGTTGTCGGAGAGGTGGCTGATGCTCACCACCAGCTCCTCGATGGCGGCCGCCATGGTCTGGGTGCTGCTTTGCTGGGAAGTGGCGAACAGCGCTGTCTGTTCGGCGATCTGGGCGATGCTGTCGGCAGAGTCGGACAACTCTTCGGTGGAGTGGGAAACCTTGGCGATGATCCCTTTGAGGGTGCTCTGCATGCCGCCGAGCAGGCCGATCAGACTCTCTTTCGAGCCTTGTGGCACCTTGATAGGCAGTGAGAAGTCCCCCATGGCGAGCAGATGGAGATCGGTTTTGAGCTGTTCGACCGACGTCCCCACCAGATCGAGCAGGGAGCGATAAGTACGCCAGAGGAAAAACATCAACACCAGGCCGAGGGCGATAAACAGATAGCGCAGCATGTCGGTATTGGTCATGGCGCTCTCGACCGCCTCCTGATTGCGCGCCTCCATCATCACGTAGAAGTCATCAATGGGGGACATGATGCGCCCCTTGTTCTGGTGATAGGCCTTGTCATGCATCATGGCGATGGCCTTTTGCTGGTTGGCGATCGGGTCGCCATCGGTCTGCTGCACCAGTTTGAAGGCAGCGACCTCGGTGTTGACCAGCGCATCCGAGTTGTTTTTGGCCTCGTTGAGCTTGGCGAGCTCCCCTTCGGTAAAACCGGCATCCTTCATCAGGTCGATCAGGCCACGGCGAACATTGCTGTCGGGGCGGGGATTCTGACCGTTGGCGGCGACGAAGTCCCAGTAGATACGGTTGTAGCCATCCGGTCTGGCTTGCTCACCGTTGCGAATGGCCAGGATCCGCATGTACTGCTGCTCGTAGGCGGGATCCTTGGTGATGACGTAGGTGCGCCCGAGTCGGGTCAGATCATCGGAGGATTGGCGCAGCTCATCGGCCAGCAGGTAGGAGACATATTGTTGCCGATAGCTCTCTTCCAGCTGTTTCCCCGCCCAGCTGTAGGCGAAGAACACCAGTGACAGCAGGATCAGGGTGATGACGGATAGCAGCAGGTTGAGCTGAAAGGCGGGCTTGTTCTGTTCCATGGTGTGGGCGTCCTTTCCCTATGGGGGAGTGTCGTATGGAGCATCGCCAAGTCAATGTCTGGCAAGGCTTTTTGCCCTGAGAGTATAGGAAGGAAACGCGCTCTTGCGGGTGGGGGAGGAGGAAAGGAAGGGCTCGTATCGAACAAAGTGACAAAAAATGACCGGGGTCAATTCCCCGGCCATCTGAGTTGACGTGAGTTAACGCGGCCCGATCACCAGATCATAAGATCTCAAGGTCGGTGAGCGGCACGGCGCAGCAGGTGAGGATCTTGCCCTCGGCCCGCTCGGCGGCGGTGATGGCGGGGGCATCGGGATGATCTACCTCGCCCGAGACCAGCGTCTGCTTGCAACTGCCGCAGATCCCGGCGCGGCAGCTCCAGGGCAGCTCAACCCCCTGCTTGTTGGCCTGATCCAGCACAGTGCCCTGATTGTTGCCGGTGAATGCCTGCTCCCCGATCTTGAGTTGCACCGCCTGATGGGGGCGGGCCACCGAGAGAATGGCGCCGCCAAAACTCTCCTGTCTGATCCGTGCAGCTGGTACGCCGAGGGCTGCGACGCTGGCTGCGGCATCGGCCATAAAGCCGTGGGGGCCGCAGATAAAGACCTCTTTTTCGGCCAGCCCTTTGACCCGTCGCAGATGCTCATCATTGAGTCGCCCTTGCAGCCCCTGCCAGTGGCTATCTGGCTGGCTCAGGATCAGGGTGAGCGTCATGCCCTGCTGCGCCATGGCGTGCAGTTCACTGGCGGCGGGAATGTCCGCTTCGCTGCGGCACAGGTGCATAAAGTGAGCATCTTCCAGCTCCCCGCGCAGCGCCAGGGTGTGGGCAATCGCCAGCATGGGGGTGACGCCGGAGCCTGCGGAGAGCAACAGGAGATTGCGCTCGCGGCCCAAGTGAAACTCGCCTGCGGGATTAGCTGCCAGCAGCCGGTCACCCACCTGCAACTGTTGGTGCAGCCAGTGGGAGATGCGGCCCCCCCCCACCTTCTTGACGCTGATGCTGTAACGTTCCGGGTGATCCGGCGTGGAGCTCAGGGTATAGCGCCGTTGGATCCGCTCATTTTTGATATCGAGACTAATGGGCAGATGCTGGCCCGGCAGGTAGTCGGGCAGGGGCTCGCCATCGGCCGCCTCGAACCAGAAGGTCTCCAGATCCCGCGCCAGCGGTTCGCGGGCCACGCAGCGCAGCTCGCGCTTTTTCGGTGCGGCGGCGGGATAGACCACTGGACGGGTGCGCTCCAGCACCTCGATCTCGCTGCCCGCCTCAA
The DNA here is from genome assembly GCF_900079845.1 of Aeromonas sp. EERV15. NCBI lineage: Bacteria > Pseudomonadati > Pseudomonadota > Gammaproteobacteria > Aeromonadales > Aeromonadaceae > Aeromonas > Aeromonas sp. EERV15. The sequence continues at coordinate 178,706 of NZ_FKKY02000005.1, read as the reverse complement.
TCCACCCCTCGTTCAGGGCCACCAGATTCTGGCCGAAGTAGACCTCGCCATCCTCGCCACGGCGGTAGCGGGTGAGGGTGGCCAGCGGCTCTTTCAGGGCGTTGAAACGATCGGTGCCCGCTTCCACCGTGGTCATGATGCAGCGGCTGCAGGGCTTGACCACTTTAAATTCCACCTCGCCGATGCGGATACGCACCCAGCTGTCCTCCTCGAAGGGCTGGGTGCCGCTTGCTACCAGATTGGTGCGGAACTGGCTCATCTGGTGCAGGGCATCGGAGCGCAGATTGAGATCCTCAAGGGAGGCCTGGCTTATCAGCAGCAGCGGATAACCGTCGGCAAAGCTGACCCGGGTGCCGGTCTTTTCGCGAAAACGATCAGAGGTTTCACCCAGCCAGAGCAGTTGCACCGTTTCCCCAGCCACCCGGCTTAGCCACCCATCGGCTTTGGGGTCGGTATGCAGCGCGGTGAAGCGGTCGCTCCAGACCCCGGTGGCCTGCGGGGCGCGGCTGAAGTCGGCCTCTTGCAGGGTCAGCGGTTCAAAGCCCGGATAGCGCAGTTGCAAGCCCCCTTCGATGGGGGTAGCGACGACCTGCTGCAGTTGGGGATGGGTGCGGGCGGTGATAAAGGTGCCGTCCGGTTTGACCACCATGTAGCGGCGATCCCCTGCCAGTCCCTCTTCGGTCACCCGAGCGCGAGCCAGCGGCATGCCCGCAGTCGATTTGATGGGGTAGAGGTGAATGCTGTCTAGCCTGGGCATCTTCGTATCCTTGTGACGCGGCGCGTTCGCCTGGAAAAAGGGGAACATAACGGTTCCCTGGCGATCCGGCAATCCTTTCAGGGGGGCGGTCTATAGTTGGGAAAACAGAACAAGAGGGTATCGGGATGAAAATAAGCTGGTTGCTGGCGGGGAGCCTTTTTTGCCACGGGCTCTGGGCACAGGAGCTGACCCTGACCACGGGAGAGTATCCGCCTTACTGCTCCGAGACACTGAAATATCAGGGGCTTATCCCCCATGTGGTGAGCGAGGCGTTCAAGAGTGAAGGGGTGAGCGTCAAGTTCCAGTTTCTGCCCTGGAAGCGGGCCTTTCGCTTGTCAGAGGAGGGGGTGGTGGATGGCACTGTCCACTGGTATGAGTCGAGCGAGCGGCGCAAAACCCATCTCTACAGCGATCCCATCCTGAGCGAAACCTACGTCTGGTTCTATCTCAAGTCAGATCCGCTTGAATGGAAAGGCTATCGGGATCTGGCGGATCGCAAGCTGGCTGCGGTCAGTGGCTATACCTACAATGCAGATTTTTTTGCAGCCATCACGCAGGTGCCACTACAGGTACAGTTCGTCACCCGGCTGCGCCAGAGCTTCGATCTGCTGCTCTCCGGTCGCGCCGACCTGACGCTTGAGAACATCGATGTCGGCTACTACTCCCTGCGTCAGTTCTACCCGGCCAGCACGGTCGATCTCTTCGCAACCCATTCAAAACCCGTGATGAAAGTCGAAGGTCACCTGCTGATCAGCCGCAAGCGCGCCAACGCTGACGAGCTGATCAAAACCTTCAATCGGGGGCTCGCCAAACTGAAAGCCAGCGGTCAGCTGGATAAGATGTTACTTGAGTCACGTTCTGGTCTCTATGAACCATAAAGTGCAACATTTTTTGATCCTGATTCGCTAATCAGTACAAAAAAGCCGCCACTATCGACTCAGTTCCCAGTTTCTAACGCTTTCGCTTCTTCCCTCTCTGGCCACCGTCCGCTTCGGCGACACGGTATCAAGTGCTATCGGAGTGGGCCTGTTACCCAACAAGAAGAAAGCAATGTATGAGCAAACAACTGGACATGACCCCACAGCCGGATCTCTCCCTGAAAACGGGAACAGGCCCGGTGCGTACCCGGCTGCCCGTTTGGCGGCCGGCCCTGCCACCCTGCAATCACGCCTGCCCGGCCGGAGAAAATATCCAGGCCTGGCTCTCTTTGGCGCAGGCGGGTAACTTTGAGGCTGCTTGGCAGACCTTGATCGAAGAGAACCCGCTGCCCGCCATTCATGGCCGGGTCTGCTATCACCCCTGCGAGAGTGCCTGCAATCGCGGTCAGGTGGATGAATCCGTCTCCATCCATGCCATCGAGCGTTTCCTCGGCGACGAGGCGCTGGTCCATGGCTGGCTGCCTGCGCCGCCTGCCCCTGCCAGCGGCAAGAAGGTGCTGGTGATTGGTGCCGGGCCCTCCGGCCTCTCCTGCGCCTGGCACCTCAACCGGCTCGGCCATCAGGTGGAGATCCGCGAAGCGGGGCCGCTCGCCGGGGGCATGCTGCGCTTTGGTATTCCCGCTTACCGCTTGCCCCGCGATGTGCTGGATCGGGAGGTGGCCCGCATCGTGGCCGCAGGTGTCACTCTCACCCTCAACCACAAGGTGGAGGATGTGCTGCGCGAGCGCGATGAGGGGGGCTTTGACGCCGTCTTTATGGCTATCGGTGCCCATCTGGCCAAGCGGGTCGATATTCCGGCCCGGGAGGCGGGCAAGATCCTTGATGCGGTGAGTTTCCTCGAACAGGCCAGTCTGGCCGAAGAGCAGGGCTTGCCGCCCCCCAAACTGGGACGGCGGGTGGCCATCTATGGCGGCGGCAACACCGCCATGGACGCGGCCCGCACCGCCCGCCGCCTCGGTGTGGAAGAGGCGATGATCATCTACCGCCGCGACCGGGATCATATGCCCGCCCACGCCTTTGAAGCCGACGAGGCCGAAGAGGAGGGGATCAAGATCAACTGGCTGCGCAGCATTCGCCAGCTCGACAACACCAGCATCGAAGTGGAGGTGATGGCGCTGGATGCCGAGGGCAAGCCGGTGCCCACCGGCAAGTTTGAAACCCTCGAAGCGGACTCCCTGATCCTGGCGCTCGGTCAGGAGGTCGACCTCTCGGTGCTGGAGAGCATTCCCGGCGTGCGGGTCAACAAGGAGGGAGTGGTGCAGGTGGCGGGCAACCTGATGACGGATGTGCCGGGTCTCTTTGCGGGCGGCGACATGGTGCCCTCCGAGCGCACCGTTACCATCGCCACCGGCCATGGCAAGAAGGCGGCGCGCCATATGGATGCCTGGCTGCGCGGTCGCCACTACCACAAACCGCTCTCCTACCCGCTGGTGGGGCCCGAGCAGTTGCAACTCTGGTTCCAGACCCACGCCCCGGCCAGCAGTCAGCCGGTCAAACCGGCGTGGGCGCGGGATGACTTTGGCGAGATCATCGGCGGTCTGGATGAGGTGGCCGCCCGCTACGAGGCGGCGCGCTGCTACTCCTGCGGCAACTGCTTCGAGTGCGACGGCTGCTATGGCAGCTGCCCCGAGCAGGCCATCGCCAAGCTGGGGCCGGGCAAGGGCTATCAGGTGGATGCCGTGCGCTGCACCGGCTGCGGTGCCTGCCACGACCAGTGCCCCTGTCACGCCATCGAGCTACGCCAACCGGAGGAGTCCCAATGAAACATGAACTGATCATGGTTGACGGCAACGAAGCCGCGGCCCGGGTGGCGTACCAGCTGAGCGAAGTGTGTGCCATCTACCCCATCACCCCGAGCTCGACCATGGCCGAACTGGCCGACGCCTGGGCGGATGAGAAGCAGACCAACCTGTGGGGCAACATTCCCACAGTCGTAGAGATGCAGAGCGAAGGGGGGGCGGCCGGTACGGTACACGGCGCCCTGCAGGCGGGGGCGCTCGCCACCACCTTCACCGCCAGTCAGGGGCTGATGCTGATGCTGCCCAACATGTACAAGATCGCCGGTGAATTGACCGCGGCGGTATTCCATGTGGCGGCCCGCTCGCTGGCGGCGCAGGGGCTGTCGATTTTTGGCGACCATCAGGATGTGATGGCGGCACGTAGCACCGGCTTTGCCATGCTCGCTTCCGGTTCGGTGCAGGAGGCGCAGGACTTGGCCTTGGTTGCCCACAGCGTCACCCTGCAGTGCCGGGTGCCCTTTATCCACTTCTTCGACGGCTTTCGCACCTCCCACGAGGTGAACAAGATCACTGCCCTGCATCGGGATGAAATTCGCGCCCTTATCGACAACGACTGGGTACGCGCCCACCGTGCGCGGGCCCTCAACCCGGATCATCCGGTGATGCGTGGCACCGCCCAGAACCCGGATACCTATTTCCAGTCCCGCGAGAGCGTCAACCCCTTCTACGAGGCGGTACCGGCGCGGGTGCAGCAGTGCATGGACAACCTCGGTGAGTTGACCGGCCGCCACTACAAGCTGGTGGAGTACCACGGTGCGCCCGATGCCACCGATGTGATCGTGCTGATGGGCTCGGGGGCGGCCACCGCCCGCACGACCGTGGATTGGCTCAACCGGCAGGATCGCAAGACCGGGGTGCTGGTCATTCGCCTCTATCGCCCCTTCCCGGTACAGGCGCTGCTCGATGTGCTGCCGCAGAGCGTGCGCCGCATTGCTGTGCTGGATCGCACCAAGGAGCCGGGCGCCGGTGGCGAGCCGCTGCTGCTGGATGTGCAGAGTGCCCTTATCGACGGCTTGCAGCGCGGCCTTATCAAGCGGCTGCCCTGGCTCAGTGGCGGTCGCTATGGCCTCTCTTCCAAAGAGTTCACCCCCGCCATGTGCGCGGCTGTGTTCGAGGAGCTGGCATCCGATGCGCCGCGCCCCCGCTTTACCGTGGGGATTGTCGATGATGTGTCGGGCCTCAGTCTGGCCTGGCACCCCATCGGCGATCTGGAGCCTGCCAGCCGGGTGCGGGCGCTCTTCTTCGGCCTTGGTGCCGACGGCACGGTCGGCGCCAACAAGAACAGCATCAAGATCATCGGCGAGCTGGAGGGCTTCCACGCTCAGGGCTACTTCGTCTACGACTCCAAGAAGTCGGGCTCGCGCACCGTCTCCCACCTGCGCTTTGGCCCCGAGCCCATCGACGCCCCCTGGCTTATCGAGCAGGCGAGCTTTATCGGTTGCCACCAGTGGGGTTTTGTCGAGTCGGTGGATCTGCTGGAGCACGCCGCCGAAGGGGCGACCCTGCTGCTCAATGCTCCCTATGAGGCGGACAAGGTGTGGGGCCAGCTGCCCGAGCGGCTGCGCGCCCGTATTCGCGCCCTCAATATCCAGCTCTACTGCATCGATGGGGATCGGGTGGCCGAGCAAAACGGCATGGGCAATCGCATCAACACCATCATGCAGACCTGCTTCTTCGCGCTGGCCGGAGTCTTGCCGCGGGATGAGGCCATTGCGCTGATCAAGGAGAGCATCGAGAAGAGTTATGCCCGCAAGGGGCCCGAGGTGGTCGAGCGCAACTTCGCGGCGGTGGACGATACCCTGGCTCACCTCTGCAAGGTGGTGATCCCGGCCGGTGACGAGCAGATCAGCGACTATCCGCTGCCACTGGCACCGGGTGGCAGCGAGTTTGTCCAGCGGGTCACTGGCGAGATGCTGGCGGGGCGAGGCGATCTGATCCCTGTCTCCATGCTGCCGGTGGATGGCACTTACCCCACCGCCACCAGCCGTTTCGAGAAGCGCGATATCGCCCGCGAGATCCCCATCTGGCACTCCGATATCTGCATCCAGTGCGGCAACTGTGTCTTTGTCTGCCCCCACGCGGCGCTGCGGGCCAAGTTCTACCATCAGGACTGGCTGGCGACCGCCCCCGAGGCGGCCCAGTCGGTGCCCGTTACCGCCAAGGGCTTCCCTGACAGCCGCTACACCTTGCAGCTCTATCCGGAGGATTGCACCGGCTGCGGTCAGTGTGTGCAGGCTTGTCCGGTACGGGCCGGGGCTAATGAGGAACATGAAGGTACGCGCGCCATCACCATGCTGGACAAGGCGCCCCATCTGGCGGGCCAGAAGCAGGCGCTGCGCTGGTTCGAGAGCCTGCCCTGGCCTGCCCGCGAGCGGGTGGACTTCTCCACCGTGCGCGGTGCCCAGTTCCTCGAACCCCTGTTCGAGTTCTCCGGCGCCTGCGCCGGTTGTGGCGAGACCCCGTATCTCAAGCTGCTGACCCAGCTGTTTGGCGATCGCATGCTGGTGGCCAACGCCACCGGCTGCTCCTCCATCTATGGCGGTAACCTGCCGACCACGCCGTGGGCCAAGAACGGGGAAGGGAAGGGGCCGGCTTGGTCCAACTCCCTGTTCGAGGATAACGCCGAGTTCGGCTTTGGTTTTCGTCTCACCGCCGATCAGCATCACGGTCAGGCGGTGGCGGCCTTGCAGGCGATGAAGGGGGAGCTGGGAGAGGCATTGGTCGATACCCTGATTAGCGCCCCGCAGCGGCTAGAGTCGGAGATCCGCGCCCAGCGCACCCGGGTCGCGCAAGTGCGTGAGCGGTTGGAGGAGGTGAAGTCCGGCAAGGCTCGCGAGCTGTTGTCACTCATCGATCAGCTGGTGCGCCGCTCGGTCTGGATCGTCGGCGGCGATGGCTGGGCCTATGACATCGGCTCGGCGGGGCTCGATCACGTGCTCGCCTCCGGGCGCGATGTGAACGTGCTGGTGATGGATACCGAGGTCTACTCCAACACCGGCGGCCAGATGTCGAAATCGACGCCGCTCGGTGCCGTCGCCAAGTTCGCGGCGGGAGGCAAGACGCTGGCCAAGAAGGATGTGGCGTTGCAGGCCATCTCCTACGGCAACGTATATGTTGCCCGCATCGCCTTTGGTGCCAACCCGCAGCAGGCGCTGCAAGCGTTGCGTGAGGCTGAGGCCTATCCGGGCCCGTCGCTGATCATCGCCTACAGCCACTGCATCGCCCACGGCATCGATATGGAGTTTGGCCTGACCCAGCAAAAACGTGCCGTGGCCTCCGGTCACTGGCCGCTGATGCGCTACAACCCGCTGCTGCGCAGTGCGGGGCAGAACCCCTTTAGCCTCGATAGCCTGCGCCCCTCCATTCCCCTCGCTGAATACCGCCAAGAGGAGACCCGTTATCGGGTGCTGGCCCAGAGCCATCCGGAGGAGGCCGAACGGCTGATGCAGGTGGCGCAACAAGTGGCGTGGCAGAAGTGGGCCACTTACGAGGAGATGGCCACCCGCGAAGCCAGCCATTTCCATCCGCCGGTGTGAGGATTTGTTGAGTGAAATATAACCAAGCGGGTCGCTGGCCCGCTTTTTATCTGGTCATCAAAGTAAATATATGTTTACACACATATATTTTTTATTGTAGATGTATAAGCGTTGAGTATTAATGAGACTGTTAATTATCTATAAAACAAGTGCGATAGTTATATTGTTCATGTATAAAAAGCGACTAGTGTTATTAACGGTTTGGTGGTGATGCATCTAAATTAGATAATTATGTTGTTGATGTTTTAGTCTGGACTTAGCAGGATGTATGAAGATTTCATATATTGTTATGTAGGCTTTATGATAAGTAGTTGTGATTTATAGGAGCGTTGTAAATGACAGATTTAGAGAAATCTTTAGAAAGTTGGAAAGCAATCACTGATGAGAATGCTCATTATGACTCGGTAGGTGCTTTAGCTGAGGCAACGGTCTCAACAAGTCCAATTATGGATAAATTATCAACTTGGGCGGCGGCAGGCAGCGCTGCAGTTGCTGGTTTATCAGTAACCAATGTCGATAAAATGGCTCATTTTTATGAGCAATCAGAACTTAAAGTTTTATTTTCTTGTTTAGCTGCCTCGCTACTGTTTTCATTGTTTCAAAAATATTATGCAATGTTGTGTTCGCTTAGCATTTCTAGTTCAATCGAAGTCAGAGAGCGTTTAGTTCCAATAATAGATGATTATGAGCAGCATGTTCAGAAGATCGAAGAAATGGCAGAAAGAAATGGGTTGGATATCAAAACCGAGTTTTATTTAATGAAAAGTATTTCATCTTTCCAAGACATATTCCCATGGTATATGAAGCTGATTTTGAACAAAGCAATGAGTAAGATAAAAGAAAATCGGAACTATCATCATAAACGAATGCTGGTAAATTATTTTTGGCAGAGCGTGACACTATTTATCCAGTACTTTGCTTTAGTTGTATTTGTTAGTATGTCTGCAGTTTATATTTAGATTCAATTTTATAAAGGAGGGTGACGACATATGGATATATTCGCACAGTCAGAACAATTATCGGAAGAGTTACATAGGCTCATTGATTGTTCACTTTTTGAAAATTCAGAACGCGTTGTTATTAGTGATGTGGCATGTAGCTTATCGTTGGAACATTGGCATTCAATAAGAGTGACTTTAGAACTTGGCTACCTACCTTCTGCTCTTGTCGTTCATAGGTCTCAATTTGAATCGATAGTTCGTTCCATTTGGTTATTATATAGTGCTTCAGATACTCAGTTAGCAAAGCTGAGTGTAGAATTGACTTTAGAGTCAGAGCAAGCAGCTAAAAATATTCCACAAATGTCGCAAATGATGGAAGCACTAGCAAAGGATGCTCCTCTAGAAGCATTCAAGGCACTTTCTCGTTTTAAAGATCATTCATGGAAAGCTTTAAACTCTTATGTACATGCAGGCATCCATCCTATTCGAAGGCATAGTGAAGGATATCCAGTAAAGCTAATTCATGATGTGCTCAAAAATGCAAATGGATTAGCTATTTTAGCTTGTATGCAGTCTGTTATATTATCTGGTCGGCAGCCCCTGCAACGTGAAATATTGAAGTTGGCAGAAAAAAGAGCAATTTGTATGCCTCCGATATTAGATAATATCTAACAATTTTCTGAGTTAAGTTCTGTGAGTGTAGCTTTTGCACTTTTTTCTGTCCCTCAAGCTGACCGAGCGAGGGAAGCGATGTAGGGAGAAATATGGCTCCCGATATCCCTAACAAATAGAAACAAAATACCGACGTCTTGGCGGTATTTGTCTATCAGCAGGCCAAGGCTTCCTTTTCCTACCAAGGCAGGTAAGCTGCGGGGCAAATAGCGTCAAGCAGGAGAAGGGACGATGACAGAGCAAGATGTAGCCGGGACGATCGGCATTCTGGGGGCGGGGTGGCTCGGGCTGCCGCTGGCGCGTGCTCTGCTGGCGGCAGGTAAGCCGGTGGCGGTGACGGTCAGCAGCGCCGAGAAGGCGGCCCGTCTGCAGGGGGAGGGGATCGCTGCCCATCCGCTGATGATTTCTGCCCATATGCCCGCCGCTGATAACAAAGAGCAGTGGCCCATTCCCTGCGAGAGTCTGGTGATCTGCGTGCCGCCCAGCAAGACCGATGACTATCCGCAGGCTGTGGCAAAGGCCTGTCAGCTTGCCAAAGCGAATGGCACCCGGCGGGTATTGTTTGTCAGCGCCACCTCGGTATGGGGCGCGGGGCAGCAGGAGGGGGAAGAACCCCAACCCCGCCATGCCCGTGGCGAGCGGATGCTGGCGGCGGAGCAGGCGGTGCTGGCGGCCGGTTTCAAGGCGGTGATGATAGTGCGCCCCTCCGGCCTTTATGGCCCGGATCGCCATCCCGGTCGTTTCCTGGCAGGCAAGACCCTGGATGGCGGCGCCCAGTCGGTCAATCTGGTTCATCTGGACGATGTGGTGGCGGCTTGCATGCTGCTGCTGGAGCGGGGTAAGGACGGGGATGTCTTCAACCTGAGCGCGCCTGTGCATCCGCGCCGCGAGCAGTTCTACCCCTTTGCAGCCCGCCAGCAGGGGCTGCCTGTGCCGGTCTTTATCGAGCCTGCCGGTGAATTTCAGCCCATCGACGGTCAGCTGATTTGCCAGCAGATGGGATTCAACTATCGCTGGCCCGATCCGGCCCACTGGTTTGCCGAGCTCGCCGCCTCGGGCAATTGAGGTTTGCCAAGGGGGTGATCGCCCCCTATCATGCCGCCATCCATGAGAGAGAGGCGGTAATGATGGTAGATACAAAACGTCACCCCGATGGGGAGTTGTTGCTGAGAACCCTGGCAATGCCAGCCGATACCAACCCCAATGGCGACATCTTTGGTGGCTGGATCATGTCCCAGATGGATATAGGTGGGGGCATCATGGCCAAGGAGCTGGCAAAAGGACGTATTTGTACCGTATCCGTCGAAGGCATGACGTTTCACAGTCCGGTCAAGGTGGGCGATGTGGTCTGCTGCTACGGCCGCTGCATCAAGATTGGCCGCAGCTCCATGAAGCTCAAGCTGGAGGTGTGGGTCAAGCCGGTACTGCGGGAAAACGATGCCCAGCGTTACTGCGTGACCGAGGGGGTCTTTACCTATGTCGCCATCGACGACTGCGGTAAATCCCGCCCGGTTCCGGTCAGCGTCTGATCAAATCAGCCGGGCATTGATAATGGATATTTCCTGCTCAAGCCCGGTTTTTTGCCGTATCATGCGTTCCAGTATCTCTTCCGACCCCACGTATTGCAGGGTGTCAAACAGGCAGAGATCGCATTGAGAGTCCCGTCTTATCTGATAGACGGTGGCAAGCTCCACTTGATGACAATTTCCTTGTTGATCATAAAACGTCACGCAATACCGAAGTTCTCTCGCCATTGCCAGGTTCCTTCTGGTTGGGTGGAATAGGGACTATCAGCGTAGTCGGCGCGGATGACGTTTGTGATGGTCGCAACAAAAAGCAAAGGCGGGCGGTTGTTAGCCAATGAAAAATAGTTATCGCATTCTTGGCACCTCCCTGCTGACCCTGGGGTTGGTAGGCTGTTTTGAGGTGCCGGATCAGAATCATCTGGTCACTGCTCAAGGGATTGTGCCGGGAATCGACTGCCAGCGTCCGCCACTGGTAGCGCTGGCGACCACGGCGCTGCCCCGGGAGTTCGGGGTGACGGTGTGGAATCTCTACAAGGGTCAGCGCAAGAACTGGCGTGAAGGGATGGACAGTTATGCCAAGGGGCAGGATCTGGTGCTGCTGCAAGAGTCGGCCACCCGTCCCGAGATGCTCGACTGGCTGCGCGCCGGTGATTTCCAGTGGCAACAGCTGCAAGCCTTCACCCAGGGCGGCGTCTCGTTCGGGGTGATGACGGTGGCCAAGACCCCGCAGGCGTTCGTCTGTGGCGTGCGCTCTCCAGAGCCCTTGCTGCGCATCCCCAAATCCGGGCTGGTGAGCCTCTATCCGTTGCAGGGCGACCCTGACGGCGTGCTGGTGATCAACCTCCATGCGGTCAACTTCGAACTGGGGATGGCCACCTTCCGCGAGCAGCTCAACGATTTGACTGCCTTGGTGCGCCGCCATCAGGGGCCGGTGATCCTGGCCGGTGATTTCAACACCTGGAGCGACAAGCGCCAGTTCTGGTTAAGCAAATTGGTGGACGAGCTGGGCCTGCAAGAGGCCGTGCCGGTGCCAGATCTACGGCGCACAGCTTTCGGCCGTCCGCTCGATCACCTCTACTACCGCAATCTGGATTTGGTCGAGGTGAGCTCACCGGCCACCGACAGTTCGGATCACAACCCCATCATTGCGCGCTTTGCTGCCCAGTCGGTGACCCCCTGATCGGGATGATGTGCGCGTGTTGCCCATAAAAAATCCGGCGCCTGATGGCGCCGGATTTTTTTATACGCTGCTGGCGGTTAACCAGCTCGGGATGACCCGCAGGCATTACTGGTAGAGACCCAGATTCGCTTTGGCGTAGGCTTCGAAATCGGTGCAGCCACCGATGTGCTGCTCGTCCAGGAAGATCTGCGGCACGGTATTGACCGGCTTGCCGGCGCTCTTGGCCAGATCTTCTTTGGTGATGCCTTCGGCATGGATATCCACGTAGCGGAATTTGAAGTCATCGCGCTGCTCGGTCAGCTGCTCGGCGACCTGTACGGCACGGACACAGTAGGGGCAACCCGGGCGACCAAAAATCACTGCAAACATATTTTCTCTCCGTTCTTTAAGCCGTTTTTGTATGGCCGTTGATATGAGGCAGGCAACAGCATAGCCCTGCCTCGTGGCGACTTGAAGCCGAAATTATCGATACCCTGATCCGAGTGGGCCAATTGCGGCATCACTGCGGCTCGGCAATCTGGATCGGTTGCTGCTGATAGATGCCCTCCAGCACCCCCTTCTCGAATACAGTCCAGGGCCACGGTGCCTTGCTGGCACGGTAGCGCTCATGAGTGGCAGGGTCTTGGGACAGGCCACGCTGGAACATCACGAACGCCTTGCGCTGGCCGCCCGCGGTATCGATAAAGCCGGCCAGATTGGAGGTTCCGGTGATGGTCCCCGTCTTGGCGTGGACCTTGTTCTTCATCATCGGGGCGGTGACGCTGCGGCGCCACGCCAGGGTGCCATCCACCTGAGAGCTTGGCAGCAGCTTGATCAGGCCAAGCTCTGCGTCATTTTTCTGGATAAAGTTCAGCACCGACAGCATCTGACGGGCACTGATGAGATTGTGAGCGGAGAGGCCGGAGCCGTCGGCCAGGGTGGCGTTGCCCAGATCGATTCCGTTCTTGGTCAGGATGGCGCGCACCGCCATGGTGCCGCTGCGATAGCTGCCCGGCTTGTTGTAGTAGTGACGGCCCACGGTTTTGAGGAAGGTGTCGGCGTAGAGGTTGTCCGATTTCTTCAGCATCTTGGCCAGCATCACCGGCAGGGAGACCGAGTAGTGGGTGCCCAGGGTCTCGGCACCGATCGGTGCCTTGTGGGTGACCCGCAGCAGGCCATCATGCTTGATGCCCGCCCGGTTCATCGCCCAGCGGATGTTGTCCCAGCCCCAGGCTTCCACGTCGTGGATGGCAAACCGCAGCCCCTGCGGCTCCTTGTTGGGGGTGATGCAGCCCTTGAGCTCGTAGAAGTTGCCCTTGGCCATGTCCACTTCCAGCGCACAGAACTGACGCGCCATGTCGCCGTAGCTCATCACTTCCACATTGTCAGCGCCGATGCCGATGGCCACGCCAGTAGCCACGTTGCCGGTGGCAGGTTTGCCAATCTGGGTGGCGGTGACGGTGCCGTAGGCGCAGTTTTTGTCGATGATCACCGACGAGACAGGGGCGGCGAAGCAGAGGGTCTGATCCCCCCACGACCAGCCGTTGCCGCGTTCGTAGCCATTGTAGGCGCCGGTATTGACGTAGACATTGCCCTTGATGCTGGTGACGCCGAGCTGTTTGAACAGGGCCAGCAGGTCCATGCGGGAGAGGGTGGGGTCGCCGACGAAGTTGATCCAGATATCGCCGTTGATGGTGTCACCCTGTTTGGCGCCGGGCTGGGCCTGAATATCGGTGGCGAAGCGGAAGTCGGCACCCAGCTCAAGGCGGGCTGCCAGTGCGGTGAGCACCTTCATGGTGGAGGCGGGAGCGATCATCTGATCGGCATGGCGGGCGAACTCCACGCCGTTATTGCCCTGCACTATGATGGCGTACTGGCCACCCTGAGGGGGCGTCAGCGGGGCGGCCTGAGCCGCCAGAGAAAAGAGAGCACAAAAACCAATCAACAGCCGCTGCATAACATCCTCTAACGTGACGAAGGGGTCTGGCAGTGGTGCCAGTCCTGATAAATCAACCTTGTTTCACCTGTCGATGGAGCATCGACAGTCGTAAAGCAATCCATTCTGTGATGCCGGTCGCCATCACGCCATCGAGTTGGCGGTGCGATAGCGGCCGTCATAATCAAAAATCTTCTCTTTTATCTGCCAAAAACGGCCCGATTTGCGGGCGATGACAAAATCCGGATGACGGAACTGGCTTTGCGCGGCCAGCACGCTCGCCAGGGTGGTGAATTCGGGCTCCAGCCCTGGGGCGGGCCAATGATGACGCACAAAGCGCTGTTGAAACAAGCGTTGTGCGCCCGCGGAGTGAAAACCGAAGTATTCGCTGAGGGTCAGCCCATCCTCATCGTGGTAGGTCACCTCCAGCCGCTCCCCCTGTTTGCCGCGCCCGGCGGTGAGGGTCAGTCCCGCGCAGCGAATGACCATGCAATCCTTGAGATTGAGCGCCTCCTTGAGCTTGTCGTCAGGGTCTACCAGCAGCTGATCGCAGCTCTGGCAGCGGCGGGCGGCGATGTCGTTCTCCGCGCCGCAGGCGGGGCAGATCTTGGCGCGAAAGCGGTAATCGCACTCCTCGCGGTTGCCTTCGTCATCTTCAAACAGCCCCTGACAGCGGCGACCGTAGTGCTCGATCACCTTGCCATCCTCGTCGGTCTTGCCCCAGAAGGTGTTGGCAAAACCGCAGGCGGGGCAGGGCACCTGCACCGGCTCGGTGCCCGCGTGGGGCCGTGGTTCCCCCACCTCGGGGGCAAACAGGTTGAAGTTGTTGCCCGCATAATCGAGCACCAGACAATCCTCTTTGCCCGGCGAGAGGCGCAGGCCTCGCCCCACAATCTGCTGATAGAGCGACACCGACTCGGTGGGGCGCAGCATCACGATAAGATCGACATGGGGGGCATCGAAGCCAGTGGTGAGCACCGCCACGTTGACCAGAAACTTGATCTCGCGGGCCTTGAAGGCGCTGATAAGGGCATCGCGCTCCGGCCCCGGGGTTTCGCCGGTGATCAGGGTTGCACTTTGGGATTGGGCCTGCAGCAGTCCCTGAATTTCCCGGGCGTGCTCGACGGTGGCGGCGAAGATCATCACCCCTTGCCGGTCGGCGGCATACTCCAGCACCTGGCTCAAGATATGGGGGGTAACCCGCTGCTGGCGCTTGAGCTCGCCGTTGAGATCCGCCTCGCTGAACAGGCCGTTCTCCCGCGCTACCAGCTTGCTGAAGTCGTAGTGGACTATGGGGGCATCCACCATGCGCGGCGGCGTCAGATAGCCGTTTTTGACCATGAAACGCAGGGGCAGTTCGAACACGCAGTCGCCAAACAGCCGCTCGCCGTGACTCTTGACCATGCCGTGGTAGTGGCGCCGGTAGATCCAGCCCAGCCCGAGCCGATAGGGAGTGGCGGTGAGACCGAGGATCTTGAGGGCCGGATTGGTTGCTTTGAGGTGGTCTAACACCTGATGGTACTGGCTATCGTCATCGAGCGAGACCCGGTGGCACTCGTCGATGATCAGCAGCGAGAAGGCGCTGTCGAAGGCCGCCAGATTGCGGGCGACCGATTGCACCGAGCCGAACACCACCTGGGCACTCGCCTCCTTGCGGGCAAGGCCGGCGGCGAAGATGTCGGCCTTGAGGCCCCAGGCTTCGTACTTGCCGTGGTTTTGCTCCACCAGCTCCTTGACGTGGGCCAGCACCAGCACCCGACCGCGCGCTTTGCGGGCCAGTTCGGCGATCACCAGACTCTTGCCTGCGCCGGTGGGCAGCACCACCACGGCGGGATCCGGGTGTTTGCGAAAGTGGCTGATCACGGCGTTGACGGCGTCGGTTTGATAGGGTCTGAGAACGAACATGAGGGTGTGGCGTTTGGGCATGGTGCGGCGCAGGATGGCGCCATTATAGGGATCTTGCTGCCACAAAAACAGCGGGCCGGCATGATGCCGGCCCGCTGGGAGGGATTGTGCTGATTAATGGAACGGGAAGATGTAGTTCATCCAGCTTGCCATGCGCAGCAGGATCTTGCGCATGATGGATACGTGATGGAAATGTTCGGTATAGATGGCGGCCTGGCCACTGGCACCGGCAATCACCTGATACTTGGCCCACTCGGGGTCGGTGATGGAGATCAGCACCGGCAGACGGCCAGGGCGAACGGCAGTGGTTTGATCCAGCAGACCGACGTTGGCTTGCACGTTACCGGCGGCAATGGCCGGGATCACCGAGGTCACTGTTGCTTTGAAGATCTTGCCGGGCACACCGTCGATCACTACTTCGGCTTCATCACCGACAGCGAGGCGCTGCATGCTGTTCTGCCAGAACCAACCGACGTAGGCGGTGTCATCCTTGTGAACAAAGGTCATCACCGGACGGAACATGAAAGGGGTCGCAATCATGCCCGGGCGCAGGGCCAGCTGCACCACATGACCATCTGTCGGGGCATAAACCACGGTTTGGGCCTGCTGATATTTGGCTTCCTGCAGTTGGGATTGCAGATCGTTCAGGTTGGCTTTCTGCTGGTCAATCTGGGCTACGATGTCGTCCACATTGGCCTGGCTCACGTCCAGATCACGCTGTTTACCGACACCGCGCTGCATCAGTTCTCTGGCGCGATCCCGATCCAGCTTGGCGGAGCGCAGTCTCGCCTCGATCGATTTGAGGTGTTCGCGATTGGACTCGAGTCGTGCGGTGAGGCTGTCCGCTTTCAGGCGGAACGGTTCATCATCGATACGAAACAGCACATCCCCTTTCTTCACCGGCTGGTTTGGCTGCACCGGGACTTCGGTAACCCGGCCCTTGACCAGCGGTACTATCGGGGTGGAGACGTAGTAATTACGCGCCATCTCTGAGTAGGGGTGGTTGTAGTTCATCAGCATGATCAGGGTGCCGATGAGGATGATGCCACCCAGTGCTGCGGTCGGCACTGTCCACTTGTTGAGCGGGATACGGAAGATTTTAAATACGGCTACGCACAGTGCCGTATAGGTCAGGATCAATAGCAGGTCCATGGTTTACCCCTGTTGCTCACTCTGTTCGATAGTGTTGATACGGCTCTTCAAATCGGCCAGTTCTTGCTTGAGGGCTGCCAAATCCTCTTCATCTTTTTGCAGCCGCTGGCTAAAGCCCCAGCCACGATCGGGACGGTAGAGAGTGGCCCAGATCCAGAGGAATGGCCACAGCACATGCAGGGTAAACAGGCTGACCCAACCGGCGACGTGAATGGCATCCTGATGAGGATGGTCGCGATGTTTGGCAATCTCGTAAGGAATATCGTGGATCACGATAACCCCATAAAAAATGACCAGCCCGACAAAGACGAGCAGGCCAAGAGCAAAATATTCAAGGGCCATATATAACCTCCACTGGCTTGTTGCGCAGCTTGTTCATGGGTATTAGCAAGGTCTAAAGTGACTAATAATCACATGTTTATCGTCAATTCGCACCAAATCTTAAGGCTTTTGGCTGTATCAGGGCTGAAGGGAGTAAATGGTTATTTTGTTTGTGGTTTTATTATTAAAGAAAAGGCGCCATAAGGCGCCTTTTCTTTTATTTTTGCATGCAATATCACCCTTCACTGGTACTGCTGACCAGCGGCTGGCGGAATTTCACCAGGAAGGCCACGGTAATCGCTGCTGTTACAGTCAGACCTATGATGGTGGAGATCCCCATCTCCAGCCCGAACCCGATGGGGGCGTTGGCCAGATAGGTGAATACCACGGCGGTCATGAACATGGCGGGGATGGTGCAGACCCAGTGCAGCTTGCCCTCTTTGATGAGGAAGGCGGCTGCGGCCCACAGCATGATGACGGCTGTGGTCTGGTTGGCCCAGCCGAAGTAGCGCCAGATCACCCCGAACTCGGCCTTGGAGATGATGAAACCAAGGATGAACATGGGGATTGCGATCAGCAGACGCTTCATCAGCGGCTTCTGGGTCATCTTCAGGAAGTCCGCCACGATCAGGCGGGCACTGCGAAACGCGGTATCGCCAGAGGTGATGGGCAGGATCACCACGCCGAGGATGGCCAGAATGCCGCCCACTGTGCCGAGCAGGCTGGTGGAGACTTCGTGTACCACAGCCGCCGGGCCGCCGTTGGCCATGGTGGCGTTGAGCGCTTCGGTGCTGTCGTAGAAGGAGAGACCCAGGGTGCACCAGATAAGCGCAATAACACCTTCACCGATCATTGCGCCGTAGAAGATGAAACGGCCGGATTTCTCGTTTTGCATGCAACGCGCCATCAGCGGTGACTGGGTGGCGTGGAAGCCCGATACCGCGCCACAGGCGATGGTGATAAACAGCAGCGGCCAGAGCGGCAGCTCGGTCGGGTGCAGGTTGGAGAAATCCATCCCGGTGTTGTAGAAGCCTTTACCGGAGACGATCAGGCCAATGATGAGGCCAACTGACATGAACACCAGTAGGGCGCCGAAAATGGGATAGAAGCGGCCGATGATCTTGTCGATGGGGACAATGGTCGCGAGGATGTAGTAGGCAAAAATCGCCATGATCCAGTAGACCAGATCGGTAGAGGTGAGGTTGGCCAGCAGGCCTGCCGGGCTCAGTACGAACACCACGCCCACCAGCATCAGCAGCACCACGGCGAACAGGTTCATAAAGTGCTTGGCGACCGTGCCAAGATGCTCACCGACCACGGTCGGTACCGAGGCACCTTTGGCGCGTACCGACAGCATGCCGGAGAAGTAGTCGTGCACCGCGCCAGCGAAGATACAGCCGAAGACGATCCACAGCATGGCGACCGGGCCGTAGAGGGCTCCCAGAATGGGGCCGAAGATGGGGCCGACGCCAGCGATGTTGAGCAGTTGCACCAGATAGACTTTCTTGTCCGACATGGGGACATAGTCCACCCCGTCAGCCATGGTGATGGCGGGGGTTTTCAGCTCAGGTTTCGGGCCGAATATCCGTTCGATGAACTTGCCATAGATGAAATAGCCGGCGACAAGTAAGCCGACACAGAGGAAGAACCAGATCATTGCTACGCTCCTGCATTGTTATTTTTTGATTTGCGCAACGAGTCTAAAACTATTGCTCTGCTCTGGCAGGTGAAACGGCCCGAGCGGCGGCATGGCGCGCCGAGTGGTCGGCGGCTGTGATCCGGCGCACACTCCACGGCTCAGTCCAGCCCCAGTTGATCCTTGAGCTCCTTGAGATAACGACGGCTGACCGGCACCCGGGCACCGCTTGGGGTGACGATCTCCGCCAGCTGGTTATCCAGCAGCTGGATCTCGAAGATGGCGTTGGGGGAGACCAGATACTGGCGATGGCAGCGCAGCAGCGGGCTCTTCTCTTCCAGGGATTTGAGGGTGAGCTGGGTGTGGAACAGCTCCCCCTGACAGGCCACATGGACGCCGCCAAGATCGGAGAAGGCATACTCCACCTGTGCGATGGGCAGCAGCCTGACTCGGTTGTGCAGATAGCCCGGAATGTGTTCGATGGTGGGGGCCAGCCGCTCGACCGGCTGCGGGGAGATATCCTGCTTGAGGCGGGCGAGGGTTTTGGCCAGCCGGGCGGGCTCCACCGGCTTGAGCAGGTAGTCGAAGGCATTCTCCTCGAAGGCCTGAATGGCGTACTCGTCAAAGGCGGTGACAAAGACGATGCGGGGCAGGGGGTCGAGCATGGCCACCAGCGCCATCCCGCTCAGCTTGGGCATCTGGATATCGAGGAACACCACGTCGGGCCTGAGCCGCTGGATCAGCGGCAGCGCTTCGATGGCGTTGGCCGCTTCCCCCACGATCTCGATGGCGGGATCGCAGGCCAGGTGCAGCTTCAGCTCTTCGCGGGCGTAATGTTCGTCATCGACAATCAGGGTGCGGATCATGGTTGCTCCTTGGGGATGGTGAACGACACCCGGGTCCACTGCTCCGGTTCGCACGTAATGGTCACGCCGTAGCGTTCGCCAAAGGCGCTCTTCAGTCGCCGGTCGACGATGGTCATGCCAAGACCGTCACCGGCAGGGCGCGCTTGCCAGGTGCCGGCATTATCCTCCACATGGATAGTGACGCTGGCGGGCTGCTCCTCGGTATAGAGGCGAATACGCCCCTGCTCCAGCAGGGTTGAGGTGCCGTGCTTGATGGCATTCTCGATCAGCGGCTGCAGGGTGAAGCTCGGCAGGCGCAAACTGGCCAGATGGGGCGGGATCTCGTTGATCACCGTCAATCGGTCGCCAAAACGGGCCAGTTCGATCTCCAGATAGGATTGGCAGTGCTCCTGCTCCTCCTGCAGGGTGGCAAGGCCGCTCTGGCGCTTGAGGTTCTTGCGAAAGAACAGCGACAGATGCAGCAGCAGATCCCGCGCCTTGTCCGGATCGCGCCGGGTGATGGCACTGATGGTATTGAGGGTGTTGAACAGGAAGTGGGGGTTGATCTGCGCCTGGATCAGCTTTAGCTCGGATTGCACCAGCAGCCGCTGATGCTGCTCCAGTCGACCGGCCAGCAACTGCTGTGACAGCAGGTTGGCAATCCCTTCTCCCAGGGTGTGGTTGATCTTGAGAAACAGCCGCTTCTTCGGTTCGTAGAGCTTGATGGTGCCGATCACCCCCTTGTCTCCCTGCAGCGGGATCACCAGCACCGAGCCCAGCTGGCAAGCGGGCGAAAGGCTGCAGCGATAGGGCTGGCTGTTGCCATCGGCAAACAGCACCTTGTTGCGGGCGATGGCCTTCATGGTGATGGCCGACGCAATGGGGGTGCCCGGCAGGTGGTGATCTTCCCCGGTGCCGATAAAGGCGAGGATCTTCTCGGTGTCCGTGATGGCAACGGCCCCTACGCCGGTCTCTTCCTGAATGATGCGGGCAATCTTGCTGCTCGCCTCCGGCGTAAAGCCCTGACTCATGATCCCCACGGTGCGGTTGGCAATGTTGAGCGCCTTGGCGGAGAAGACCCGGGAGAACTTCTCATACATCTGCTGCTGGTCGCGGATCATGCTGATAAAGAGCGCGGCGCCGCAGGAGTTGGCCAAAATCATCGGGGTGGCGATGGTGCGCACCAGCAGCAGGGATTTGTCGAACGGGGTGGCCACCAGCAGGATGATCAGCATCTGCATGATCTCGGCATAGAGGGTGGTAAAGAAGGCGATGCGGGGTTGAAACAGGGCATCCGTTCGCCCCGCGCGCATCAGCCGCCAGTGCACCACTCCTCCGAGCAACCCCTCGCAGGTGGTGGAGATGGCGCAGGCGAGATCGGTAAATCCTCCCAGCGTGTAGCGGTGCAGGCCACCGGTCAATCCCACCAGAAATCCCACCAGCGGGCCCCCCAACAGCCCTCCGAGCACGGCGCCGACCGCTCGGGTGTTGGCGATGGCATCGTCGATATCGAGGCCGACATAGGTGCCGAGGATGCAAAAGCTTGAAAAGATGATGTATATCAGTATCTTGTGAGGTAGTCTCACCGAATAGTTGGCAAGCGGGCGCAGCAGCGGACTTTTCGAGAAGAGATAGGCGATCACCAGGCTGACGCTCATCTGTTGCAGCAAGGAGAGGACCAACTGCATAAAAAACGTTCCTCATAAGGCGGGTGGAAAAATAACCAGCCCGTGAATAAGTGTGATCAAGATCTTGTTCTGTTGGCCAAAAGGGCTGCAACGGGCCGTCAGTTTGCCAGAACAGGTGGATAAAACCATATTAAATCAGCATGTTAAATTGATATTTGTGTAAGCTGCCGCGGGTTGATATTGATGGGTAGAGCATGGAAGTATCCGCTGGATACGCCACACGGAGGTGGCATGCTCCGCCCAGCCCCATGGCTGGGCGTTTTTTATACATGGTCAGATGGCAACCTTGGGATAGGGATTCGAGCAATTATTCCGGTTTGTCCAATGAGTTATCCCCAGCTTCTGGGGATAACTCAGAATGCAAAGTAGTAGCAGAAGCGGCGGGTCAGATTGAAGAACTGCCGTTGTCCCTCATCCAGCTCTTCCTGTTTGATAAAGGCAGTGATGGTGCGCTCGTCTTCCCGCAGGTCGATCATCGGTACCGCTTCCGGGCGCTGGGCCTTGATATAGGGCAGGATCTTCGGCTTGAGGGGCATGGTGGGCTCGGTGGAGAGCACCAGCGCGATGCTCTCATCGGAGAGTTTCACCAGAGATCCCGGCGGATAGACCCCCAGCACCTTGATCAGCAATTTGACCAGATTCTGGTCGAATTTTTTCTGGGATAGCTTGTAGAGCTGGCTGATGGCCTGGCTCGGTGCTGCCGGGTTGCCGCTGCTGCGGGGGTGCAGTAGCTCATCGTAGTAATCCACCAGTCCGATGATCCGTGCCAGCGGCGGGATCTCTCCCCCCTTGATCCCCAGTGGATAACCGCTGCCATCGAGCCGCTCGTGGTGCTGATGGGCGACCTGACGGATTTTCGGTTCAAAGGCGTTGAGATGGGTCAGCATCTCCAGCCCGTACTGGGGGTGCATATTGAGGAAGTTCTGCTCTGCCTTGCTGAGATCTCCGCGCTTTTGGGTGATCTGGCTCGGGATTTTAAGCTCGCCGATGTCGTGGATAAGTCCCGCAAGCCCGGTCTCCTCCAGTTCGATGGGGTTCATGCCCAGTTCGCGCGCCATCAGCATAGAGATAAAGGCGACGTTGAGGCTGTGCTGCAGCAGGATATCGGTGTGAGGGCTGCGAATAAGGTGCAGCCCGAGGGGGCCTTCGTGTTGACTGAGGGCGGCAGCGGCGTTTCGGACAATTTGCGCCGTATTGGCCAGCCCCTCATCCGGTTTGAGGTTCAGGGCTCCAAGCGCATCGCGCAGCTCGCTCATGGACTGGCCAAAGGCCTTGTCGGCAGCGCGCATGGATCGGCGAAAGGCTTTCTCGTCAAAAGGGGGCGGGCCCGAGGCAATCAGCTCTTCCAACTCGTCAAGATCGGGCCCTGCATCGGGAATATCGCCACGCAGCAGCGGCTCGATCGGCAGATCGCTCTTGTCGGGGTCAACCATTAACAGGGTGAGATCAAGATGACGGATAATGTCGAGTTGCTGCTGATCCTTGATTTTGAACGTATTGAACATGAACGGATGGTTGGTCCAGCCGGTCGGAAGGTGGATAAAGTGGCCTACTCTCAACTGCTCTATCGAGGCTTGGATCAGTGCCATCAGTGAACCTGCATTTCGTGAATGCCTACTCAACAAGCTAGCAAAATCCAAGGGATAGACAACTAAAAATCCATTGTGAGTGAGGTGATTACCCCACGCTGTGATGGCGCGCACTAGCACCGTGCTTCCCTTCTTAATTCGCTCTTAAGTTTGACTTCCTACGCTGGCCCCGTCGTTTCTGTTGGCTTGACCGCGCCCTCTCTCTGTAGGCCGGTATGTAGGAGTTGTTTATGCGAGTGACCCTCGGTGTACTGCAGACCAATCTGTTGCTGGTGCTCTTTTTCGCTCTGGTACTGAACTGGCCAATCTTTTTGCATTTCTATACGGTGCTCAGTGGCTTGTCCCATGTCAAAGCCGGGTTTGCCATCTCGATCCCGTTGGTATTGATCGCGGCACTTAATGCCGTGTTTATCCCTTTTACGTTCCGTTTTTTGCTCAAGCCATTTTTCACCGTGCTGATCCTGAGCGGCTCCATCGTCAGCTACGCCATGCTCAAATACGG
Organism: Aeromonas sp. EERV15; assembly: GCF_900079845.1. Classification (NCBI taxonomy): domain Bacteria; kingdom Pseudomonadati; phylum Pseudomonadota; class Gammaproteobacteria; order Aeromonadales; family Aeromonadaceae; genus Aeromonas; species Aeromonas sp. EERV15. The sequence goes on along the minus strand of NZ_FKKY02000005.1, from coordinate 155,804 downwards.
CGTCATCTTCGATGCCGGCATGATGCAGAACATAATCGAAACTAACAGCGGTGAGGCTGGGGCCTATTTGAATGGCTCGGTTGCGCTCTGGTTTCTGCTGACCGGGCTGCTGCCCGTGCTGGTGCTTTGGTCACTGCGGATCCGCTATCCCGCTCGCTGGTATCAGGGGCTGGCGTTGCGGGCCGGTGCACTGGCCATCTCCCTGCTGTTTATCGGGGGAGTTGCCGCACTTTACTATCAGGATTACGCCTCGGTCGGGCGTAACAACAAGTCGCTGGCCAAAGAGATTGTGCCCGCCAACTATGTCCACGGCCTCTACAAATATGGGCGGGATGTGCTGTTTGCCACCCCGATCCCCTATCAGCATCTGGGGACCGATGCCAAGGTGGTGGCCCGGGGAGGCAAGCCGACCCTGATGTTTTTGGTGGTGGGGGAGACGGCGCGCAGCCAGAACTACTCCCTCAATGGTTATGGCAAGGCAACCAACAGTTTCACGGAAAAAGAGCAGGGGGTGGTGTCGTTCAAGGATGTACGCTCCTGCGGCACGGCCACCGCAGTCTCGGTGCCCTGCATGTTCTCCAACCTCACCCGCCGCGGCTACGATGATCAGCTCGCCAGCTCCCGTGATGGCCTGCTCGATGTGCTGCAGCATGCCGGGGTCTCGGTGCTGTGGAAAGAGAACGATGGCGGTTGCAAAGGGGTGTGCCGCAATGTGCCGACCATCGAGATCCTCCCCAAATCCTACCCGGCGCTCTGTCAGGGGGAGTCTTGCTATGACGAGGTGCTGCTGGAGGGGCTGGATCAGCAGATTGCCGGGATGAAGGGCAACAAGCTGGTGGCCTTTCATCTGATGGGCAGCCATGGCCCGACCTATTTCCGTCGTTATCCCGCCAGCGAGCGTGCCTTTATGCCGGATTGCCCGCGTAGCGACATCGAAAACTGCAGCAATGAAGAGCTGGTCAACACCTATGACAACACCATTCGCTACACCGACAAGGTGGTGGGGCAGCTGATCGACAAGCTCAAGTCGCTGGAGAGCCAGTACGATGTGGGACTGGTCTATCTCTCCGATCACGGCGAATCCCTCGGTGCTATGGGGCTCTATCTGCACGGCACCCCCTACAAGTTTGCGCCGGATGACCAAACCCGGGTGCCGCTGCTGACCTGGTTCTCGCCCCAGTTGCAGGCCGATCGCCAGCTGGATATGGGCTGTCTGGCAGCGGAGGCGGGCAGCAAGCGTTTCTCCCACGACAACCTGTTCCACTCCATGTTAGGGATCATGGACGTGCAGACCCGCGTCTACGACGGTGCGCTGGATCTGTTCAAGCCGTGCCGTGCGGGGTGAATGGGCAAGAGACGCACCATGCAGACTAAGCCTCCAGCGAATACACAATAGAAAACGGCAGCCACTGGCTGCCGTTTTGTTATTCGCAAGGGGTAGTCTTACCGCTGTTCCATGATGATCTGCAGCAGATCCCCTTCCAGCAGGGCTCGCTTGACCAGCGCAAAACCGCCGTAGGTCGGCTGGTTCTGGAAGCGAGCCTTCACGATGGGCAGGCCACGGTGGAAACTTGGCAGAGATTGATGCTCGACGCAGCGGCGGATGGCCGGGAACAGGATCTCTTCTGCTGCGGTGATTTCGCCAGCGATCAGCACCTTCTGCGGGTTGAACAGGTTAACCGTGATGGCCACCGCTCGTCCCAGATGCTCACCTACGTTCTCGATCACGCTGCGAGCCAGTTCGTCCCCAGCCATGGCGGCCTTGCACACCTCCTGGATGGTGATGTGCTTCTCCTGTAACGCGCTCTGGTGGCCGCGGCTGATGAGCTCCTTCACCTTGTCAACGATGGCTTCGTTGGAGGCGATGGTCTCGAGGCAGCCGAAGTTGCCGCAGTGGCAGCGTTTGCCGAGTGGTTCGACCTGAATGTGACCGATCTCGCCGACGTTGCGGTTCTGACCGAGGAACACTTGCCCCTTGGTGATGATCCCCGAGCCAGTGCCCTGATGGACGCTGACCAGAATGGAGTCCATACAGTCGCGGGATTCGCCGAAGAAGTGTTCGGCCAGCGCCAGCGAACGTATGTCGTTGCCCACGTAGCAGGGGAGGTTGAAGTGATTTTCCAACAGCTTCGCCAGCCCCAGATTGCGGATCTGGTATTTGGGGGTGTAGATAACCATGCCGGATTCCGGGTTGACCAGACCCGGCATGGTCAGTGCGATGCTGATCAGGTTGCGGCTACGCTCACGGTTGGCATCGATAAAGGCGCCAATTTCACGCAGCAGCATGTCGACCACCGGTTGCTGGTCGATTTCACTCACCTGAATGACGTGCTGGTCGAGCTCCTTGCCATCGAGATCATAAAGACTCAGTTGCAGGTAGCCGCGGCCCAGCTTGGCGGAGACAAACTGAAAGCGCTGTTTGATGGTGGTCAACGAGATGGCGCGCCGCCCGCCGGTGGAGGCTTGCGGAGAGGTCTCCTTGATCAGGCCATGCTCGATCAGTTGCCGGGTTATTTTGGTCACGCTGGCCGGGGCCAGCTGACTCAACTCGGCAATTTTGACCCGAGAGATGGGGCCCTGCAGGTCGATGAGCCGATATACGGCTGCACAATTGACCTGCTTGATAAGATCTACGTTTGCTATTTGTCCGCCAGTCATGATGTCACTGTTGTGTGTAGTGTCCGTTAACCACGGTCCCTTGGACCGTGAAGTCCTGATCGAAGACAGTGAGGTTGGCTAGTTTACCGACCTGGATACTACCGAGACGTGAGTCCCATCCAATGGCGCGGGCAGGGTAGAGGCTGGCCATTCTCAGTGCTTCATCGAGCGGTAATCCGACCTGCTTGACCAGATTCTCTACCCCCTCAATCATGGTGAGGGAAGAGCCGCCGAGTGTACCATTCTCGTCGATACACTGACCATCGCGTAAAAACACGGTGGTGCCACAAAAATCAAATTTCTCAAAGCCTTCTGGCGCACCAGCCGCTGCGGTGGCATCGGTGACCAGCACCAGTCGTTCCCCCAGCATCTTGTGAGCCAGCCGCACATTGGCCCAGTGCACATGGTGGCCATCGACGATGATGCCCGCATAGACATCTTTGCGGTCATAGATGGCGCCCACCACGCCCGGCTCGCGACCGTTGAGGGTCGGAGTCATGGCGTTGTAGAGGTGGGTGGCAAAGCGGATGCCATTGTCAAAGCCCGTCATCGCCTGATCGTAACTGGCGGCGGTGTGACCGGCCGAGACCAGAATGCCCGCGTCCACCAGACGGCGGATATGGACCGGGTCGTTGCGCTCCGGTGCCAGGGTGATCTTGGTGATGGCATCCGCGTTGGCGCAGAAGAAGTCGATCATCTCGTCCGCTGGCTGGCGAATTTGCGCAGCAGGGTGGATCCCCTTGCGTTTGAGATTGGTGTAAGGCCCTTCCAGATGGACGCCCAGCACCTCGTTGGGATTGGCCGCCATATAATCGCGCGTCACCGCGACTGCCTGCTTCATGTCGGCATCCGGACTGGTGATCAGGGTCGGCAGGAAGCTGGTAGTACCGGATTTGAGGTTGGCTGCCTGCATGGTGGCCAGGGTCTCGGTGGTGATGTCGGTGTTGAACATCACCCCGCCACAGCCGTTGAGCTGCACGTCGATAAAACCGGCGGTCAGGTTGGCGCCCTTGAGGTCAATCAGCTCAATGCCCGCTGGCAGCTCGGCCAGATGAGAGATGGCGACAATCTGGTCGCCCTCGATCAGCACCCCGTAGCCGGTCAGCACGCAGCTGCCGGTGTAGAGGGTGCAGTTGGTCAATGCGTACATGACGACTCCTTACAGACGGCCGATGTTGGCGGCTTCCAACTGCTGGAAGTAGCGAACGGTCTTGACCTTGAGCTCCATGGTGGAGGGCTCGTCGCACACCATCATTCCCTTCGGATGCAGTTGCAGGGTGGAGATGGTCCACATGTGGTTGACGCTGCCTTCCACTGCGGCTTGCAGGGCGAGTGCCTTGCCGTGCCCGGTGACCAGGATCATGATCTCTTCGGCATCCATCAGGGTACCGACACCCACGGTCAGGGCCAGCTTGGGCACCTGCTCCATGTCGCCGCCAAAGAAGCGGGAGTTGGCGATGCGGGTATCTTCGGTCAGGGTCTTGATCCGGGTGCGGGAAGCAAGCGAAGAGGCCGGTTCGTTGAACGCGATGTGGCCATCATTGCCCACGCCGCCCATGAACAGCTGGATCTTGCCATAGGACTTGATTTTGTCTTCGTAACGCTTGCATTCGGCCAGCAGATCCTCGGCGTTGCCGTTGAGGATATTGATATTTTCCGGACGAATGTCGATGTGAGAGAAGAAGTTGTTGTGCATGAAGCTGTGGTAGCTCTCCGGGTGATCTTCCGGCAGGCCGACGTACTCGTCCATGTTGAAGGTAACCACGTTCTGGAAGCTCACTTCACCGGCTTTGTGCAACTCGATCAGGCGCTTGTAGGTATTGAGCGGGGTACCACCGGTGGGCAGGCCCAGCACGAAAGGGCGATCGCTAGTCGGCTTGAACGCGTTGATGCGGTCAACGATGTAACGGGCAGACCACAGGCCTACTTGGCTGGCAGATTTCAACGGGATCAGGCGCATGAAGGATACCTCTGTTTCGGGTTGCTACCGGTTTGGCGGTGGCAATGGGCTAAGACGGATTCAAGTTGTTTTATAGCGTAAATAAAGATTGCGAACTAAGCCACATCTATCCACCACCTTTATCTTGTTTGGGTGATAACGATCACGATTATTGGTTTATTAATTTGCGCAGCGAAATAAAAGCCCTAGACTGCCAATCAAGCCTTGATGGCTTATGCGTCAAACGTGATAAGCACTTAATTTCTAGAAAAACATTAACTAAGGAGAGGAACCGTGAACATTCTCGGTTATTTGCAAAAGATCGGCCGTGCCCTGATGGTGCCGGTAGCGGTATTGCCTGCCGCAGCGATCCTGATGGGGGTTGGCTACTGGATTGACCCGAATGGTTGGGGTGGTGACAGCGCGCTGGCTGCCTTCCTGATTAAAGCGGGTGCAGCCATTATCGATAACATGTCCGTACTGTTCGCAGTCGGTGTTGCTTACGGTATGTCCAAGGATAAAGACGGTTCTGCTGCGCTGGCAGGTCTGGTCGGCTTCCTGGTCGTTACCACCCTGCTGAGCCCGGGTGCAGTTGCCCAGATCAAGAGCATCCCGCTGGAAGAAGTTCCTGCCGCGTTTGCCAAGATCAGCAACCAGTTCGTGGGTATCCTGTGTGGTGTTATCGCCGCTGAGCTGTACAACCGCTTCAGCAGCGTCGAGCTGCACAAGGCACTCTCCTTCTTCTCCGGTCGCCGTCTGGTACCGATCGTAACCTCCGTCGTGATGATCGTCGTCTCCTTCATCCTGATGGCGGTATGGCCAGCCATTTACGGTGGTCTGGTCTCCTTCGGTGAATCCATCGTGAGCCTGGGCTCCACTGGCGCCGGTATCTACGCCTTCTTCAACCGTCTGCTGATCCCGATTGGTCTGCACCACGCCCTGAACTCCGTGTTCTGGTTCAACGTGGCCGGTATCAACGACATCCCGAACTTCCTGGGTGGTCAGGCTACCATCGATGCCGCTCTGGCTGCTGGCAAGAGCCTGGATCAGGTGAAAGGCGTAGTCGGTATGTACCAGGCTGGCTTCTTCCCAATCATGATGTTCGGTCTGCCGGGTGCAGCGCTGGCCATCTACCACTCCGCCAAGAAAGAGAACAAAGAGAAAGTTGCTTCCATCATGATCGCAGCTGCCTTTGCCTCCTTCTTCACCGGGGTAACCGAGCCGCTTGAATTCTCCTTCATGTTCGTAGCGCCGGTACTGTATGTCATCCACGCTGTGCTGACCGGTATCTCTGTGTTCATCGCTTCCTCCATGCACTGGATGGCTGGTTTCGGCTTCAGTGCTGGCTTGGTGGATATGGTGCTCTCCAGCCGTAACCCGCTGGCGACCAACTGGTACATGCTGATTGCTCAGGGTCTGGTGTTCTTCGGTATCTACTACTCAGTGTTCCGTGTAGTGATTGCCAAGCTGAACCTGAAAACCCCGGGTCGTGAAGATGACGAAGACACAGCTCCGGCAGTGGCTCAATCTACCAACCGTACCGAGCTGGCCAAGCAATACCTGGACGTGCTGGGTGGTCAAGAGAACCTGGTCTCCATCGATGCCTGCATCACCCGTCTGCGTCTGACTCTGAAAGATCGCAGCATCGTCGATGAGCGCAAGCTGAAAGCCCTAGGTGCGGCCGGTGTGGTCAAACTCGGTGAGCAGAACCTGCAGGTGATTCTGGGCCCATTGGCCGAAATCATCGCCGGTGAGATGAAAGCCCTGCGTTAATCGAGCGACTCGCTCACCTCAAGTCTAAGTCCATTGTTGACATAATTAAGGGCCCCGCTCAGGGGCCCAATATAAAAAAGCCAAGAAAATCCAACCTTTACTTCAAATGAGAGCAGCAGTTATGAACTTGAAACATTCTCTGTTAGCCATTGCCATGTCTACCGTTTTTGCAGGCCCCGCCCTGGCAGCTGATGCCGCCAAGCAAGCCGTGGTTGACTCCCTCGCCAGCAATCTGGTGGTCAAGTATGAAGTGGTCACCAACGACGGTGCCGGCGCAGGCCTCGATTGCCAAGCGCTCGGTTCCGAGTGGGCAAGCTGTGGCGTTGCCAAGCTGCATCTGACCAATACCGGTGCGGATGTGGATTCCAAAGACTGGAGCATCTACATCTCCTCCATTCGTCGTATCCAGCGTGTGGATAATGACCAGTTCACCATCACCCCCATGACTGGCGACCTATATCGTTTGACGCCAACCGATAAGTTCCAGGGTTTTGCCAAGGATGCCACCGTCGAAGTGCCGCTGGTGGTGGAGTACTGGGTATTGTTCGAATCTGACATCATGCCGAACTGGTATGTTGCCAGCGAAGGTGCCGAGCCGAAAGTACTGGCCAGCATGAGCAATATCAATGATGCCAGCACCTATGAGAAGCCGATGCCGGCCGATGGCTGGAAGCGCACCAAGGATGACAAGAACATCCTGATGAACAGCGAAACCCGTTTCGCTGCCAACCAGACCAGCACCCTGCTGCCCGCTGGCAAGATTGACAACCAGATCCTGCCGACCCCGCTCAAGCAAGTGGTCAAAGCTGGCCCGCAGGTTGACTTCTCTACCATCAAACTCAATGCTCTGGACTTGCCGAGCGATCGCGCCGAGGTTTTGAAGGCTGAACTGACCAAGCTGGGTGTTACCCTCTCCGACACCGGCTATCCAGTCACCATCAAACTTGGTAGCAAGCTCAAGCAGGCCGAAGGGTATGACATGACCATCGGCAAAAAAGGGACTGTGATCCAGGGTCATGATATCGACGGGGCTTACTGGGGTGCGCAATCCCTGATCTCCCTGCTGGGTGTTGATGACAAGCTGGTGAGCCAGATGACCGTCGAGGATGCGCCGCGCTTTGAATACCGTGGCATGCAGACCGACGTGGCCCGTCACTTCCGCAGCCTGGATACCATGAAGAAGCTGGTTGATCAGATGTCTGCCACCAAGCTCAACGTGCTGCATCTGGGGCTGACCAACGATGAAGGCTGGCGTCTGGAGATCCCGGGTCTGCCGGAGCTGACTCAAGTCGGTAGCCAGCGTTGCCACGACGAGTCCGAAACCAAGTGCCTGATGCCGCAACTGGGTTCCGGCCCGACCAGCGACAACCAGGGTTCCGGTTTCTACAGCAAGTCTGACTACGTGGATCTGGTGCGTTATGCCAAGGCCCGCGGTGTGACCGTGGTGCCCGAGATCAACATGCCGGCTCACGCCCGTGCTGCCGTGGTCTCCATGGAAGCGCGCTACAAGCGTCTGATGGCGGAAGGCAAAGAAGCCGAAGCCAACCAGTTCCGTCTGACTGACCCGGCTGACACCTCCAACGTTACCTCGGTCCAGTTCTACGACAAGATGTCCTTCATCAACCCTTGCCAGCCGGGTGCTGCCACCTTCGTTGCCAAGGTGATGGATGAAGTGGCCCAGATGCACCAGGCCGCCGGTCAGCCGCTGACCGCATGGCATTACGGTGGTGATGAGGCGAAGAACATCATGCAGGGTGGTGGCTATCAGGATCCGGCCGTCACCAAGAAAGAAGAGCTGGTCGCCTGGAAAGGCAACGTCGACTCCAGCAAGCAGGATAAGCCGTTTGGCAAGTCCCCGATGTGCCAGAAGATGATCGACGATGGCAAGATCAAGGAAGTGGGCGAGCTGCCGGTTTACTTCGCCAAGGAAGTGGGCCAGATGGTCAAGGACCGCGGCCTGTCAACCCTGCAGGCATGGGAAGATGGTCTGAAGTACGCAGCCAACTCCAAAGATTTTGCGACCGACAATACTCGTGTCAACTTCTGGGAGACCCTCTATTGGGGTGGCTTCAACGAAGCGATGAAGTGGGCGCACAAGGGTTACGAAGTGGTCCTGTCCAACCCGGATTACCTCTACTTCGACTTCCCGAACGAAGTACACCCGGCTGAGCGTGGCTACTACTGGGCAACCCGTTTCAACGACACGCGCAAGGTGTTCGCCTTCGCCCCGGAAAACCTGCCGCAGAACGCCGAGACCTCGGTTGATCGCGACGGCAACGCCTTCGTGGCCAAGGGTGACCAGGATCCGGTCAAGTTCAAGGGGATCTCCGGTCAGCAGTGGAGTGAAACCGTGCGTACCGATGCTCAGTACGAGTATATGGTCTACCCGCGTATCTTCTCCGTGGCCGAGCGTGCCTGGCACAAAGGTGGCTTCGAGCTGAACTATGTGAAGGGTCGTGAGTTCTCCGGCGAGACCAAGCATGTCAACAAGGCCACCCTCAACAAAGAGTGGAACCAGTTTGCCAACCTGCTGGGTCAGCGCGTGCTGCCGAAGCTGGATCAGAGCGGCGTTGAATACCGTCTCTCTGTACCGGGTGCCAAGGTAGTCAACGGTGTGCTGGAAGCTAACGTGGATCTGCCTGGTCTGCCTATCCAGTACAGCATGGATGGCACCACCTGGACTACCTACGATGCTGCGGCCAAGCCGAGCGTAAATGGCAAGGTCTACCTGCGTACCACCAGCTTCGATGGCAAGCGCACCAGCCGCGTCACCGAACTGAACTGATAGCCGTCAACCGTTAACATGAGGTGGGTCGCAAGACCCGCCTTTCCCAAGGGCGATGGATGATGTATCGGGTTTGGGAAAGGTTGACTGTGCGTGTGAGCCTTTGTTGTGTGTGTGTATTGTCTGTTTGTTTTTCATCACTTTCTGCCCCGCCTTGTGCGGGGCTTTTTTATGATGCCTGCTTAAAATTGGGCAAACCTCGGTTTTTTTAGCTGCTCAATGGCTGGTAACGGCCAAATTCAGGTTGAGGCAGGACGCGTAATGAGGGATCATATCCGGCTTGACGGCGGGGGTATGAGGGTGCCAACCGGCACGACTTCCGCCAGTGACGCATTTTTGAGGTGAGCCATGACTCAGGCGAACAGCCCAACTAACTTTATTCGTCAGATCATTGATGAAGATCTGGCCAGTGGTAAGCACAGCAGCGTGCATACCCGTTTCCCGCCCGAGCCGAACGGTTATCTCCATATCGGCCATGCCAAGTCCATCTGCCTGAACTTCGGCATTGCCCGTGACTATCAGGGCCAGTGCAACCTGCGTTTCGATGACACTAATCCGGTGAAAGAAGACATCGAATACGTCGAGTCCATCAAACAGGACGTACAGTGGCTTGGCTTCGAGTGGAGCGGCGAGATCTGCTACTCCTCTGACTATTTCGACAAGCTGCACGGTTATGCCATCGAGCTGATCGAAAAAGGTCTGGCCTATGTGGACGAGCTGACCGCCGAGCAGATGCGCGAGTATCGCGGTACCCTGACTGCGCCGGGCAAAAATAGCCCGTTCCGCGATCGCAGCGTGGCCGAGAACCTGGCGCTGTTTGCCAAGATGAAGAACGGCGAGTGTGCCGAAGGCACCGCTTGCCTGCGTGCCAAGATCGACATGGCGTCCCCTTTCATGGTGATGCGTGATCCGGTTATCTACCGCATCAAGTTTGCTCACCACCACCAGACCGGTGACAAGTGGTGCATCTACCCGATGTATGACTTCACCCACTGCATCTCGGACGCCCTGGAAGGGATCACCCACTCCATCTGTACCCTGGAGTTCCAGGACAACCGCCGTCTGTACGACTGGGTGCTGGACAACATCAGCATCGACTGCCACCCCCGTCAGTACGAGTTCTCTCGTCTGAACCTCGAATACACCGTCATGTCCAAGCGCAAGCTGAATCTGCTGGTGACCGAGCAGCATGTTAATGGCTGGGATGACCCGCGCATGCTGACCGTCTCCGGTCTGCGCCGCCGTGGCTACACCCCGGCCGCCATCCGCGAGTTCTGCAAGCGCATCGGCGTGACCAAGCAGGACAACATCGTTGAGATGAGCATGCTGGAAGCCTGCATTCGCGAAGATCTCAACGAGCATGCCCCGCGCGCCATGGCCGTGCTGCATCCGGTGAAAGTGGTGATCGAGAACCTGGCCACCGATGAAGTACTGACTGCCCCGGCCCACCCGAGCAATGCCGAGATGGGAACCCGCGAGCTGAACTTTACCCGCGAAATCTTCATCGACGAAGCGGACTTCAAAGAAGAAGCCAACAAGCAGTTCAAGCGTCTGGTGCTGGGCAAGGAAGTGCGTCTGCGCAATGCCTATGTGGTCAAGGCTGAGCGCATCGAGAAAGATGCCGATGGCAAGGTCACCTGCATCTACTGCTCTTACGATCCCGAGACCCTGGGCAAGGATCCGGCCGATGGCCGCAAGGTGAAAGGGGTGATCCACTGGGTCAGCGCCACTCACTCCCTGCCAGCCGAAGTGCGTCTCTACGATCGTCTGTTCAAGGTGCCGAACCCGGGCGCCGAGGATGACTTCGAAGCCGCGCTGAACCCGGATTCACTGGTGATCATCGAGGGTGCCCGTGTCGAGGCCTCTCTGAAGAGCGCCAAGCCGGAACAGGCTTACCAGTTCGAGCGTGAAGGCTACTTCTGCGCCGACAACAAGCTCTCCAGCCCGCAGCATCTGGTGTTCAACCGCACCGTTGCCCTGCGCGATGTTTGGGGTAAGGCCGAAGGCTAAGTGGCGACAAGGGCAGGGGAGACCCTGCTCTTCTCTGCTGCCAATCGGACAACAAAAAAGCCAGCTGATGCTGGCTTTTTTGTTGTCCGTCTATTGTCCGTTATCGAGTGTGATAGCCCGATTTAATGGTCGTGCTTGCAATCACCTGCCGCGCAATGACCGTAGAGGTAGAGGCTGTGGTTGGTGAGACGGATATTGAATCTCTTGGCGATCTCACGCTGGCGCTGCTCGATCACTTCGTCGGAAAACTCGATCACCTTGCCGCAGTCGAGGCAAACCAGATGGTCGTGGTGCTCCTGAGTCGCCAGTTCGAATACCGACTTGCCACCTTCGAAGTGGTGACGGGTCACGATACCAGCATCATCAAACTGGTTCAGAACGCGATAGACGGTGGCGAGACCAATCTCTTCACCCAGGTCGATCAGTCGTTTATAGAGATCTTCGGCGCTGGTGTGCTGGCAGTCCGGCTGTTGCAGGATTTCCAGGATTTTGACCCGGGGCAAGGTGATCTTGAGCCCGGCCTTTTTTAACGCTTGGTTGTTGTCTGCCATATTCTACTTATTCGCATTCTCGAAGGTGAGGTTATTCTGATGGACTGCCACTGGAATGGCAACCTTGAACTCGCTTGGCCTGTCATTATAGGTCGCCCTATCCCTAAAAATAAACCCAGTAATTCAAAGGCTTTAGCCATGAATGGGGGGCTGGATTGAAATAATCTATCGTGTGATCCGACTTGCTGGTATTGGAGATGTTGATAGTATGTAACTTTCACACATCTGGTCGGATGAGAACCATGGATTGGCTTTTTGGCAATGCGGCCTGGGTGCGCCGCGCACTCAATGCCTGGCCCCCCTTCTGGGGCGCCGGTATCAAGATAGAGACCCTGAGCGATGACTTTCGCTACTGCCGGGTGACCCTGAAATCCCGTTGGTGGAACAAGAATGCCAACCGCACCCAGTTTGGCGGCAGCATGTTTGCCATGACGGACCCCATCTATCCGCTGATGTTGATGGGCTACTTCAAGAATCGCTATTACGTTTGGGACAAGGCGGGCAGCATCAACTACATCAAACCGGGCAAGGGCAAGCTGGTGGCTGAGTTCAATCTGACCGAGGGCAAGCTGGCCGAGATAGTGGCGGCGACCGAGGGGGGTAACAAGCACTTCCCCGAGTTCGAGGTGACGGTACAGGACAAGAGTGGTGAGTTGGTAGCGCAGGTGAAACGGACGCTGTATGTCAGATCCAAACCGGAGCACAGGGGGGGATAAGCGGCCACATCACAGATACAACAAGGGCCCCATCGGGGCCCTTAAGAGAGGTAAGGGTGAGCGGATTACTCCAGCTCGCCCAGGCACATCTCTTCGTGTAACAGCTTGCACCAGCCTTTGACGCGTTCGGCGGTCAGCTCGGGTTGACGATCTTCATCGATACCCAGACCGACAAAGTGCTTGTCATCGACCAGCGCTTTGGAAGCTTCAAACTCGTAACCGGCAGTAGGCCAGTGACCGATGATGATGGCGCCTTTGGCTTCGACGATGTCACGCAGAGTGCCCATCGCGTCGAGGAAGTACTCGGAGTAATCTTCCTGATCACCGCAACCAAAGATGGCAACCAGCTTGTTGGTGAAGTCGATTTCACCCATATCAGGGAAGAAGTCGTCCCAGTCGGCCTGAGCTTCACCGTAGTACCATGTCGGGATACCGAACATCAGCAGGTCAAAGCTCTCGATATCGGCCTTGCTACTCTTGGCAATATCTCGGACTTCAATCAGTTGCTTGCCCAGCTCTTTCTGGATCATCTTGGCGACAGCTTCGGTGTTACCGGTATCGCTGCCAAAAAACAGACCTACACTTGCCATAGTGTTTAGTTACCCGTATTTGGTGTTAATGCTTAACGCTCAGACTGAGGTCTCCACCGCAAAGGCGGATTCAGTCTGTTGTTTCAGAATAGATTGGATCAGCTCGGCTCGGCTGATGTTCTGTTGTAACGCAAGTTGGTTCAGGCGCTCCAGCAACTCGGCCTCCACCTTTAACTCTACCCTTTTGAGCCCATTGTCTCGATCGCGCTTAAGCTGATTGCGCTTGTTGATCTTGAGCTGGGTCTCGCGGGGGAGTGGATTGGTTTTTGGCCTGCCGGGGCGCTTCTCAGTTGCGAACAGATCCAGTGTTGTTCGATCAGTTTGCTGTTTGGCCATACATCACAGATGAAAATAAGTTAGCCGAGTCCTGAGCCTTCCCAGCCCAGTTCGATCAGCCCCTTGGCGACAAAACCCGCACAACCCAGAAACAGTACCAACCAGACGACAAAACGGCCAAAACGGGGCACATTGCCGCGCTTGAGTACGTCATGAATGGCAAGACCAATCAAGATGAAGATGGCCAGAAAAAATAATTTCAGGCCTACACTTTCGATCAGGTCGATATGTTCACTTAGCATGGATTGCGCACACTCCTTATGACCGGCGCACTATATCACAAAGGATTTGAAACTGTTAACCGCCTATCGACAGGAAATCCACAACCAATTTGTTGAACAAGGCCGGTTTTTCCGCATGTAGCCAGTGGCCCGCACCCGCGATGATTCGCACCTTTGCCGCCGGGAATTGAGCCAGCGCTGTTGCGCTGTATTGCGGCTGCATATAGTCAGAATCCCCCCCTTTGATAAAGAGCACCGGGCCCTCGAAGCGGTGTTCATCCGCTGGCCAACCCATGATGTTGGCGTAGTTTTGTTCAAGGGCGGGGACGTTGAAGCGCCAGCCCCAGCCATGCTCGCCTTTGGCGAAGGATTTGAGCAGGAACTGGCGTACCCCAGGGATCTCGATGTGCTGCGCCAGCATGGCTTCCGCTTCGCTGCGGCTTTGCGGCGGCGTGTTCAGGGTGGCATTCAGCCCGGCAAAGACATTCTGGTGGCGGGAGTGGGGATAGGCGACCGGCGCCATGTCAGCCACCACCAGCCTGGTCACCCGCTCTGGCGCCAGCTTGGCGACCTGCATCGCGACTTTGCCCCCCATCGAGTGGCCAATCAGGGTGGCCTCGGCAATCGCCAGCCGATCCATCAGGGTCAGGATATCGGCCGCCTGGGCCGGATAGCTCATCTCGCTGCTGTGAAAGGAGGCGCCGTGGTTGCGCAGATCGACGCTGATGACCCGGTACTGCTCGCAGAGGGGGCGGGCCAGCAGGCCGAGGTTGTCGAGGCTGCCAAACAGGCCGTGGATCAGAATGACCGCCGGGCCCTGACCCTGCTCCTTGAAGTTCAATATGCTGTTTTGTTGCAAAATGACACCTTGTCGGTCGTGGGGGCGTATCGCGATTTTATTTAACGCACTGGAAAGAAAAGGATTTCGTCCAACGGATGAGAAATAAATGTGGTTTTTTTTCTAAAAAATCCCGTCCAGATCGGCTATCAGTGCGGCTGATCACACACTTGGCCCGCTATTATGCCGTATTCTCGATGAGATTCATGTACATCTGCCAGCCCCTTGCTTGGGCTGTCGGGTTTGCCTATGTATAATCGCCGCATCCGAATTTCGACGAGTCCAGCGCATCCCTATGAAAACCATCGAGCTTGATGACGATCTCTACTTCTATATCGCCAGCCAGACCCGGCACATTGGTGAGAGTGCCTCCGATATCCTGCGTCGCCTGCTGGAACAGCCTGCTCACGCACGTGTGCCCGCTGCCGAGCCAGTGGCTGTGGCACAGCCCAAGGTGGTAACCGCGCAGCAGGGGCTGCAACTCCTGCTTGATTCTGGTGAGCTGCAAAAAGAAGAGAAGTCTATCAACCGCTTTATGCGGGTGCTCAGCACCCTCTATGGGGATGACCCCGCCGGGTTTACCCAAGCGACCGAAATCAAGGGCCGTACTCGGGTCTATTTCTCGCGGGATCCTGAGGCTCTGCGCGCCAGTGGCAGTACCACCAAGCCCAAGCCGGTACCGGAAACCCCATTCTGGGTGATCACCAATACCAACACTCGTCGCAAGCAAAACATGGTGGCTCAGATGATGGCCAGCATGAGCTATGGCGAAGAGGTGATCGCGCAGGTGTGTGGCGCTATTTAACGACTTATCAAGACTCAGGCCTTGCCCGCCAAGGCCGCCATTACGCAAGGAACACGCTATGGCTCAGCATTCCCACGCCGGTCAACCGGCCCGCTTAAGCGACCTGACCAATATCCCCCGTCTGGTCAGCGCCTACTACCTCAACAAGCCGGACATGAGCCGCCCCGAACAGCGGGTTGCTTTTGGCACCTCCGGTCACCGTGGCAGCGCCCTGCACAACGCCTTTACCGAATCCCACATTCTGGCGGTGACCCAGGCACTGGTGGAGTATCGCCAACAGGCCGGTATCACTGGCCCGCTGTTTGTCGGCATGGATACCCACGCCCTGTCTGAATCCGCCTTTGCCAGCGCGGTGGAAGTGCTGGCGGCCAATGGTGTCGAAACTCGCATTCAGGCTGGCCTCGGTTTTACCCCGACCCCGGTCATCTCTCACGCCATCCTGCGCTACAACTCTGGCAAAGAAGGGGCCAGCAAGCCTGCTGCCCGTGCTGACGGTGTGGTGATCACTCCGTCTCACAACCCGCCGGAAGATGGTGGCTTCAAGTACAACCCGCCCCACGGTGGCCCCGCTGAAGGGGAGATCACCAAGTGGGTGGAAGACCGTGCCAACGCCATTCTGGAAGCGGGCCTGGCTGGCGTGAAACGCATGCCGTTCGCCGAAGCCCTCAAGAGCCCGTTCGTGGTGGAGCACGACTATGTCACCCCTTACGTGGATGACCTGAAGAACGTGCTGGACATGGATGCCATCAAGAACGCGGGCATCAAGATCGGTGTCGACCCGCTGGGCGGCTCCGGCGTCGCCTACTGGGACGTTATCGCCAAGACCTATGGCCTGAATATCGAGGTGGTGAACTACAAGGTCGATCCGACCTTCTCCTTCATGACCCTGGATAAAGACGGCAAGATCCGGATGGACTGTTCCAGCCCGTTCGCCATGGCGAGCCTGATTGCGCTTAAAGACAAGTTCGACATCGCCCTTGGCAACGACCCTGACTACGACCGTCACGGCATCGTCACCAAGTCCGGCCTGATGAACCCGAACCACTATCTGGCGGTGGCAATCCAGTATCTGTTTACCCATCGCACCGGCTGGTCTGCCGATTCTGCAGTCGGCAAGACGCTGGTCTCTTCCTCGATGATCGACCGGGTTGCTGGCGAGATTGGCCGTACCCTCAAAGAGGTGCCGGTTGGCTTCAAGTGGTTCGTGGATGGTCTCTACAGCGGCGAGTTCGGCTTTGGTGGCGAAGAGAGCGCTGGCGCCTCCTTCCTGCGCAAAGACGGCACAGTCTGGACCACCGACAAGGATGGTTTCATTCTGGCGCTGCTGGCGGCCGAAATTCTGGCGGTGACCGGCAAGGATCCCCAGGCCCACTACGATGCACTGGAAGCCAAGTTTGGCCGCTCCAGCTACCGTCGTATCGACGCCCCAGCCAATAGCGCCCAGAAAGCGGTGCTCTCCAAACTGGATCCGGCACTGGTGGAAGCCTCAACGCTCGCCGGTGAGCCCATCATCGCCAAGCTGACCAAGGCACCGGGCAACGATGCCGCCATCGGCGGTCTCAAGGTGGTGACCGAGAACGGCTGGTTTGCGGCTCGTCCCTCTGGCACTGAGTCCATCTACAAGATCTACATGGAGAGTTTCAAGGGCGAGGCACACCTGGATCTGATCCAGCAAGAGGCCCAGCAGATCGTCTCTGCGGCACTGGCCAAGGCTGGCGTCTAATTAGTAGCCTTGCCTCCAGAACGAGGCAGGGCTCAATATGTTAGCTATGGGCAGACATTAGCTCATCTTTGTTAGATAAAAAAAACCGAAACCCATCAATGGGTTTCGGTTTTTTTATTGAGCTATCGCTGGCAACGATCCAGCTTTAGTGTTCGCCAATATAGACGTCTTTGTGCTGTTCACGGATCTCTAAAAACTTGTCCAAATTGCTCATCATCAGCTCGACCAGCTGTGGATCGAAGTGTTGCCCTTTCTCTTCTTCTATCAGGGCCAGCACCTTGTCCAGCGGCCAGGCTTTTTTGTAGCAGCGATCCGAGCCCAAGGCATCGAACACATCTGCTAGCGCCACAACCCTTCCCTCCAGCGGTATATCATCCCCTTTCAGACCACGAGGGTAGCCGCCACCATTCCACTTTTCATGGTGGTTGCCTGCGATGGTGGCACCAATTTGGAACAGCGCCAGATCACTGCCGGAGAGCATATCCTGCCCGAGCTGGGCATGAGTTTTCATTACCTCCCACTCTTCAGGTGTTAATTTACCCGGCTTGTGCAAGATGGCATCAGGAATGCCAACTTTGCCAATATCGTGCAAAGGGGACGCCCGTTTAATCAATTCGCTTTGTTCTTCACTCATACCAAGCAGCTGACAAAAGAGCTCGGTATAGAGCGCCACACGTTTGACGTGCAGGCCCGATTCCTTGGATCGGGTTTCAACCAACTCACCGATGCGGTAGATAATTTCCCGCTGGTTATCGGCGATCACCTCGTTAAGACGGATGTTCTCAAGCGCCACAATGATGTTTTCGGTGAACAGGGTCAGCAGCCCGGTATCCATCTGGCTGAGTTGCCGAGTGGTCTCGATATGGAACAACAGATGGTGGCGTGGGTTCTGGCAATAGAGCACCATCTGGTTGATGCCATAGATATTGCATTGCATGTGCATGGCTTGACGGAGGATCTCGGGCGCTTCCGTCAGCAATATGGCTGCATGGCCCGGCAGCAGTGGCTCCAGCAGTTGATCCCTGACCTCATAGGCGTACTGCTTGACATCGTATATCTGGGTCTCGCCAAGGTGGAGCAGGGCGCTAAGCTGTTCTTGTGCCCCCTCGACAAACTGGCGTAACGCCCGTTTCTCAAATATCCCCTTGGAGGCTTCGATGACTTTTTCCAGCCCCTGACGGTTGCTCTCCAGGGTGCGGATATCACGATAGGAGCGCAGACTGGCTCGCAGCAGAGTGCGCAGCTTCTGGGAAGTTAGTTCGGTTTTATCCTTGTAATCGTTGATGTCGTAGTTGGTGACCACATCATCTTCCGGCGCCTGGCCGGGCTGGCCAGTACGCAACACGATGCGTACCATCTTGTTTTGCAGCTCTTCACGGACATACTTCACGACATCGAGACCCGCGTGGTCGACCTCCATCACTACATCCAGCAGCAACAATGCCACGTCCGGTGTTACGGCAAGTAACTCTTTGGCCTGGGCCGCAGAATAAGCATGCAGAAAATCGATGGGACGATTGTCAAACTCGAATTTGTTCAATGTGATTTTGGTGATGCGATGCACT
This sequence comes from Aeromonas sp. EERV15, assembly GCF_900079845.1. NCBI lineage: Bacteria > Pseudomonadati > Pseudomonadota > Gammaproteobacteria > Aeromonadales > Aeromonadaceae > Aeromonas > Aeromonas sp. EERV15. The sequence continues at coordinate 137,294 of NZ_FKKY02000005.1, read as the reverse complement.
TCGGGCTCATCGTCAACAATCATCACCTTCCAGCCTGCTTGCTGCGTGCTTGGAAGCGCGAGATCATCATCATCAATAATCAGGATTTGGTCATCCATCATACAATCCTGTTTGGCATCCTGTGCTTACATTAACTGCTTAACTAAGGATAGGAAACTTATTGAGAAATTATATTTGATCTCGAAAATCTATGGTCGAAATAAGCAAATGGAACCCTTTGTGACAGTTGCGTTGTCCGGCAGCTTTCTTTGCCCAATCATGGGGCTAGCGTGCATAAAGCCTATTTCTGGATTGGGGTGTTAGCGGTAGTGGTTGGTGATGTTTGAATCCTAACACCCCTATTAGACGAGAAATAATCTTATTTGATAGTAATTCCTATTTGCGTGTAGCATGGGTGACACACTCAACGAGGAGCCCCATCGTGTCCCCATCTCTGCCTCCCAATCGCCCCCGTCTGCTGACAGTCAAGGCCGTTACCCGGATTACCCCCCATTTGCGTCGCATCACTTTTGGTGGCAGCGAGCTGGCTGACTATCCCTTTACCTGCGGCGGGGCCCATATCAAGGTGATGCTGGCCCAGCCCCATCAGGTGGAGCCGGTGCTGCCTGCCATGACCCCGAGCGGCCCGCGCTGGAGTGACCCGGCTGACAAGCCGGTGATCCGCACCTACACCATCCGCGCGTTTCGCCGCGACGCGCAGGAGCTCGACATCGACTTCGTGCTGCACGGTGACGGCGGGCCAGCCAGCGCCTTTGCCACTCATGCCAAGCCGGGAGATAAGGTGATCCTCTCCGGGCCGGGTGGCCCCAACCCCATGCTGCAACCGGCCGATCACTACTGTCTGGTAGGGGATCTCACCGCCTTGCCCGCCATCATGGCGATGTGCGAGGTGATGCCTGCCGATGCTAGAGGGGAGATCGCCATACTGGTGCCGGATCAGGCGGATGCTCAGCCGTTGACGCTGCCGGTCGGGGTGCGCTGTCACTGGTTTGTCGGCGAGCCCGAGCCTAGCGGCCTGCTGGAGCATGTGGTTGCTCTGCCGCTGGTGCGCGATGGCGGCTTCTTCTGGCTGGGTGGGGAAGAGGCGCTGGTGTTGCCGCTGCGCCGCCATTTTCGGTCCGTGCTCGAGGTGGATCGCCAGTCGCTCTACGCCGTGCCGTACTGGCGGCGGGGCAAGAGTGAAGAGGCCTATCACCAGACTCGTCACGATGTGATGGATAATTAAGCGGATGCGAAAGAATACCTGATTTACGTTTGCAAATAAAAATGATTTGCATTTAGTATTGCGCCGTCCCGATGTCAGTCGGCACGGCGTTTTTGTTATTGATGGCTGCGAGTGGCATAGCACAACGCAGGCCCTGCCGTAATGCACTGATGTTCGGGGTGATGGGGCATGGACAACAGTTCATGCCAATGAACTCCATCACTTTGCACCGGGTCTGGCGAGGTCAGACAGGGATGTCGGTGGTGTTGGCCTTGGTTGTTTTATGTGGAGTGTTGATGATGCGTACATCATCCCGACGATTTGCAGTGCATCCGCTGGTGTTGTCCCTTTTTGCCCTGCCAGTTCTGGCCCAAGGGACAGCGCCTGCCGCCGCTCATGAAACCATGGTGGTGACGGCGACCAAAACCCGGCACAGCGAGCTGACCGCCCCGGCCAGTGTCTCGGTGGTGACCCGGGCCGAGCTCGACAAGCTCAATGTCAATGATCTCACCGGTGCCCTGAAACAGCTGCCGGGGGTTAATATCAGCCCCGCCACCAGCTACGGCCGCAGCGAGATCAAGTTGCGCGGGCTGGAGGGGGATTACACCCTGTTGCTGGTCAATGGCCGGCGCATCAGCTCCCGCGACGCCCTTACCTCCGGTTATGGCAATGATTTCGATCTCTCCGCCATCCCGATGGCGGCCATCGAGCGTATCGAAGTGATCCGTGGCCCTATCTCCTCCCTCTACGGTGCCGATGCGCTGGGTGGGGTGGTCAATGTCATCTTGCGCCAACCCGGGGAGAAGACCGAAGCGGCGGCCACCTATACCTTCAGCGATCCCACCGATGGTCACGGCGGGACTATCAACAAGGCGAGCGCCTATGTGGGCGGGGCGCTGATCGACAACAAGCTGCTGGCCAACCTGGTGGTAGAAGGGAATCACCGGGATGCCTGGCAGAGCGAGCAGAGCATCAACCCCAAGGCCGATGCCATCGAGCAGCGTGAAAAGCTGGGGATCCTCTCCAACGTCAAATGGTTGATCGATGATCGTCAGGATCTGGATGTAGGGATGAACTACGCCAAAGACGATCGGGAGGCCCACTGGAACAACTACGGCCAGACGCCGCGCAATATCCAGCAGATGGAGCGACTGGGGCTCAATGCCACTCACGTCGGCCGTTGGGATCAGTTCGACAGCCGGGTCGGCTATGCCTTCGAGCAGGTTGACCTGTTTGACGACTCCGAACTGATGACGGCGCTGAGCAAGACCAGCGGCGATGTGAGCCAGACCAACCACACCTTCGATGGCCAGCTGAGCGGTAATCTGGGCAGCCACCTGCTGACCAGTGGTGCCGAGTACCGCATCACCGAACTCAAGCATAACGTCAACCTCAAGGGGGGCGATGTCAGCGTCAACCAGAGCGCGCTCTATCTGCAGGATGAGTTTGGCTTTGGCGATCTGGCGTTGACCCTGAGTGGCCGGGTCGATCACCACGAGACCTATGGCACCGAGTTCAGCCCCCGCGGTTATGCCCTCTACAGCCTGACGGACAACTGGGTGGTCAAGGGCGGGATTGGCAAGGCGTTCAAGGCGCCGACCATTGCCCAGTCCAACCCGGATTATGCGGTAGCCGCCTGTCGCGGTCGCTGCGCCGTAGTGGGCAACCCGGATCTGAAACCGGAAACCGCCGTCAGCTACGAGCTGGGCACCGCCTATGATGGTTCGTTCTGGGGCGCCGGGGTTACCGCCTTCCACAACGATATCAAGGACAAGATCCAGAGCGAGGCATGGACCTCCACCTGGCGTCCGGCGGTGATGACCTATCAGAACGTCAGCAAGGCCCGCATCAAGGGGGTGGAGCTGAGCGGCTGGTTTGATATCACCGATACACTGACCCTTTCCAGCAACGTCACCCTGATCGACGGAGAGGACAAGACCAGCGGCAAGGATCTCTATCGGACGCCGGAGCATACCGCCAACGCCAAGCTGGAGTGGCAGGTCATCGAGAGCCTGAGTACCCAGCTCGGCTGGAACTACACCGGCAGCCAGATCCTGCCGGTTCCGCGCATGAGCGGCACCACCTATGAGACCACCGCCGGATTCCACACCCTGGATATCGGGGCAGTCTGGAACGCCACCCGGGCACTGGATCTGAAGTTCGGGCTCAACAACCTGACCAATACCAAGCGTGACTGGGTTGCCACCGAGGCCGATCAGATCCTCGACGGGCGCACTGTCTATGCCGGTGTGGCCTACAAGCTGTAATGGCTGAGCGGAGCCCGCACTGGCGGGCTTCCGTTGTTGCCACGGTATCACCTCGGATGACGGCTTTTGTGTCAACAAGATGGCATTGCAATCATAAGGAGTTAAAGGGTGTTTAGAGACCAGACCTCGCTGTTCTGGCTGGGATTATTCCTCCTGTTCATACTGCTTTCTCTCTCGCTCGCCACCGGTGCGGGCGTCTATGGTGCCCGCGAGGTGCTCGGCTACCTGATGGGGGATGCCCGCTGGGCTGGTGACGAGAAGCTCGCCATGGTGCTCAATACCTTGCGACTGCCGCGCACCCTCTGCGCCATGGTGGTCGGCGCCTCTTTATCTCTGGCGGCCTCCTTGTTGCAGAGCGCGACCCGCAATCCGCTGGCGGAGCCCGGCCTGCTCGGGGTCAACGCCGGGGCCGTCTTTGCGCTGGTGGTGGGGCTCACCTGGTTTGGTGTGGAGTCTGCCTATGGCTATCTGCTCTGGGCCGGCCTCGGCGCGCTGCTCGGCAACGTGATTGTGTTGGGACTCGGCATGATGATTGGTCGCTCCAATCCACTGAAGCTCATTCTGGTCGGGGTGGCGCTCTCGGCCACCTTCGGCGGTCTTTCCAGCTTTCTGCTGCTCTCCAACAAGATGGTGCTGGAGCAGTACCGCTTCTGGAACCTCGGCTCCCTGTCGGCGGCCAATCTCGATGCCATCATCGCCGTGCTGCCCTTCGTGCTGGCGGCGTTTGTCATCACCTTGCTGCTTTGTCGCCAGCTGACCCTGATGCAGATGGGGGACAGTCAGGCCCAAGCGCTGGGGATCCGCCCAAACCGGGTGCGAATTGGCGTGCTGTTGGCCGCTACCCTGTTTACCGCCAGTGCCATCGCCATCGCCGGCCCCATCGGCTTTGTCGGCTTTCTGGCCGCCTACTGTGGCCGACTGGTAGAGCCGGTAAAGCTGTCGGTGCAGGTCTGTTTCTCCGCCCTGTTCGGCATGCTGTTTCTGCTGTTGGCCGACATTCTGGCGCGCTGGCTGATCCAGCCGTTCGAGTTGCCCAACGGGGTTATTCTGGCCCTGATTGGCGCGCCTGTACTGATCGCCATTGTCCACCGCGGGGGCTTTCGTACCCTGCTGACCGTCAAGTGAGGGGCTGATGCGTACACCTACCGATATGCTCTGCCTGCGGGCCGGCAACCGCTCTTTGCTGATCCATCTGCCGAGCTGGCGCTGGCTTGCTCTGCTGGCCATGGCGCTGCTAGCGCTGGCTCTGCTGGCCCTGAGCGTTGGCAGCGGCAAGCTCGGCTTTGCCGGGGTGGTCAACACCCTGCTGGGGGAGGGGACGCGGCTTGAGCAGCTCACTCTGTTCAAGATCCGGTTGCCGCGCATCCTTGGGGTGGTGGTGGCGGGAGCGGCCATGGGGCTCTCGGGCTGTCTGGTGCAGACTCTGGTTCGCAATCGGCTGGCCACACCCGACATGGTGGGGGTCAACAACGGGGCCTCTCTGGCCATCATCGTCTTCTCCCTCTATCTGACCGTGGGCAGCTGGCCCTGGTGGGCGGCACCTATCGGAGCCATCTTCGCGGCGCTGGTGCTCTATGCCCTCTGCCGCAAACCGGGTGAGCAGGGCTATCTGTTCGTGGTGATCGGCATCGGCCTCTCCGAGTTGTTCGAGGCGCTCGGCCAGTTTGTGATGTCCACCCAGGCCCTGCTACACCTGAGCTCCCTCTATCTGTGGAATATGGGCAGCTTTATCGCCGTGGGTTACAGCACCATCACCCCCATCGCCATCCTGTTGCTGCTGCTCTGCCCCTGGATCGTCTACCTCTCCCGCTCGCTGGCGGTGCTGCGCTTTGGCCCAGAGATGGCCCGAGGGCTTGGCGTCAACGGCGATCGGGTGCAACTGGGCATTCTGGCGCAGGCTATTCTGGTGGCGGCGCTCGGCACCGCCATCGGCGGCCCCGTGGTCTTTATCGCCATGGCGGCCCCCATTCTTGCCTCCTGGCTGGTGAAAGACCGAGTGGTGCCGCTCTGGCTGGCGGCACTCAGCGGCGCCTTGCTGCTGCTTGCCAGCGATACCTTGGTCCGGGTGCTGGCCAGCCCTCACGAGGTGGCGACCGGCATCATGACCCGCATTCTCGGCGGCCTGTTGCTGCTGTTTCTTCTCGTTAACGATCGCCAGAGGGCTGACTGATGACGCTCACCGTAAATCGCCTCCACTTCGCCTATCAGCAGACCCCCATTTTGCGGGACATCTCTTTCAGCGTGCCGAGAGGCAAGCTGGTGGGGATCGTCGGCCCCAACGGCTGCGGCAAATCGACCCTGCTCAAGCTGCTATCCGGCCAGATGAAAGCCCAACGCGGCGAGATCCTGCTCAAGGGCAAGCCGCTTGCCAGCTACCCCATGAAGGGGTTGGCGCGGGAGCTCGCCTACCTGCCCCAGCGGCCAACCCTGCCTGCCGGCATTCTGGTGGAGCAGCTGGTGCAGTATGGCCGCCACCCCCATCAGGGCTGGTTCAATCAGTGGGGCGAGGAGGATGCCCGCATGGTGCGCAGCGCCTGCGAGCGGATGCAGCTTGAAAGCATCTGGCAGCAGAGCGCCGCGTCCCTCTCCGGCGGGCAGGCGCAGCGGGCCTGGCTTGCGATGATCCTGGCGCAGGACAGCGACATGGTGCTGCTCGACGAGCCCACCAGCGCCCTCGATATCGGCCACCAGACCGAGGTGATGGAGGCGATTCACCGCATCACCGCCGAGGGTAAAACCGTGCTGCTGGTGATCCACGATCTGGCGATGGCGGCCCGCTATTGTGACGAGCTGATCGCCATCGGCGAGGGGACCATTGCCGCCATGGGCCCGGCCCGGGAGGTGGTGACCAAATCCCTGATCGACCAGCTCTACCAGACCAGTGTCGACATTCTGCATGCCCCCGGCGACGGGGCGCCCATTATCGTGCCTCGTCGCCACGAACATGGCCGCGCCCTGCGTTCGGCGAGTTGAGTCATATGGGCCTGCTCTGTGGGCCCGCCGAGTATATTCACGCGGCCGATTATCCGGGCCGTGCAACGAGAAGGAGTGAGATGATGAAGCGTTTTGCCGCCCTGGCTGCAGCCATCCTTATGCTGGCCGCGCCGCTGGTTCAGGCGCAGGATATGCGTGAAGTGACCGATGCGTTTGGCCAGAAGGTGCAGGTGCCAGCCCAGCCAACGCGGGTGGTGGTGCTGAGCGAGCTCGAACTCGACAGCACCCTGACTCTGGGGCTGACCCCCATCGGCGCCGTCAATGGCCGTGGTCAACCCACCTTGCCCCGCTATTTGCTGAACAAGGCGGGCATGGGTATCCAGGTGATCGGCGATCTCGACAGCCCCAATCTGGAGTCGCTGATTGCGCTGGAGCCCGACCTTATCCTGACAGGCCAGACCCGTCCCGAGCTGCTGACCTTGCTGGGGGAGATCGCGCCGACCGTGGTGACCAGCAAGTGGGGTGAGCCGTGGCAGGATAGCTTCCGCCGCACCGCCCACACCCTCAACCGCGACCAGCAAGCGGATACTTTCTTGCTGCAGTATGCCGAGCGGTTGACTCAGGCCCGCAGCAAGCTGGCCAAACATCAGGGGGAGAGCATCAGCATAGTGCGCTGGAACCCCAAGGGGCCGAGCTTCATGTATCAGGGCACCTTTGCCAGCAGCGTAGTGGAGTCGATGGGGCTGGTACGCCCAAGCAAGCAGCAGGGTACTGGCGCACCCCACTCACCGGCGCTGAGTCTGGAGTCCCTCAACCTGCTGGATGCTGACTGGCTGGTGGTCGGTACCCTGAGCGCCAGCGGTGATGCGGTGGATGCCATGCGTCAGGCGGAGCAGACTCCAGCGTTCCAGCAACTGCCGGTGATCAAGGCCAAGCGCTTTGGCGCCGTGGACGGGTCGCTCTGGACCTCCAGCGGCGGCCCGCAGGCGGCCCTCAAGGTGATCGAGGATGTGGAGCAGTTGCTGGAAACCCGCAGCTGAGTGCTATCGCGCGCCAGAGGTTGACCACATGAACAGGTTGACCAAAGAAGAGGGAGGCTGATGCCTCCCTCTTGCGTTGTCACTGTCTATCGTGACCTCTTCGGCGAGCCAGAGCCGTTTATTGCGGTTGGATGGTGGTGACGGTGAGCTTGCCGCTCAGGCTTTCTGCGTGGAAGTGGATGGCATCCCCCACCTTGAGCCCCTTGAGCTGGGCCGGATCGGCTGCCACAAACACCATGGTCATGGGGGGCATTTTGAGGTTGTCGATCGCCTCATGCTTGATGCCAACCTTGCCGCTCCCCTCATCGAGGCGGGTAATGACCCCTTTGGTCATCACCTGCTCTCGAGCCATCTGCATATCCATCCCTTCCATCTGGGACATATCGTGCCCTTCATGGTGCATCATCTCTTCGGCTTGCAGGCTGGTGTGGGTGGCAAGTCCAAGCAGCAATGTCAGGGTCAGCGTCTTGTAGTTCATGATGGTTTCCTCATCGTTCAGTCAATATGGATCGTGAAATCGGGTTATTCGGATTGCGGGTTCGCGCTCTTGCCAAGGCTGCGACTGCGCCACAGGTAGTAGGCGGCGGGCAGCACCAGCAGGGTCAGCACCAGCGCGCTCACCATGCCGCCGATCATGGGGGCGGCGATGCGCTGCATCACTTCGGATCCGGTACCGTGGCTCCACATGATGGGCAACAGGCCGGCGATGATGGTGACCACCGTCATCATCTTGGGGCGCAGGCGCAGGGCGGCGCCGTGGATCACCGCCCGGTGCAGGCCCGCCTTGTCCGGCTTACCGCTGGCCACGAGGTCATCCCAGGCATGGTTGAGGTAGACCAGCATCAAGACGCCGGTCTCCACCGCCACCCCGGCCAGGGCGATAAAGCCCACCCCGACCGCCACCGAGAGGTTGAAGTCGAGCAGCCAGAGGGTCCAGATTCCCCCCACCACCGCCAGCGGCAAGGTGGTGAGAATGAGCAGCATCTCCTGAACGCGGCGAAACGCCAGATAGAGCAGCAGCACGATAATTGCGACGGTGAGCGGTACCACGTAGGCAAGGCGCGCCTTGGCCCGCTCCATGTACTCGTATTGACCCGACCAGGTGAGGGCGTAGCCCGCCGGCAGCACCAGCTGCTTGCCTACCTCTGTTTTGGCCTCATCGACGAAGGAGCCGATATCGCGGCCGCGAATATCGACGTAGACCCAGCCGTTGAGCCGTGCGTTCTCGCTTCTGAGCATGGGGGCCTCGTCGCTGATGTAGACCTTGGCAACGTCCGCCAGGGCGATACGCGCACCGCTCGGGGTCACCACCGGCAGCAGCTCCAGACTGGCCACCGAATCGCGATAGCTCTGGGGGTAGCGCAGGTTGATGGGGTAGCGCTCGCGCCCCTCGATGGTCTGCCCCACCTCCATGCCGCCCACTGCGGTGGCGAGCACCGCCTGCACATCGGCGATGTTGAGGCCGTAGCGGGCTGCTTTGAGCCGGTCGATATCCACCTTGACGTAGCGGCCGCCTGCCACCCGCTCGGCGTAGACTGAGGCCGCCCCCTCCACCTTCCCGACAATCTGCTCAAGCTGCTGGCCAAGTTGTTGAATCACCTTGATATCAGGCCCCGCAATCTTGATGCCGACCGGGGTCTTGATGCCGGTCGCCAGCATGTCGATGCGGGTCTTGATGGGGGGCACCCAGGCGTTGGTGAGACCGGGGAAGCGGATAAGGGAATCCAGCTCCTCTTTCAGCTTCTCCGGGGTCATGCCGGGGCGCCACTGATCGCGGGGCTTGAGCTGGATGCTGGTCTCCATCATCACCAGATCGGCGGGGTCGGTGGCCGATTCGGCGCGCCCCGCCTTGCCGAACACGTTCTGTACTTCGGGCACGGTGCGAATGAGCTTGTCGGTTTGCTGCAAAATTTCCCGCGCCTTGCCCACCGAGATATTGGCTGCGGTGGTGGGCATATACATGATGTCCCCCTCATCGAGCGGCGGAATGAACTCGGAGCCGAGGTACTTGAGCGGCCAGAAGCCCGCCACCGTCACCACGGCGGCGATGGCCAGAGTGGTTTTCGGACGGGCCAGCACGGCCTTGAGCAGCGGCACATAGCCCTGGCTCAACCAGCGGTTGAGCGGGTTGGCCTGCTCCGCCAGCACCTTGCCACGGATGAAGTAGCCCATGATCACCGGCACCAGCGTGATGGCGAGCGCCGCAGCGGCAGCCATGGCGTAGGTCTTGGTGAAGGCGAGCGGGTGGAACATCCGCCCCTCCTGCGCCTCCAGCGCGAACACCGGCAGGAAGCTGATGGTGATGATCAGCAGGGAGAAGAAGATGGCGGGCCCCACCTCGATGCTCGCCTCGGTGATGATGCGCCAGCGGTTCTTGTCGGTGAGCGTCTCCCGCTCCATATGTTTGTGGACGTTCTCGATCATCACGATGGCGCCATCCACCATGGCGCCGATGGCGATGGCGATGCCACCAAGGGACATGATGTTGGCGTTGATCCCCTGCAGGTGCATCACGATAAAGGCCACCAGAATAGCGATGGGCAAGGTGATGACCACTACCAGTGACGAGCGCAGATGGAATAGGAAGGCGAGGCAGACCAGCACCACCACGGCGAACTCCTCCAGCAGCTTGCCGGAGAGGTTGTCGATGGCGCGCTGGATAAGGTCAGAGCGATCGTAGACGGTGACGATCTCCACCCCCTCCGGCAGGCTGCTTTTCAGCTCCGCCAGCCGCGCCTTGACCCCGTCGATGGTGTGCTGGGCATTCTCGCCGTAGCGCATCACAATGATGCCACCCACCACTTCCCCTTCGCCGTTGAGTTCGGCGATGCCGCGCCGCATCTGGGGGCCGGTGACCACATCTGCCACGTCACCCAACAGCAGCGGGGCGCCGCGCACAGTGGTGCCGAGCGGGATCTGCTTCAGATCCTTGACGCTCTTGAGATAGCCGTTGGAGCGCACCATGTACTCCGCTTCCGCCATCTCGATGACGGAAGCGCCTGTCTCCTGATTGCCCTGTTTGATGGCGGTCTCGATAAGGGAGAGCGGGATGCCGTAGGCGCGCAGCTTGTCCGGATCGACCCGCACCTGATACTGGCGCACCATGCCACCCACGGTGGCGACCTCGGAGACCCCCTCCACCGTCTGCAACTCGTACTTGAGGAACCAGTTTTGCAGCGAGGTGAGCTGGCTGAGGTCATGCTTGCCGGTTTTGTCTACCAGCGCGTACTGGTAGACCCAACCCACCCCGGTGGCATCGGGGCCGAGCTGGGGGCGGGCGGAGGCGGGCAGATTGGGGGCCACCTGGCTCAAATACTCCAGTACCCGGGCGCGGGCCCAGTAGAGGTCGGTGTTGTCGTCAAACAGCACATAGACGAAGGAGTCGCCGAAGAAGGAGTAGCCGCGTACCGTGGTCGCCCCCGGCACCGCCAGCATGGCGGTGGTGAGCGGGTAGGTCACCTGATCTTCCACCACCTGGGGCGCCTGGCCCGGATAGGCCGTCTTGATGATCACCTGCACATCGGAGAGATCCGGCAGGGCATCCACCGGGGTTTGCTTGACCGACCAGAGCCCCCAGGCGGTGAGCATGAGGGTCAATAACAGCACCAGAAAGCGGTTGCCCACCGACCAGCGAATGATGGAAGGGATCATGATTGAACTCCTTTCTCACCAAGTACAGAGAGCGGAGAGCGGTTGTCTGCTAGGCAGCGAATGATGGCAGGGATCATGACTTCTTCTCCACCTCGGGCATCGTCATCTGATGCTGGCTATGGTCCATGCCTTCCATCTTCTCCATCTCATCCGTTGCAGGCTTGGCGTCGCCGTCAGTAGCGGGCGCCTTCTCCTGATGGATGTTGGTGATGCGGTACTCATCCCCCTCCTGTATCACCTGCAGATGAAGGGTCTGCCCCTCGACCAGCTTGCTGATATCGACCCCGTCGGCGACGGTGAACTCCATCTCCATGGCGGGCCACTGCCACTCAGGGATGGGCTGGTGGGAGACCATCAGGGTACGGTTGGCCAGATCGATGCTTTCAACCTCGCCCTGGGTCCACACCTGTGCAGGGCGCACTGCCGTCATACGCTGGAAGTCCGAATCGATGGCCGACTCGGAGTCGAGCAGGAACTGCGCCGAGCTGACGATGTTATCCCCAGCCTCTACCCCTGCCTTGATGGCAACCTTGTCGCCAAACTGGGGGCCGAGAGTGACGGCGACCGACTTGAAGTTGCCATCCCCCAACGCCAGCACCAGCCGATCCTGACTGCCGGTGCGGATCACCGCTTCGCTCGGCACCACCAATTGCGGCTCTCCCTGCCCGGTGCGAATGCTCACCTTGGCAAACATATTGGGTTTCAAAAACTCGTCCGGGTTGTCAAAGCGCAGCCGCACCTTGAGGGTGCGGGTGGCAGCATCCAGGGTCGGGTAGAGGTAATCCACCCGACCCTGCCAGCTGCGGCCGGGGGCATAGTCGAGAGTCATGGTGACCGGATCCCCCACTTTCAGCTGGTCGGCCTGGCGCTCGAACACCTCGGCACTGACCCACACCTGCTGGAGGGTGCTGATGTTAAAGAGCGCCGCAGCGGGCTCCACATACTGGCCCTCGCGCACCTTGAGCTCGGAGACATAACCGCTGCTGGGGGCGTAAATGCTGATGGTTTCGCGCACCTGACGGCTGCGTTTGAGGGCGGCGATTTGATCCGCCGGCACCTGCAGGGACTTGAGCTTGCCCTCGGCAGCGCGCAGCAGCAGTGGGTTGGCCGTGTTGAGCGCCAGCAGGTATTCGTGCTGGGCGTTGACCAGATCCGGCGCGTAGAGCTCATAGATGAGGCTTCCCTTGGTGACCCTCTGCCCTTCGCTCTTGATGGCGAGGGTGCGGATCCAGCCCGCCATGCGGGCGTTGATCGCCTCCAGCCGATCCTCGTCATAACCGACATAGCCCACCGTCTCGATCTGCTGGTGGATAGGCAGTCGCTCGACCTTGGCCAGTCTTACCCCCAGGTTCTGCTGGATCTCGGGGCTGATGGTGACGGTGCCTGGCGAGCCGCTTTTCTGCTCCTCATAGACGGGGATAAAGTCCATCCCCATGTTGTCTTTGGCAGGGCCGTCGCGCCTGTCGCGGGGATCCATGGGGTTGACCCAGTAAAGGGGCGTCTTCTCTTTGACGCTGGCGCCATCGGAGGTCTGTTTGGCGGCCCAGTAGCCGCCACCGGCGCCAAGGGCAAGTAGCAGGGCCGACATCAGGACGGTCTTGTTCATGACTGGCCTCCGGCGCGGATCTGCATGCAGAAAGTGCAGGAGGGTAATGCGCCCGCGAAGGCCGCAACTTTGGACGGTGAACAGTTGGCTGGTGACATGATACGTCTTCTCTTGTGCAGGCCGCGGGGTGGTTGAGGTGCAAGGCATCACCAAAGGGGCTGGCGGCAAACGGGGCGTTGCTGACGAGTCAGCGGACGCACGGCTCCCTGTTGCTGGCTGCGCCAGTGGTCACAGGGTCAAGCGATAAAGGTGTGCAGATAGTGGCAAGGTGAGACTTGCCCTATGCACGGGAGAAGATCGTTCTAGTGGCGTAGCACCGACAGCATCAGATGTCGGCGCGGCCAGGAGGGAGGGTGAGTACCGCGGGAGCGCAGGAAGGGATCCCGCAGCCAGAGATCGAGCCTATGGCTGGCAGCCCCCAGAGAGGGGAGCAGCAACAGTGGCAAGATAAACAGGGAGAGCAGCATGCCAAACAGCGGCAGGGCGCTGGCGGCTGCCGAGATGCCGGTCTGCATCTGGCACTCACCGCTCATGGCGGCATCGTCTCCCATCCCCTGATGGCAGGAGAGGGGGACGCTACTGTTTTGGTGATCCATGATTGCCATCGGCTCGCCCATCTCGCTACCACTCGTCACCATCTTGTGTGACTGAGAGGCCATTTGTCGGGGCGAGGTGTCGAGCGCTGGTTGCGCCCCATGCCAGCTGATGCAGAGGGTCAGATTGCAGATAAGCAGCAGCGCCAGCAATAGCCGGGCCAACGCAACTGAGGGCAATCTTGCAGCGAGCTGGGTGAGTGACAATCCGGGCATCCTTCGGGATCAGATAGTTGGACTGTAAACCTTACTTTGAGGTGAAGGTCAATGTCGCAAAATGTACAAGAAGGGCGGGCTATTACGGTCTTATCGTTAAGTAATGCTTAATCATTACGTATCCCCAACTCTAATGACGTTACTGCATCCTGCCTTTAGGATGCGGGCCTGTCAGTTTTCGCTATTGAGTGATGTCCCGTCATCTCCTTGTTTGGCGTTTATCGCAGCAGGACGGGTCAACACAACATGCTTGCCAAGCCTTGCAATGGCGGGGAGCCAGGAACGAGCCGCATAACGCCGTCAGGTTTCCGGATGCTGATAGCCAAATACGTTAGATGTGATTGTTGATACGCACTCCCTGTCGGGTGCCCCTTTTGTTCATTATTCAGGAGTATCGAAATGCAGCAACGACTGCTGTCGCTGATGCTTGCTGCCTTGCTGAGCCCATCAGCAATGGCTGGCGGCCTTGCCCTCTACGAAACCAGCACCTCCAACAGTGCACTGGCCAACGCAGGGGCGGCTGCCCGTGCCCAGGGAGCAGAGACCATCGCAAGCAACCCGGCCGGTATGACCAAGCTGGAAGGCACCCAGCTGCAGGTCAATGGCGGTGTGGTATACGGCGATCTCGAGCTGGATCTGGACAATGGTGGCAATAACGGTGGCAATGCGCTGCAGACTGCCCCGCTGGGCAGCGTCTATATGACCCATGCCCTCAATGATCAGTGGGTTGTCGGTTTCGGTATGTTTGGTAGCCACGGTCTGGGTATCGATTATGGTGATGGCTGGGATGGTCGTGGTTATGCCCAGTCCGCCAAGCTGACCGGTATCGCCTTGGCACCGAGCCTGGCGTATCGCATTGACTCCAACTGGTCGGTGGGTGCCAGCCTGATCGCTATGCATGGTGCGCTGGAGTCTTCTCTGGATCTAACGCCGGGCATGGGCGATGGTCGCGAGTTTTCCGATAGCGACTGGGCCTATGGCGCCTCCTTCGGGGTGCTTTACGAGCTGGATCAGCACTCCCGCATCGGCCTGAGCTACTTCTCCGAACTGAAGTGGGAGCTGGAAGATCAGCTGTTCAGTCGCGTCAATCTCGCAGGTCTTGGTGTGGATATGATGATCCCGCAGACCGTCACCCTGAGCGGCTATCACCAGCTCAACGACCAGTGGGCCTTGCTGGCCAGCGCCAACTGGCAGCAGTGGTCCCGTTTTGGCGATATCGATGTTGCATCAGTGCTTGGTAGCCAGACCATTGATATGCACTACAAGGACACCTGGCATGTCAGCTTGGGTACCCAGTTCGATGTGACCCCAGCCCTGCGTCTGAGCAGCGGTATTGCCTATGACAGCAGCGCCGTGGACGATGCTCATCGTACCGTCACCCTGCCGATGGGAGAGGGGTGGCGCTGGGGTCTGGGTGCCAGCTATCAGCTGAGCCCGGCCACCAAGCTTGAAGCCAGTTATACCCTGGCCTGGCTGGGGGATATGGCGGTTGACCAACAGGGTTTTGGCAACAACGTAATAGGCCGTCCTGACATCTCTGGCACCTATAACAACAGCTACCTCAATTTCTTCAATATCGGTGTGCAACACCAGTTCTAAATCGTCCGTTAAGCAAGCCCCCACTGGTTGGGGGCTTGCGCATGATACTCAGGTGTCAGCCCGCAACGTGTGAACATTGGCACTGTGCAGATTGCTGACCCGCTTGTGAGCGGCTATCTGCCGATTTAAATCTGCCGTCATCAAGACGTGCTTGCTGGATACCCTGTTTACGAGGAGCAACAGATAATGTCATCCCCTCACTCATCCCTGTTCGTTCGCTGGCTCTGGCGTCTGGCGTTCATCCTGGTCACGGTCGCACTGGTGCTGTTCTTCTCAAAAGGGGCTCAGATCTATCCGGTGGATGCGGCTCAGTTCAATCACGGCGTGCCAGCCATCATGGTGTTACTTGATTCCGAGCTGTTTATGGGGGTGATCACCGTCATTACTCTCTATGTGGTGCTCTATCTGGTCCATCTGTTGTGGCAACTGCATGAAATTGCGGTACATCGCGCCAAATTGTCCGAGTCGGTGCATATCACTCTGGTGTTTGCCTTGTCCCTGTGCGGCCTGTTTATCGACAAGACCTGGTGGGTGCTGGCCATCATCATCGCCTTTGCCCGTTGGGATGTGCTGGCCGAGCGGGTGAGCCAGATCATTGGTCATGGTATTCGTCGTGGCCGTCAGCAGGGGGAGACATCATGAAAGAGATACTGCTGCCCTATATCCTGATTGTCTGGCTGCTGGTGAAGTTGAATGTGCTGCCCTGGAACCTCAAGACCGGCTTCTGGAGCACTGCCATCGGTGCCTTGTTGGCGCTTGGCTTGCTGACGACCTCCCGCCATTTGGCGCCGGTAGATTTTACCGATTCGGCGACGGTCAAGGCACCCCATGCCGTACTGGGCCCTTTGTTGGGTACCAATCAGTTTCATCAGATAGATCAAATCCATGTTGTTCATAACCAGCAGGTAAAGCGGGGACAGCCCATCTATACCCTCGCCAACTGGGAGAGTGACGGCAAGGCGCAGGCCCTGAGCCACCAGATTACCGCCCAGCAGGCCCAGAGCGTTGCCGAGCTCAGTCAGCAACAGGCGATCCAGTCGCGGCTGACCCTCAATCGCAAGGAGTTAGCGCGGCTGACCCAGCTGGGTAACTACTCCAGCATCCAGAGTCGCGACCAGTTACAGGCCCAGATCGATGGTGATGTGGCGCAGTTGAGTGCCAGTGATGCCAAGCTGAAAATCATCGGCTCCCAGGTGTTGAACCTTGAAACCGAGCTGGCGTTGCAGGAGCGCCGCAACGAAGAGAAGGTGATCCGCGCGCCGTTCGACGGCCAGGTGTCGGTGGTCAATCTGGCCAACGGTTCACGCACCGGCAACATGCACCTCTACGATACCTCGCGCAAGTTCCTCGAGTTCCGGATACCGGATCAGAGCTACCGCGCCATTGAGCCGGGCCAGTTTGCCGAGTTCTATGTGGATGCCTATCCGGGGCGCATCTTCCGGGCGCGAGTGCATTCAGTGCGTACCGGTACCGGTGAAGCCCAGCTGACGGCGATGCAAGGGGATCAGCATGTACGCCAGCATGTGGGCAACAACATGTCCAGCCATGGTCGCACCGTGATCCTCGATATGCTGGAGCCTGATGGTGTGGTGCTGCCCATCGGGGCCACGGGTTCGGCCTGGATCTCGGCACACAAGCCGCATCCATTACTCGGTTTTATTGACATCATCGGCGGGGCGACTGTGCGGCTCAAGGCGATGAAGGCCTATCTGTTTGCCATGTAATTTGCAAAAAAAAAGCCCCTCCGTGAAGGAGGGGCCTGGTCAGGGTAAGCGGGCAGGTCAGGTCTGTTTTTCCGAGCGGCCCATGATAAGCCGGAAGAACAGCGGGATAAAGAAGATGGCGATAAAGGTGGCCGCCAGCATGCCGCCGATGACCGGCCAGCCGAGGGCGTGACGGCTTGCCGCACCGGCCCCGCTGGAGGTGACCAGCGGCACACAGCCGAGGATGAAGGCGAGCGAGGTCATCACGATGGGGCGAAAACGCAGGCGCGCCGCCTCCAGTGCCGACTCGATGAGGCTCATCCCCTCTTCGTGTTTCATCACCGCGAACTCCACGATCAGGATGGCGTTCTTGGCCGCCAGCCCGACGAGCGTCACCAGCCCGATCTGGAAGTAGACATTGTTGGTGAGGCCCACCGCCCAGGTGGCGAGCAGGGCGCCGAACAGGGCGAACGGCACCGCGGTGATCACCGCAAACGGCAGGCTCCAGCGTTCGTACTGGGCAGCCAGGATGAGGAAGATCATCACGATACCAAAGCCGAATGCAGTGCCGGCGCTGCCTGCGGCCGCTTTCTCCTGATAGGCGGCACCGGTCCACTCCAGCTTGGCGTCGTTGCCCAGGGTGTCGTTGGCTACCTCTTCCAGCGCGGCGATAGCCTGACCCGAGCTGTAGCCGGGGGCGGGCTGGGCCATGATCTTGGCGGCCTGGAAGATGTTGAAGCGCTCCACCAGTTCGGGGCCGGTGGCATCACGCACCGTGACCAGACTGCTGAGCGGGATCATCTCCCCCTTGTCGGAGCGGACATAGACGTTGCGGATGTCGCTCTTCTTGGCGCGGTAGTCTGCCTCGGACTGCAACTGCACCCGGTAGGTGCGGCCGAACTGGTTGAAGTCGTTGACATAGACCTGACCGAAGGTGGCCTGCATGGTGTCAAACACCGCATTGATCGGCAGCCCCAATGCCTTGGCCTTTTCGCGATCCAGGTCGAGATAGACCTGAGGGACATTGGCGCGGTAGGTGGTGGTGACGCTGGCAAACTCCGGTCGTTGTTTGGCTGCCTCCAGGAAGCGCTCCACTTCGCCGGAGAAGGCCTGGGCGTTGCCGGTGCCACGGTTTTGCAGATAGGCTTCGAGGCCACCGGTGGTGGACATTCCCTGAATGGGTGGCGGGTTGAATGAGGCGACAAAGCCATCAGCCAGCCCCATCAGGCTCATGCCCTGGAAGGTCTTGGCCAGCGAGAAGGAGTCCTGCCCGGCACCCTGACGCTCGCTCCAGTCCTTCAGGGTAATGAAGGTCATACCACTGTTGCTGATGATGGCGTTGGAGAGAATGTCAAAGCCCGAGAAGGTGATCACATCCTTCACATTCGGGTTGGCCATGGCAATTTGGTCGAATTTTTCAGCCACTGCCTGGGTACGACTCATGGAGGCGGCATCCGGCAGCATGACGGCGGAGATGAGATAGCCCTGATCTTCATTCGGTACCAGCTCGCCCGGCACTTTCAGGAAGAGCGCGTAGATGGAGATCAGCAGTACGGCAATGATGCTGAATGCTACGCCCACCCGGCGGTTGAGGAACGCTACCCCGCGTACGTAGCGGTTGGTCAGCTTGTCAAAACTGTTGTTGAACCAGACGAAGAAGCGGGCCGGTTTGTGATGCCCCTCTTTGAGGAGTACGGCACACAGGGCTGGGGAGAGGGTCAGTGCCACCAGACCGGAGATAGCCACCGAGACCGCGACTGTGATGGCGAACTGCTTGTACATCACCCCCGTCATGCCACCCATAAAGGCGACCGGCAAGAACACGGCACAGAGCACCAGCACGATGGCGATCACCGGGCCGGAGACCTCCTGCATGGCGAGGATGGCAGCCTCTTTGGGCGAGCACTTCTTCTCGCTCATGATCCGTTCGACGTTTTCGAGCACCACGATGGCGTCATCCACCACGATACCGATGGCGAGTACCATGCCAAACAGGGTCAGCAGGTTGATGGAGAAGCCGAGCACCAGCATGCCGGCGAAGGTCCCGATCAGCGACACCGGCACCGCGATACAGGGGATCAGGGTGGCGCGGAAGTTCTGCAGGAACAGGTAGACCACCACGAACACCAGCACGATCGCCTCGAACAGGGTGTGGACTACCTCTTCGATGGAGATCTTCACGAATTCGGTGGTGTCGTAGGGGATCTGGTACTCGATATCCTGCGGGAAGCGCTCCTTGAGTCGCTCCATGGTGGCATGCACCGCATCGGCAACGGCAACGGCGTTGGCGCCCGGTTGCAGATAGGTAGCGATACCGATGGCCGGTTTGCCATTGGCGCGGGCCACCAGATCATAATCCTTGCCACCCAGTTCGACCCGAGCGACATCGCGAACCCGGATCTTGGAACCATCGGGCATGGAGCGGACGATGATGTTCTGGAACTCGGTGACATCCTCAAGGCGCCCTTTGGTCTGCACCGTGTAGGTGAAGTCGATGGGGGCAGTGGTGGGTTGGGCGCCGATCTTGCCTGCCGCGAACTGGGTGTTCTGCTCACGGATGGCGCCGATCACATCGCTCGGGGTGAGCTCGAGCTGGGCCAGTCGATCCGGCCGCAGCCAGATCCGCATCGCATAGTCGGTACCGCCAAACAGGGTGGTATCACCGATGCCGGGAATCCGCTTGAGCTCGTCGATGATGTTGAGTAGGGCGTAGTTTGACAGATAGGTGGTATCAAATGCCCCGTCTGGGGATTGCAGCGTCACCACCTGCAGGATGGAGGTCGATTTCTTCTTTACCGTCACCCCCTGCTTCTTCACCTCTTCCGGCAATTGGGCCATGGCGGCCGAGACCCGGTTGTTGACGTTGATGGTGGCCTGATCCGGATCGGTGCCGATCTCGAAGTAGACGTTGAGGTTCATCTGGCCATTGGAGGCTGAACCGGACTGCATATAGATCATCCGCTCCACACCGTTGATCTGCTGCTCCAGCGGCGCCGCCACTGTCTGGGAGATCACCTCGGGGGTTGCGCCGGGATAAAACGCTGTGACCGAGACCACCGGCGGGGTGATCTGGGGATATTGCTCGATGGGGAGCGCGCGCATCGCCGCCAACCCGCCCAGCACGATAATGATCGAAATCACGCTGGCGAAGATGGGGCGATCAATGAAGAACTTGGAAAACATACGCGCTCCTTATTTGGCCGCAGACTGGCTGATCACCTTGGTGGTGATGGCCTTCATTTCGTCGGCAGAGACAGGTTTGACCACGGCACCGGGTCGTGCCTTCATCAAGCCTTCGACGATATAGCGGTCACCGGCATTGAGGCCGCTGTCGATCAGTACGCCCTCGCTGACCACCTGACCCAGCTTGACTGGTCGGGGGATCACTTTGTTGTCGGCATCCAGCACCATCATCATGCGATCTGCCTGAGACTGAACGATGGCACGTTGGGGGACCACGATGGCATTTTTGCGCAAACCGAGATCAATGGTCATACGAACAAACTGGCCGGGCAGCAGCGCCCCCTCTTTATTGTCGAAGATGGCGCGGGCACGGATGGTGCCGGTCTGGGGATCGACCCGGTTGTCGGAGAAGTTGAGCTTGCCCGCCTCCGGGTAGAGGGAGCCATCGGCCAGACGAATATGGGTGCGCCAGGTGGTGGCATCCATCGCCTCAATCACCCCTTTCTTCACCGAGTTCTCGAACTTGAGGCGATCCTGCTCCGAGTAGGAGAAGTTGACGTAGAGGGGATCGAACTGGGTGATGGTGGTGAGCAGGCCGTTGTCGCCGCTGGTGGAGATGAGGCTCCCTTCGGACTGGGAACTCTTGCTCGCCATACCGTTGATGGGGGCGGTCACCTGGGTGTAGCTGAGGTTTAGCTCTGCCTCTTTCACTTTGGCCTGCACCGCTTGCAGGCTGGCGATAGCACCTTCGTAATTGGCGATGGTGTCATCATAATCTTTGCGGCTCACCACCTGACGTTTGAACAACGGAATGATGCGATCCCGATCGGCGCGGGCCTTGTTGAGACGCGCCTGCTCCTGTGCCAGAGAACCTTTGGCCTGCTCCAGCGCCACCTTGTAGGGCTCGGGGTCGATCAGAAACAGCTCCTGACCAGCGGTGACCGGCTGACCTTCCACATAGGTGCGCTTAAGCAGGATGCCACTGACCCGGGAGCGCACATCAATTTCGCGAAAACCGGCGGTCTCTCCCACCATCTCGGTGGTGAGCGGCACATCGGTCAGCGTGGCTTCGGCGACCACCACCGGCACGGCAGGCATGGACTGGGCTGTCTGGGTTGCGTCATCGCCGCAGGCGCTCAGTCCGCCAATCAGCGCCAGGGTCAGCAAGCTGCGTTTGTAATTATTTCGTCCTGCATTAGGCACTTGCATCATCAAACTCCTGTTGGGTCTATCCCGGTGGCTGCGTTCAGCGCGTTGTTCCATACACATCATTAACTTCATGATAAAAAAAACAACTTATTTATTAAGGGAATCAAGGATGATAGGGGGGTAACCTGAACCCAAGCTGCTCGGCATGGCAATTGGGGTTGACGATTGGCGAACGATTCATGTCTTTTCCGCGCCCGGAGTAAGTCAGCGGGGATGTTCGGCCTGGGCGAGGGCTGCCAGCAGCAGGGCGCTGCTCTTCTCGTGTTGGTTATAGCCATTAAGGGCTGAGAGTCGTTCGGCTGCGGGGCCGTGGGCTACCAGACGGCCAGCTTTTAGCTCAATTAGAGTGGTGAAGTTGCGTCTGACAAATTCGGCATCGTGACTGATGGCCACTATGGTGGTGCCCTTCGCCCGTTCACTGGCCAGCCAGCGTTCCAGAATGGCCAGCCAGCGGGGATCGAAATCCCGGCTCGGCTCGTCGAGCAGCAGCAAGGCGGGCTGCATGGCATGGAGGCAGGCCACCGCCACCATCCGCCGCTGACCTGCATCGAGATCGAGCGGATGGGATGCCGCCCACTGTGTCAGCTCGCACTGCGCCAGCGCTGCCGCCACCCGCTGGCTGATCTCCTCTCGCGGCCGCTTTTGCAGGCGCAGGCCAAAGGCTATCTCATCGTCGACCCGGCTGTGGAACAGCTGGCGCTCCGACTCCTGAAACAGAAAGCCTATCTGACTGGCGCGTGCCAGTGCCCGCTGCTCGCAGAGCGCCTGTTGTTGCCAGTTCACCGTGCCGGAGGTGGGGGCCAGCAGGCCCGCCGCCAGGCGCAGCAGGGTCGACTTGCCTGCGCCGTTATCCCCGACGATGGCTACCTGTTCCTCGCTGGCAATCTGCAACGTGATGTCGTGCAGACAGGGATTGTCCGGCGCCCATGAGAAGCAGAGGCGGTCAAAGCTCAGCATAAAACTCCCGCAAAATGGCCAAAGGGTAGGGATGGTGGTGCGGGTCGCGCGCCTGCAACGCCTCGCGCAGGGAGTCCGGCAGGATCACCCGCCCGGGTAAATGGGGCAGTACCTCGCCCAGCTCGCCGCTGGTCAGCTGGCGGCCATGGTCGAGCAGCACGAACTGTTCGCAATAGTGCGCGGCCGGAAAGAGCCGTTGTTCCAGCAAGATGACGCTGCAGCCGCTCTGCTGGCTGTAGCGGCGGATCTGCCGCAGCAGGGTGTGGCTCGCCTCCGGGGTCAGGCGGCTGAAGGCTTGATCCAGGATCAGCAGCTTGGGCGCCATCGCCAGGGCACTGGCCAGCACTACTCGCTGGGCCTGCCCTCCTGACAGGGAGAGGGGATGTTGCGTCGCCAGCTCCTCGCAGTGACAGCAAGCCATGGCGTCAGCTACCTGCCGGGTGATCTCCGCCACCGGCAGCGCCAGATTGGCGGGGCCGAAGGCCACCTCATCCGCCACCGAAAAGCAGCAGCCGGAAAATTGCAGATAGGGGGATTGCTGCACCCATTGGCGTTGGGCCGCCTGTTTATTGAGCTGCCCCCCGTCGTGGGGAGTACCGAGGATTATGCCTGTCCCGGCCAGGGTGTTGAGGTGCAGTTGGGACCAACCTCCTGCCAGCAGCTGGGCCAGCAGGGATTTTCCGGCCCCGTTGCCGCCGAGGATGGTGAGCCACTCGCCAGCGCCCAATTCAATGTCGAGAGGCCCCAGCTGAAAGTGGTCAGGGTGGGCCGCATGGCCGATGGTCAACCCTTGCAGCGAGATCATGGCCACCACCTCCAGACGATCTCCAGCAGCACCAGCATCAGTAACAGGTAGCGCAGCAGCGGCTCATGGTGCTGCTGCGGGATCTCGACCACGCGGGTGCGGGTCGGCTGGCTGCGAAAGCCGCGCAGATCCAGCGCCATGCTGCGGGTCGCCAGCTCGCTCAGCGCCTGCCCGACCAGTGGCGAGAGCAGCGGGATGGTGGCGCGCAACCGGGCTAGCGGATGGCCGTCAAAGGGGACGCCACGGGCCAGCTGGGCCTCCTTGATGGCCTGCAGCTGGTGGCCAAGCTGCTCCTTGAGCAGCAGCGGGCCACAGCAGAGGTAGGAGAGGGCGATGGGCAGCCGGCTGGCAAACAGCGCATGGACAAACCGCTCGGTCGAGACCGCCCACAGCCAGAGCTGGGCACTGGCCAGACAGGCGAGCAGGCGACACCAGAGGGGCAGAATGGGGAACGCTTCGCTGGCAGGCGTTTCTGGCATACCGAGCAGGATCCGCAACCAGGGGCCGTGCACCAGATAGAGCCCCAGTCCCAGCGGCAGCATTACCGCCAGCACCAGCTTGACTCGGGAGCGGGCCCCCGGCAGCAGCACCAGGGCGAGCAGCGGCAGCAGGCTCCAGCCCCAGAGCCAGGGGGGCGGCAGCACGCTGGCCGTGACCGAAAACCAGAGCCAGAGTGCGAGGGAGGTAAACGGGTGCATCAGCGCACGGCGGCCATCTGCGGGAAGTGGCGCAGGGTGCGCTGCGGCAGGCGGCGTACCAGCCCCCAGGCGATCAGCACGGTCAGCAGCTTGTCCAGCAGGTTGGTGCCGAGCACAGTGACGGCGACCGACTCTTGCAGATCGCTGCCCATGGCATGCAGGTAGGCAACCATAAAGTCAGCACCGCTGCCGGTGGCGCCACCAAACAGGTAGGAGCGGATGGGAATGGCCACCAGGGTGAGTGCCAGGGTGATCACCACGCTGCTCACCACTACCTTGGGCAGATTGTTGAACCAGCCTGCGCGCGCCATCAGTCCGGCGCTGAGGCCAATCATCATGGCGACCGGGGCAAAGGCCGCGGCGATGGGGCCGGTGAGCAGGCCCCACAGCAGGTTGGTGAGCAGACCGGTGGCGACCGCCATCCAGGGGCCTGCCAGAATGGCGCAGAGCACAGTCCCGATGGAGTCGAGGAAGATGGGCAGCTTGAGCATGGAGACCGCCTGTCCCGCCACCATGTTGATGGCGATGCAGATGACCATAAAGGCCAGGTTGTAGCTGGAGAGTTTACTGACGGACATAGTGATCCTCACAAGGTTCTGGGGGTAATGAGCAGCTCTTCATAGCCGGATTGGGGGCAGGGGGCACGGTCAAAACGGTACTCTTGCAGCTCCCCTATAACAAGCTCTAGGGTTGTGCGCACCCGGCAACCGGGCAGCACATGGCCGCCGCGCATCAATCCCTGCTCGTCAGAGATGGAGAGGTGCAGGTGTTCGCACTCCGGGTCCAGGGTGCCGCCGAGGGCGATCACCTCGAAGGCCCCCTCCAGCAGGGTGCCATCGGGCTGGGCGGCATAGCGCAGGTTGGCGTGGGTCAGGCTACCGACCGCCCCGGCGATCCAGGCCGCCTGCAGGCCATGCCGGGCCATATGGGCGCGCAATCCGGCGATCAGATCTTCACTCGGCAACAGGCGCAGTGCCAGAAAGCGGGCGGTAGAGAGGGGAAGTTGCGTGGTGGTCACGTCAGGCACTCCTTGCTGCAAAAAGAAGGTGCCATGAGGCACCTTGTCTGGATAGGCTGTTTACGCCCTTTTATCGCTGGCAACCGCGAGCCGCTTCACAGTTTGCAAACTCGCAGCGGCTCATTGGTTAACCTTGCGCCGCATCAGGCGAAGCAGGCCCAGATGGGGGCGTGGTCGGAGGGTTTCTCGATGCCGCGCAGCTCATAGTCGATACCGGTCTCGGTGACGGTGTCCTTGAGGGCATCAGAGGCCATGATGAGGTCGATGCGCAGGCCGCGGTTCTCGTCAAAGCCCTTGGAGCGGTAGTCAAACCAGGAGAAGCGCTCGCACTCGGTGGGATTGGCTGCGCGGAAGGTGTCGGTGAGGCCGAACCCTTTCAGGCGCTCCATCCATTCGCGCTCGATGGGCAGGAAAGAGCACTTGCCATCCCGCAGCCAGCGCTTGCGATTTGCCTCGCCGATGCCGATGTCGAGATCGGTGGGGGAGATATTCACATCTCCGATCAACACCAGGGGGTCATCCGGGGTGTGGTTGGTCTCCAGATAGTGCTGCAAATCTTCATAGAATTTCTGCTTGGCCGGAAACTTGGTCTCGTGATCCTGGCTTTCTCCCTGCGGGAAGTAGCCATTCATCACCTTGATGAGGGAGCCATCTTCTCGCTCGAAGGTGGCAATGATCATCCGGCGCTGGGCATCGTCGTCATCGGTGGGAAAGCCCTTTTCCACCTTGACCGGCTTCTTCTTGCTCATGATTGCCACCCCGTAGTGGGCTTTCTGGCCGTGAAACTCGACGTGATAACCCATGGCCTCCACATCGGCGAGCGGGAAGGCTTCATCGTGTACTTTTATCTCTTGCAGGCCGATCACATCGGGCTGGTGCTTGTCGATGATGGCTTGCAATTGATGAAGGCGTGCGCGCAGGCCGTTGATATTGAAAGAGATGATCTTCATGTTCGGGATGCTCATGTCATTTTTATAAGCCGCTATTGGACTCGGAATCAGCGTTGGATGCAAGTCTCGGGGCACAAGGGCCAGCGCTGAAATAGCGCCGACCCAACCGGCATGTGTATCGGCAATGCACCCTTTGACTTAGCGGGTCATCTTCTTGACGAAAACTACCACAAACAGCGCCAGCGTGAAGCTGCCGGTGAAGGCTTCGAAGGCGGCGAAGATCCTGGAGAGGCCGACCGGAGTGAAGTCGCCGTACCCCAATGTGGTGAAGGTGACCACGCTGTAGTAGAGGCATTCGAGCAGGAAGATGGCATTTTGCTCGAGCGGGGCACCGGGTTGGTAGATGAGGTGCTCGCCCTGAAAATGCAGTCCGCAGAAGAAGTAAAAAATGCTGCAGATAAAGATGAGCAGCAACGAGAAGAGCACCACCCGCATCGGGGCCTCGCCATAGCCGCAGAAGAGATCGACCACCCAGGAGGTAAAACGCTGGGTCGACCAGAACGGCAGTTGCAGGCGGCGCATGGTGAGCTCCTGCTGGATATAGTTGCCGGACATGGTGAAGATCCCCTGTGCCTCGGAGGCTTTGCGCAGATCCCGGTAGGTCTCTTCCGCCTCCTTGAACCAGATGCGCGCCTGTTTGGGATCCCGTTCGCGGCGCCCCTTGCGATCCTGCATCACCCGTTTGCCGGTCTGCATGTTGTCGAGCCGGGTGTTGTGCCAGCGGATGCCGAGCAGGTTGACGTCATCGAGGGTGGCGCACTGGAGGTTGGCATCACTGAGATCGGCCTTCATCAGGCTGCCGCCCTTCATGCGCAGGCCGTAGAGGTGACCACCACGCAGGTTGGCGCGATAGAGGTTGCACTGCTCCAGCAAAAATCCCTGATCGGACTCCTTGTTGACCAGATTGAGACCCGCCAGATTGGCCCGTGACAGCTGCAGGCCGTGGCAGAGTCCGCCTGCGCGAACGTACTGTTCAAGCGCCTCGGCGGTGTGAGCTTCCTGATGGGGTCTGTGGGGATCATGCCAGTGGCAGAGATCGTGCTCACCGGCTTCTTCACTGCAGTGGCGGCCATCGGCCACCAGATAACGACACATCGCCATCTTCGTTTCCCTCGGATTGCCGAACTGGTTTCAGCATAGGCGGGGATAAAGAGGGCGTGGTGGCGACTTAGCTGAGCTGGGTAAACTCCTGCCGCAGCTTGCGAAAACGCTCTTGCTGGGCCGGGTTGAGGGGGATGCCGTCGAGCACGTCCAGGGTGTCTTTGCACTCGGCGCCAAACTCCGGGCTCTTGCGGTTTTTCTGCATCAGTTGCAGTAACACCTGGATCTTGTTGAGGGCCGCGCCGGTATTGGCGGGGGCGCGGCGCAGGGCCTCGCGGAAGTGGCCGAGGGCCTGTTCCAGCTCGCCGGCCTGATAGGCCTTGATCCCCAGCTCGTTGAGCTGTTGATAGCGCTGGCGGCGCTCCAGCACCGTCTTGTCATCCCGGGTCGCCTGAATGCAGGTAGTGAGCAACCGATCTTCATCCTCCGCCAGCAGGCTCTGCAGGCTTTCGGCATATTCGAACTCGCCGAGTTGATAGAGGGCGAGGATGGTTTCGCCGAGCAGGGCGGGGGGCATGGTGGCCGGTTCATCGAGCCAGTTCTGGTTGGCGCGATAGAGCATCTTCTTGCCCTTGAGCAGCTCTCCCAGTGCAATCTGTACCCGTGCCTGACAGATCTGTTCGAACACCGGGTAGTTGAACTCCGACATCATCAGCGAATCGCGGATCCGTGACAGGGCCGAGTTGACCTGTTTTTGCAGGTTGGCAATGTGATAGCTGTCGTTGCTGTTGAGGGCATAGAGGGTCAGGGTCTGGATATAGGCCCCCAGATAGTGGGGGGTGCGGTGGATGGAGTTGCGCGACAAATCGATCAGCGAAAGCAGTACATCTTTAGCCTGGGCGTAGTCGTGGCGCTGAAGGCACACTTCCGCCAGACGGCGGGAAAGTTGTACCGACTGGGGGGAGATATCCACTGCCCGCCTGAGCTCCTGCTGCGCCTGCTCGTCATTGCCAAGGGCCAGCAGAGATTCCGCCAGCCAGCGGTGAGCTTCCACCATCAGCGGGGTATTTTTGAGGGTTGCCTGCAGGTGGCTGACCGCCTCTTCATGGAGCCCCAGAGTGTTGCACGCCTTGCCCAGTGTCAGGCGGGCCCAGCTGTTCTCCTGCCCGGCCAGCAACTGGCGCATCAAAGAGCGCGCCTCCTGCGCCTGATCCAGCTTGAGGTGGGTATCGGCCTGCACGCAGCGGCAGTAGTTTGCAAAACGGGGCACTGCATCGGCCCGCTCGGCGCAGGCGGCGATCAGGGCAGGCAGATTGTTCTCGGCCAGTGCAGTAAAAACCGTGGCCAGGGCGTTGTGCCGGGCGAGGGCGCGTTTGAGGCGAAACGAGAACTGCTCTTGAGAAAAGGGCTTCATCAGGTATTCGTCGGGTTCGGCCTCCAGCGCGCTCAGCACCATGGCGCGAGAGCTGTCGCCGCTCACCATGATCACCACGCTCTGGGGCGGGATCAGGCTCTTGTCGCGCAGGCTTTCCAGCAGTTGGCGGCCATTTTCGCCGATCCCCAGATCGTAATCGATGAGATAGATGTCGAAACTGCCCTTCTGGCAGCGGCGTCGCGCGTCCTCGGCAGTATTGGAGTAGGTGATGTTGCTGATACCCAGATTGATCAGCATCGCCTTCATCATCACCTGAAACGAGCGCTGCTCATTGACCATCAGAATGCGTTGGGGCTTGGCTGGGCTCTTTTTTTCTGGCTCTTGTTCAGGTGTCTGCATCTGTCTGGGTCGAGGCGCTGCGGGCGGATGGGAGAAAGTGTGCCACCAAAGCGCCCGCAGAGGCAATTAGCCAAGTAGCTGATTGCATACGACACCTCATGTTCCGGCGCATCCAAAGAGAAGGCTCCGCTGACGGAGCCCTCTGTTCACGCGCTTTTTTCTGCCCGCCTCTCTGTCAGTTTTTCGCCAAATAGGGGGCGAATTGGGGCGTGTACTCGGCTTTGAATCCCTGTTCGGTTTTGATGATGAGATAGACCGCCAGCTTGTGCTGTTTGGCAAATGCCATCCCCGCTTCGGGCCCCATCACCATCAGGGCGGTATCGAGGGCGTCGGCCTCCAGCGCGGTCGGGGTGATGACGCTCGCCGAGACCAGCTTGTGGGTGACCGGCTGGCCGGTGGCGGGGTCGATGATATGGGAGTAGCGCTGGCCATCCATCTCGTAGTAGTTGCGATAGCTGCCCGCGGTGCTGAGCGCCATGCCGTTGGGGATGACGATATCGGAAAACGCCCCCGGCTGATCGGAGGGTTCGACGATGGCTACTTTCCACGGCGAGCCCTTGCTGTTGTTGCCCTTGCTGCGCACCGCACCGGCCACTTCGATCAGGTAGTTGTGTACCCCCTTGTGCTCGAGCAGGGCGGCAATCTCGTCGGAGGCAGCCCCTTCACCTAGGGTAGAGAGGTCGAGATAGAGATCCGGGATCGCTTTCTCTAGCAGGAAGTGATCCCCCTGCGGGGTAAGGGTCAGCTTGTCGATGCCCACCTTGTGGCGGGCGGCAGCGATGGCCGCCTCATCGGGCCGCTTGACCGGGCGTTTGTCCGGGCCAAAGCCCCACAGATTGACCAGTGGCCCCACGGTCACATCCAGCTTGCCGTCGGTTAGCCGACCGGCATCAATGCCCTGCTGGACTATGATGGCCATGGCGGGCGGGATGACAAACGGGGTGTTGGCTGGCCCCTGATTGAAACGGGAGATGAGCGAGCCCGGATCGTAGGTGGAGATCTCCTTGTTCATCCGGGCCAGCAGGCTCTCTACGTCGCTTTTGAGGGAGGGCTCCCCACCGGGGTAGCTATCGCTCAGGGTCACCACATAGTAGGTGCCCATGGTCTTGCCCTGAATACGGGTCTGGGCAGGCGGGGTGGGTTGGCAGCCAGCCAGCGCCAACAGCAGGGTCAGCAGCAGGGTCAGCAGCAGGCCACGCAGGGCCGCCACGGTGGGCATCGCAATCATCCGGCACTCTCATCTGGAGAAGGTTCATATCGGGTTGCCAGCTTAGCCAAGGGGCGCCCGCCGGGCGAGCCCTGATGGAAGCAATCGGAGGGAAAAGGGCAGAAAAAATTAAACAGTTTTGAACCTGTGGCTGTAGTGGGTCGTATGGTCCATCCGTGAGGGAGACATTGGCGAGTACAGCACCGTCTGGTGACCTAGCCCGCAGCTTTGGCCAAAAGCCATAGCCGATTGAAGACAATTGAGTAAAATGAAGGTCGATTTAGACGGCATCTTTGCGAAGCGCTAACCGCATCCGCCAAGTCGTTGCCATCCATTGCCAATCAAAGGAGAAGATGATGAAAAAGGCGATTACCCTGCTGTTTCTGAGTACCCTGGCTGCCCCCGTGCTGGCGGATGAGTGTGCACTGGTCATCGAAGGCAATGATGCCATGCAGTACAACCTCAAAGAGATGAGCGTTCCTGCTACCTGTAAAGAGGTGACGGTCACCCTGAACCACACCGGCAAGTTGCCGGCTGCTGCCATGGGCCACAACTGGGTGCTGGCCAGCACTGCCGACTATCAGACAGTGGCGACTGCGGGGATGAGCGCCGGTGCCGAGAACGGCTATCTGCCCAAGGATGATCCCCGTGTGCTGGCTCACACCAAGCTGATCGGCGGCGGCGAGAGCAGCAGCGTTACCTTCAAGACCGACGGTCTGGCGGGCAAGGATCTCACCTTCTTCTGCTCCTTCCCCGGCCACTTCGCCATGATGAAGGGCTCCTTCAAGGTCAACTAAGGCGGTTACCGGCATCGAGCCGGTTGCCTGAATAGCAAAAGCCGGGATTGCCCGGCTTTTTCATCTCTGTTGCTTGCGTTTGGCGTGGGGTGGTATGGCTGCGAGCCGACGCCAGCGCTATTTGGCCTGCAGGGTAAAGAAGGCGATGGCAGTCTTCTTCTGGCATTCGAAGTGAATGCTCTCCTCCCCGGTCACCACCAGCGTCTCGTTGATGGCCACCTCTTTGCCCTGCACGGTCAACTGGCCGCTCAGCAGGTGGCAGAGGTAGGTTTTGTCTGGCTCGAGGGTAAGGGTCAGCGGGAAGGGGAGGTTCAGCACCCGCACGTTGGCACTGATGCGATCCGGATGGTAGATAAGCCCCAGATCGGTCACCTCTTTTTTCAGCAACTCGCAGTGGGTCTCCTCATCGCCGCTAAAGTGCGCCGCCTCGAAGGTGGCGTAAGGGTGGCCGTTGAGCACAAATCCCGCCCCGCTCACCGGCAGCAGAATGCGCTGATAACCGGGAAAGGGGGAGAAGGGGCCCGCACTCTTGATGGGGGCCGAGCTCAGTCGATAGTCAAAGTCGAGTTTGGCAAGGCTCGTCCCCTTGGGGGAGATGAGGATCTGGCTGGTGGTGCCCTGCTGGTTTTTCCAGGGCATCTTCTGGTGGTCAGCCTCTTTAATCAGGGTGATCACGGGCACTTCCTCACGATGAAAAACGCAGGGAGCCGGGGACATCAGCCCCGGCTCCCTGATAGAGATTGGCGATGGTAAAGGCGATCAGCCCTGACCATCCAGTGCAGCCAGCCGCGCTTCCATGGCGGCGAGGCGGCTCTTGAGCTCGCTCACCTCCTGCTCCAGCTCGCTCAGGCGGTCGGCGGCAGGGGAGGCATATGCCGCCGCGGGTGCCGCATCCATCATCGCCTGAATATCCACTTCGCCGCTAAACAGGTGGGCGTAGCGGGATTCCCGCTTGCCCGGCTCGCGCGGTAGCTTGACCACGAAGGGGCCCTGTTCAATGAGCTGGGCAAGTGTGGCATCCACCTCGGTGACATCATCGAAGCTGCAGAGGCGGTTGGTGCGCGAGCGCAGTTCACCCGGGGTCTGCGGGCCGCGCAGCAGCAGCTCGCAGACGATGCCGAGTTCCTGAGTGCTGAACTTGAGCTCGCCAAATTCGGTGTTGCAGAATCTGTGCTGGTAGCGGGGCACCCGGGCGTTGAAACCGGCGGTGTTGACCACCAGTCGCTTGCGGATCAGCTCGTCTATGACGGCGCGGATATCGAGTTCGGAGAGCTCCAGCACCGGCTCGCGGTTGCTCTTCTGGTTGCAGGCGTTCACCAGCGCATTGAGGGAGAGGGGATATTGATCCGGGGTGCAGATCTCTTTTTCAATCAGGCAGCCGATGACACGGGCCTCCAGCGGGCCAAGTACTAACTCCATTTCCTACTCCCTATCACATCGCGATTTCAAGAGCCCCTATCTTAGCCATGGTCCGCGCTACGTCTAGCGTTGCGCGCCATTTTTGCGAGGTAATCAGGGCGTTGGCGAAAGGCTCGCCACCCACTGTGCCGGTGCACGTCACGGCTGGCCGTGGTAGAAGCGTGCTTTATCGGCATACATGGCTTCGTCTGCCACCCTGCTGAGTTCGGTCAACGGGGTCTGGTCGCTGCTGCTCCAGCCGATGGCAAAGCGCAGCGGAAAGCTGTGCTCCCCATGCTGTACAGTGGTGCTCTGCTGGCTCGCCTCCAGTCGGGCTGCCAACTGCTGACAGGCGAGATGATCTGCCTCCGCCAGCAACACGAACTCATCGCCGCCGATCCGGAAGATCTGCTCATCCTGACGGCAGAGGGTACGCAGCTGTTGAGCCATATGATTCAACAGGGCATCGCCGGCTTCGTGACCATATTGATCATTGGTACGCTTGAGGCCGTTGAGATCGAGCATAAAGAGGGCAAGATGGCGCTCGGGATGGCGTGCCAGCACCGCCTGATAGTGCTGAAATGTCTCTTCGAATGCTTGCCGGTTGGGCAGCCCGGTGAGGTTGTCGGTGCGAGCGACCCGCGCCAGTTCATCGGTGAAGAGGCGTCCCTCTATGCCCACCGCCAGCTGTTTGACAAATAGCCGCAGGATAGCTCTGTCTTCGGTTTCCAGTCCCTCTGCACTGACCATCAGATAGCCAAATCTGACACCACTCTGACTGCCTGGCAGGGTCATGATCTTCCAACGCTCCTGCTGCCACAAACATTCGGAATATTTGGCATCCTCATCCATCAGCTGGGCCAGTTTTTCCTGAAATATTCCGCGCATGGCG
Organism: Aeromonas sp. EERV15; assembly: GCF_900079845.1. NCBI lineage: Bacteria > Pseudomonadati > Pseudomonadota > Gammaproteobacteria > Aeromonadales > Aeromonadaceae > Aeromonas > Aeromonas sp. EERV15. The sequence continues at coordinate 104,552 of NZ_FKKY02000005.1, read as the reverse complement.
ATATCAACCCCCTGGGTCAGGGCGTAGCACTCTTGCCCGTCTTGGCGGATCACCAGTCCCCAGCTGTGCCCGGGATAGAGTTCGGAGATCTGCAGCAGGGCTGAGCTGGCCAGCTCGGCGATATCCAAATCCAGCTGCTGGTGCAGACCAAACTGCAGCCAGGATTGCAGGATATGGCGACTACGCGCTTCCCGGCTCAGGGCCAAGCGCAGCGCTGTGGTCTGCGCGGCGACCTCTTGCTCCAGCTCGTCGTTGAATCCGACCAGTCGCTGGTTGAAGGTCTCCTTCTCGCTATTGGCGAGCTGCAGTTGTTGATTCTGCTGATAGAGTGCTCGCACCTGAGCCGAGATGGTGTAGGCCATCTCCTGCAGCAGTTGTCGCACCTCGTCATACTCGACAAAGCGCAGCGGCGCCTGCCGTTGCTGATAGTTGCCCTTGCCATAACTGCGTACCAGCTCAGCCAGCGAGCGCAGTGGTCTGGTCAACCAGCGAGTGAGCCAGACACAGCTGATGACCACCAGTAACAACATGACGGCGATGCTGCCGGTCAGCAGTTGTTGGGATTTGTTGAGTTCGCTGACCCTGTCGGCGTTATAGCTGTAAAGGGTGATGGTGGGGGTGAGATCCTTCTCCAGCTGGGGCCAGCTGATGACCAGGGGCTGCGCCATCTGGCTCGGTGCCCGGTCATCCAACGCCTTGTCACCATGGTGGATGCCTTGGTAGAGACGAGACGCTCCCTGCGAAATCACCAGATACTCGCTTCCTTTGAGATAGGGCTCCAGCAGGTGGGCCATCTGTCGCCAGGGGAGGATAGCCATCACGAAGCCAGAGGGTGTCTGCATTACGCCAGCGCGCTGGTGGTTGCGATAGATGGGGGCCACCAGCGCCAGCCCACCGCTGTGCTCCTGCTCCATGTTGCCGACCAGCACGGGATCATCAACGGGCAGCAGCAGATGCTTGCCCTGTTTGGCCTCGCGGGTCTTGCTCCAGGCCATCAGCTGCGGCATCAGGTTGCTCGCTTCGAGGTGAGATGCCTGACCATGGATGTACTCCACCACCTGTCCCTGGTCATTGATCAGATAGGCCGAGGTCAGCAGGCTGTTGGACTTGATGAAGGTGGCCAAAGCCAGCCGGGCATGGCTGGAGAAGAGGAAGTTGTCGAGGGCCTGATGGAGCACCCGATCCTGGCTGAGCTGGTTGATCTGGGTGCCGGTCAGCTCGCTGCGAAAGCGCGCCTCGCGGGTCATGCTGGTGAGGGCGCGCTCCAGTTGTGACTGTTCACTCTGGGCAATGATCTGGTGCTGGCGGATTAGCAGTACCGTGCTGGCCAGCAGGGCGGGTAGCAACGCAACGGTAAACAGGATGATGATGAGGGCTGGGCCCAGACGAAAGGTGCGGCGATTCATGGTGACGTGACCTGCCGGTATTGTTGATCTGCCAGTTGTTGCATATAGCGGGCAGTTTCGGGGGCGCCGAGCCCCTCCTTGAAACGCTCGAATCCCTTGTCCATCGCCTGCCAGGCAATCGACATGGCGCTGTCAGAGGGCATGGGAATGGTGACAGTGAACTGTTCCAGCAGCACTTTTGTCAGCGGGGTAGGGTGGCGGCTAATGGTGGTAAAGGCCTGCTGATTGACCGGTAGCAATGACCCCTGTTGATAGATGAACTGCTGGATATCCTGGCGTTGGATAAAGGCCAACAGTGCCTGGATGGCATCCCGTCGATCCTTCTCCTCCATCGCTTTGCGGGAGGCGGTTATCACATAAGCACCACTCATGGAGTGCATGGGACGGGTTTGCCAGTTGGGCAGCAGGGCAACTCCCAGCTGATCCCCCATGTTTTTCACCAGATCATTGAAGGCCCAGTCCCCGTTGATGAGGTAGGCGCTCTTACCTTCATTAAAACGGGTGAGGGCGGTGTCATAGTCGCAGTCGGGGTCGATCCATTGCTCGCTGGAAACCGTGCGGTAGGCCTCCAGCGCTTGCACCATGGCCGGGGTATCGAGGGTGATGCGCCCCTTGCTGACCGGTGTACCACCAAAGGTGTGCAAAAATGCGGCGAAATAGTACATGTCGTTATATGGCCAACTGACGGGGTAGACCCCTTTGGCCTTGAGAGCCGGTGTGATGGCGGCCAGTTGCTGCCACCGGGTCACTGGGGCTGATACCAGCGCCTTGTTGTAAAACAGCATCAGATGGTTGCCCTGCATCATGGGCATACCCCAGCGCCGGGCATCGAGAGTGACATAGTGCAGAGCATTGTTCATCAGTTCGGATGAGAACCACTCATCAGGGATGGGCGATAGCCGCATCTGCTGATAGAGGCCGATAAAATCGGAAGGGACCAGCATCAGATCGGGCAACCCTTTGGCCTGGGCCGCCAGCAGAATATCTGCCTTGATCTTGTCTGGCTCGAACTGGAGTGCCCGGACCCGGTGGCCGCTCTCCTGATTGAAGCGGGCTATCACCTGATCAATGACATAACCGGCTTGCTGGGAATGCCATAACTCCAGCTCCTGCGCTCGCAGAGAGTGGCAGCAAGAGAGCAGGCAAAGCAGCAACAGATGATAAAATGGCTGTTTTTTACGCATATTATCATCGCCCTTATTGATTGCATCCCAAGGCAAAAATGTAACAAACAACGGACGCTGTCGATAGCGCTGTGGGTCAACTAATTGACAGGAATAACAAAAAGCCCGGCTCTTGAGCCGGGCTGGGGGATAAATTGCTTATCCGGGTAATCTTCGAGGCATCTAGTGTGGATGTTGTTTGAGGATGTCGTATATCTCCTCTTTCAGTTTAAGTTTCTGTTTTTTCAGATCCTTCACCTCAGAGCTAAAGTCGCTGGCGTGGTGCTTTTCCAGTTTCTTAATCTCCTCATCCAGGTCGTTATGCAAGTCAAACTTTTTCTGGAAATGGACATCACTGCTCTTCAGTTTAGAGATGAGATCTCTGTACTCCGGGAACATGTAATGGAACCTCCTTGGTTACGCTTGTCTGTGCCTGTAACACCAAGCTACCCCTTAGTGACCGGGATAAATGTGATCACGATCGGATTTAGGGGTAATCATTTGAAGTATTTGGGGGGATTTTTTTAACCTTTTGAATCAAAACAAGATAATTGATTTATCAATCTGAAAGACGAGCCAAAGTGTGCGGAAAGTGTGCGGCAAGTCACCACAAGGGATGCTCCGGCGTGAGGGCGCATGATCAACAAAAGGGCCCGTCGGCTGTCTCTTGATCACATCTATGGATGCCCAAGATAGTGCGCTAGCAGGGCGTGACTGCGGCTCTGGTTGGTGAGCAAGGGTGGGGTCGAACAGGGCCTGAGGCCATTGAGCAGGTTGAGTGAGGGGCATGTTAGAGCCTTGATGGGGCGCTGACAGGTTCAGATCACGGAAGGGAACACAGTTCAAAAAAATCCCCAAGCGATGCTCGGGGATTTTTGTATAAGAGACAGGCCCGTGGGAGCCCTTGCTCATATCGCGTTATCAGCGTTTGATCTTCTTGGGGTTGGTGTAGCCCCAGATGGTGTACATGTCCGCCAGCAGGGCGCCGTTGTACTCCTCCAGATCGGCCTGTTTCACCTCGGCCTCACCCTGACGGCCAAACAGCACCACCTCGTCGCCGGGTTTCACCCCTTTGAGATCAGTTACATCAACCATGATGGTGTTCATGGAGGTCTTGCCGACCACCGGCATCTTCTGACCCTGGATCAGTACATAGGCCTTGTTGCTCAGGGCTCGGCGATAGCCGTCGGAGTAGCCCAGCGGCAGGTTGGCGAGCCAGGAATCACGCTTGAGGGTAAAGGTGCGGTCATAACCGACGGTGTTGCCCGCCGCATAGTGGTTGACCGAGGCGACCTGGGTCTTGAATGCCATCACCCGTTTGTATTCGGTGTAGGAGGGGATGGAGTCGCCGTAGAGCAGGCCGCCCGGGCGGACCATGTCGAAGTAGGCGTCCGGTACTGCCAGGGTGGCGAAGGAGTTGGCGGCGTGGATGGTGATCTTGCTGCGATCCAGCTTGCCCGCTTCCAGCAACCACTGGGAGTCCAGTTTGAACTGGGCCAGCCCCATCTTGACGTCCTCTTTCTCCTCCACCGGGAAGTGGGTCATGATACCGACCGGGGTGATCCCCTTGAGCTTGAGCATGGCCAGCGCATCCTGTTTGGCATCGGCCAGCCGCAGGTCGATGCCGTTACGGCTCATACCGGCGGAGTTGAGGGCGACATGCACCGGAATGGTGGTGTGGTGGCGCAGGGCTATGTCGGCGATGCCCTGGGCACTCACCAGACTGCCGATCAACTCTTCCATCTTGTATGGCAGGGCCTGCTCCACCTCATCCGGCGTGGCGGCACGCACCCGCATCAGACGACCGGTAAAGCCCTTCTCGCGGGCGACGCGCGCCTCTTCGTTGCTGGCGATGCCGATGCAGGGGATATTGGCTTTGACCACGGAGGGGACCAGCAGGTCGATGCCATGACCATAGGCGTCGGCCTTCATGATGGCGCAGATCTGCGGGCCCTTGTCGCCGAGGCGATCCTTGAGGGTCTGGATATTGTGTTCAAAGGCACCCAGATCCACTTCCAACCAGGCGTTGCTGGCGGTCTGCTCCTGACCGTTGCGATGATCCGTCGCAAGGGGCAGGTAGGGAGCCGCAATGGCTTGGCCCGCGAGCAGGCCGAAGATCAGGGTAGCCAATAGCGTTTTCTTATGCATGGTGATTCCTTTTTGTTGTTCGCGTTGGATAGTGTGGATGAGAGCGTCAATATTGGCTGTGGTTTCACCACAACCTGTTGTTATTATTATGATCTTTGTCACTTTAAACAGGCGCTGACCGATTGCGAGTCTACCGCAACAAGGCATCAGCCGACACTCGTCAGGGGAAGAAAATGGTCAATCTTGAGTTACGTTTGCCTCCACCACTGATCTTCCTGCTCTGTGCAGGAACCATGTGGTGGTTAAGGGGAGAGGGGCAACCCGGAGTATGGGTCATGGCACTGATGGCCGTGCTTTTTGTGGCAGGAGCCATCATGGGATTTGGTGCCCTGCAACGGTTTCGCCACCACCAGACCACGGTCAGCCCCACCAAGCCCCAGCACACCAGCCATCTGGTGACCTGTGGCGTCTATCGTCTCAGCCGTAATCCCATGTATCTGGGGCTGCTCTGCTGGTTGCTGGCCTGGGGTTGTTATCTGGGAGGCATCTGGGTTGGGCTTGGGCCTATCATGCTGGTGGCCTGGCTGACCCGTTTTCAGATCATGCCGGAGGAGCGGTTGCTGCGCGCCCGCTTTGGCGACGAGTATGCTCGCTACTGCCTGCGCGTTCGCCGCTGGTGTTGAGGGGTAGTTGGTCGGTAGTTGAGCTGTGGTTGATCGGTAGTTGATAGGGAGTTGAGCGGTAGGAATGTGTCTCGAGAAAAGCGATAGCCCCCCGATCCGATTAAGGTTCGGGGAGCCGGCTGGCACTAGAAGTGATCGTTTTTCTCGTCCTTGGTGGGTTCGAGGCTCCAGCCGGTGGCATCGCTGCTGCTGGCGATCTGGCCCTTCTCCTTCCACAGCTTGATCTTGAGGCGCAGGTTGTTGGCCGAGTCTGCGTTCTTTACTGCCTCCTCCTCGTCGATCACACCTTCTACCACCAGATCGAACAGGGCGCTGTCGAAGGTGACCATGCCGAGGGCCTTGGATTTCTCCATCACCTCCTTGAGGCCGCCAAACTCGCCACGTTTGATCATGTCGCGAATGGTGTGGGTGCCCAGCATGATCTCCACTGCCGCCCGGCGACCGCCATCAGTAGTCTTAACCAGCCGCTGGGAGACGAACGCCTTGAGGTTGTTGCCAAGGTCGTTGAGCAGTTGGGGCCGGCGCTCTTCCGGGAAGAAGTTGATGATGCGGTCCAGCGCCTGGTTGGCGTTGTTGGCGTGCAGGGTGGAGATCGCCAGGTGGCCGGTCTCGGAGAAGGCCAGCGCATGTTCCATGGTCTCGCGGTCGCGAATTTCACCGATGAGGATGACGTCGGGTGCCTGACGCAGAGTGTTTTTCAGGGCGGCGTGGAAGCTGCGGGTATCCACCCCCACCTCGCGCTGGTTGATGATGCTCTTGCGGTGGCGATGCACGAACTCCACCGGATCTTCGATGGTGATGATGTGGCCGCCGCTGTTGCGGTTGCGATGGTCGATGAGGGCCGCGAGCGAGGTGGATTTGCCCGAGCCGGTACCGCCAACGAACAGCACCAGGCCGCGCTTCTCCATGATGGTGTCGAGCAGCACGGGGGGCAGTTTCAGATCCTCGAAGCGGGGGATTTCGGTCTTGATGTTGCGCGCCACCAGCGACACTTCGTTGCGCTGCTTGAAGATATTGATCCGGAAACGGCCGATCTGGGGCAGGGAGATGGCAAGGTTCATCTCCAGATCTTTCTCGAACTGTTGTTTCTGCTCGCCATCCATGATCTCGGCGGCGATCCTGGCCACGTCGCCGGGCGCCAGTGGCGTGTCGTTCAGAGGCCGCATGCCGCCGTGGAATTTGGCGCAGGGAGGGGCTCCGGTTGAGAGATAAAGGTCCGAGCCATCTTGCTGGGCCAGGATCTGTAGCATGTCTCGCAATTCCATTGGTTTTGCCTCGTCTATCAAGCAGATGCAATTACATCGAATGTCATTGAGTGTACAGCGTCAGGCGCCGGTGAGTTTCTCGCGAAAGACAAAAAAGACCGCACCGAGAATGCAGAGCCCTGCCCAGAGATAGTCCCATTTCAGATCTTCCTTGAGATAGAAGATAGAGAAGGGGACGAACACGGTGAGGGTGATCACCTCCTGCAGGATCTTGAGCTGGCCAACGGAGAGCACGGTGTGGCCGATGCGGTTGGCAGGCACCTGCAACAGGTATTCGAACAGCGCTATGCCCCAGCTCACCAGGGCGGCGATGATCCAGGGTTTGTGATTCATGCTCTTGAGGTGAGCGTACCAGGCGAAGGTCATAAAAACGTTGCTGCACAGCAGCAGACCGATACTGGCGAAAATCGGGTTCATAGGGTTCTCCTTGAAAATCCGGCGCATTTTATCCCTGAACCACGGGTTTTCATACGTGGTGCGGAAGGGTATTTTTAACCAACAGGATCAGGCCGTGCGAGGTATGCGACGGGATGGGCAAGTTAAGCGGGATAGTGTTGTTACTGTTATTTGCCATGCCGGTGCGTGCGACCCCGACGCTGACGGTGGCCACCGATCTGTGGCCGCCATTTCGCATCCTGCAAGCGGATGGCCGGTTGCAGGGGCTCGATATGGACATCTTGCGCCGGTTGCAACAGGTGAGCGGCATTGAGCTGCAGGTGCGGCGGATGCCGTGGGGCAGGGCGCTCAAGCAGATGCAGACCGGTCAGGTCGATTTGATGATTGGGCTGGCCTATACCGCCGAGCGGGCGCAGTTCATCGACTATCTGCAGCCTGCCTACTACCAGTGCTGGCCGGCGTTTTATGGTCAGCCGGTCAATGTGGCCCGGATCCACCAATACCGCGATCTGCAGGGGGTGAAGGTGGGCTATGTGCTTAACTCCGTCTACTTTGAGCCCTTCAACTCTGATGGTCGTCTAGACAAACACGGGGTACCCACCGAAGATCAGCTGCTGCGCATGGTGCAGCGCGGTCACTTGCCGCTGATGATCGGCACCGACTGTCAGGTGGACTATGCCCTGAGTCAGGGAAATACCAACCGAATAGGCAAGGCGGACTATCGCCCCGCCACGCCGGTGACCCTCTATCTGGGGATGAGCAAGCACTCACCTCACCAGTCTATGCGCCAGCCCTTGCTGGTGGCGCTGCAAAATCTGGTGGCCAGCGGCGAGATAACCGTGATGGCCAAGCGTTACCAACCTTGACCTCGGGTGGCAAGCCACTGTTATCATGCCCTTTTCCTGCTTCCCCCTCTTTGCCCCGCGATCGGGCCGGGGATGGAGCCTAGTTATTGTCGGGGATCATCCTTGTACCTCTCCCTTATCGCCCGCCAGCAGCGCTGGCAGCGGCGCTGGCTCTGTGGCCTGACGTTGCTGACTCTGCTGCTGTTTCTCTTCTCCCTCGTCTGGGGGGAGTTTGTGCTGCTGCCCTGGCAGCCCCTTGGCGATCTCGAACAACGCATCCTGCTGGAGCTGCGCCTGCCGCGGGCCCTGCTGGCCCTTTTGGCTGGCGCGGCACTGGCCTGTGGCGGCGCTGTGTTGCAGGTGATGCTGCACAACCCGGTGGCGGAGCCCGGGCTGCTTGGCGCCTCGAGCGGAGCAGGACTGGCCGCCATGGTGGCGATGGCGGTGGCCAAATCCCTCGGCCTCTATCTGCCTGGCTGGGGGCTGTCGCTGGCGGCCTTCGGTGGCGCGCTGCTGGTAACCATGCTGCTCATTCGGTTGGCTCGCCGCGCACGCCTCGGCCATGCCCGCTTGCTGCTGTTTGGCGTGGCCATCGGTATTCTCACCAATGCCGCCATGACCTGGCTGATGTACTTTGCCGATGACGGTTCCTTGCGTGAATTCATGTTCTGGATGATGGGCAGCCTCTCTTACGGCAGCCAGCAGTTCGGCTGGTGGTGGCTGGTGCTGCCGCTCACTCTGGGCTGGCTCTGCTGGCAGGGCAAGGCGCTGCAACAGTTGCTGCTGGGGGAGACCCAGGCCCGCCTGATGGGAATGGATGTAGACAGGATGCGGGTGCGGTTGGTGCTGGCGGTCTGCCTGCTGACTGGTGTGGCGGTGTCGTTGTGCGGCGTCATCGGTTTTGTCGGGTTGGTGGTGCCCCATCTGCTGCGGCTATGCGGTGGCAGCGATCAGCGCTTCCTGCTGCCTGCCTCGGCGCTCGGCGGCGGTGCCCTGCTGCTGGCCGCTGATCTGCTAGCGCGCTCGGCACTCAGCGCCGGTGAGTTGCCTATCGGTGTCATCACCGCCTCGGTGGGGGCGCCGCTCTTTATCTACCTGCTATTGAGGCAAACTGCTGATGGTTCTGCATGATTTGGTCGGGGCGCGCAGTCTCCTTATTTACCCGTTGTTGAGGCAAGATGCCGATGTCGCCCGCTGATCCCATCTCTGTTGCTCGTGCAACTGCGCCGCTGCTGGAGGCGCGCGCGCTCGCCATTGCAGGGCGGCTCTCCCCCCTCGATATCCGCTGGCATGGCGGCCAGCTGGTGGCGCTGCTCGGCCCCAATGGCAGTGGCAAGTCGAGCCTGCTCGGTGCGTTGGCGGGGATTTTGCCCGCCGAGGGCAACGTGCTGCTGGGGGGGGAAGTGCTCACTGACCTGAGTTGGCCAGAGCTTGCCAAACGGCGCGCCATGCTGCCCCAGCGCCAGCCCCAGCTGTTTCATATTCCGGTGTTTCAGGTACTGAGCCTGGGTCTTGATCAAGGGGTTGCGCCTGCCAGACAGAACGAGGCGATCAGGGCGCTGTGCGAGGCACTGGAGCTGGAGGCTTTGTTGGCTCGGGATTTCAGCCGATTGTCGGGGGGCGAGCAGCAGCGGGTGCTGATTGCTCGCACCCTGTTGCAGGTGTGGCCGAGCCTCAATCCGACCGGCAAGGTGCTGCTGCTGGATGAGCCGCTGGCGGGGCTCGACCTGCATCATCAGCTGGCGCTGCTGCGGTTGCTGAAAAAACTGGCCGGTCAGGGCTTGCTGGTGGTGCTCGCCATCCACGATATCAATCTGGCCATCGACTGGGCCGACCGCATCCTCTGCCTGCAACAGGGGGCGGTGGTGCGCGAAGGGGGCGTCGAGCTGGTGGATGAGGCGCTGCTGGAGCAGGTGTTCCAGATCCGCACCGACCGCATCGAAGCAGCGGGTCGGGTCTGGTTTATGCCGAGCCTGTGAGAAACAAGAAAGGCCCTTGGCGTCAGCCGAGGGCCTTTTTGAAGAATACGACTCGCTCCGTTTCGGCAAAGCCGAGTCGCTGGTGCATCTGCTGCGAGGCAAGATTGTCGATGGCGGCATCGGAGGCCAGTTCGCGGCAACCCAGCTCGCGGCCCCACTGCGCCACCTGAGTGATCAAGGCTTGGGCCAACCCGCGCTGGCGCGAGGCCGGTTGCACATAGACTCCTTCCAGATAGACCACAGGGCTGCTGTTGCAGCCATTCACGTAATCGTGGCGCAGGGCTGCATCGGCAAAGCCCACCGCCTTGCTCTGCTCATCCAGCGCCAGAAAGGCGTTGAGATGTGCATCGGCCAACATATCGGCCCCTTCCTGCAGATGGGCCGAGAGTGCGTGGTGCGGCCATAGCTGCTGGCGCAGGGTTGCCCACTGCGCCAGCAGTGTCTCGTCGAGAGGTACTATTCGCCAGCCGACGTTCGTCATAAGCATTCAGGCCTGCAGCTTGTGAAGGCGCACCTGTGCTGCTTCGGCCAGCATCGCCAGCAGGGTTTCGGTGTCGTTCCACGACAGGCAGGCATCGGTGATGCTCTGGCCAAAGGTGGCGGCGCAGCCGTTCTCCACATCCTGACGCCCTTCCACCAGGAAGCTCTCGGCCATGATGCCAGCGATACCGGTGCGGCCGCGACGCAGCTGATCGCAGATATCTTGCGCCACCAGCAGCTGACGGCGGTGATCCTTCATGCTGTTGCCATGGCTGAAATCGACCACCAGACGCTCCGGCAGGCCCACATCGGCCAGTGTTTCGCACGCTTCGTCGACGCTGGCGGTGTCGTAGTTGGGGCGGTGGCCGCCACGCAGGATCACATGACCAAAGGGGTTACCGGCGGTGCGGTAGATGGTCATCTTGCCGTCTTTGTCCGGCGAATAGAAGATGTGGCTGTGGCGGGCGGCGCGCACCGCATCGATGGCGATGCGGGTGTTGCCGTCGGTGCCGTTCTTGAAGCCGACTGGGCAGGAGAGAGCCGAAGCCATCTCGCGGTGCACCTGGGATTCGGTGGTGCGCGCGCCGATGGCGCCCCAGGTGATGAGATCGCTAATGTACTGGCCGGTCACCATATCGAGGAACTCGGTGGCGGTGGGCATGCCGATCTCGTTGATGTCGACCAGCAGTTTGCGCGCCAGTTTCAGCCCTTCGTTGACGTCGAAGCTGCCATCGAGGCGGGGATCGTTGATCAGCCCCTTCCAGCCGACGATGGTGCGCGGCTTCTCGAAGTAGGTGCGCATCACGATGCAGAGGCTCTCTTTATACTGCTCGCGCAGGACATTGAGGCGACGGGCATATTCGTGGGCGGCGACGGGATCATGGATGGAGCAGGGGCCGACGATGACCAGCAGGCGCTGATCGTCTCCGGCCAGAATGGCTTCCACTTCGCGACGGGCATCCAGCAGATTCTGGGCAGTGGTATCGGTGATCGGAAACGCGTGTGCGAGCTCGCTCGGAGTGATCAGTGACTCCAGGCGACGGGTGCGCAATTCATCTGTGTGAATGGACATACAACTCAAGTCTCGAGTGGGTGGTGTCAGCCGCAAGGGGCGAAAAAGCAAAGAGATAAAATAAAGCAAAAGTCCCCTGATTGAAACCTTGGGGGGCTCTGATAGGATGTGAGGCCAAAATCGATTCCAAATGAGGTAGATAGCGTGGCAAAGCCAGGGGCAACCGGGGTCACCCGCATCATCAACGCAACCGGTTACAGCATGAAGGGGCTCAAGTCAGCCTGGATCAACGAGGCGGCGTTTCGCCAGGAGCTGATGCTGATCCTGTTGCTGATGCCGTTGGCCTTCTGGGTTGGCGACTCTCTCAACCAGATCCTGCTGCTGGTTGTGATCAGCTGGCTGGTGGTGATCGTCGAGATCCTCAACTCTGCCATCGAGGCGGTGGTCGACCGCATCGGCGCCGAGCATCACGAGCTCTCCGGCCGCGCCAAGGATCTCGGCTCTGCCGCGGTGTTTATCGCACTGGCCATCAATGGGCTGGTATGGGGGGCACTGGTTGGCCGCAATCTGTTGGGCTGGTGGTAAGTCAGATATGGTTTTCTCTCGCGTATTTGCCCTCTCCCTTTGGGAGAGGGCAGGGTGAGGGAGATATCTTCCCCCCCTCATCCCCAGCCCTTCTCCCGCAAGGGGAGAAGGGGGCAAAGGGGCAAAGGAGCAAAGACGCGGAGGTGCGTTGAGCTCAGTACCATAAAAAGCCCGTCATCACGACGGGCTTTTTGCTGCATAGATAAACGGGTTTATCAGTGGAGGATGCGGGCACGGATGGTGCCGTTGATCTCCTTGAGCTTGGCGAGCGCCTTCTCGCTGTGCTCGGTCTCCACGTCGATCACCACATAACCGATATGGCTGCTGGTCTGCAGGTATTGACCGGCGATGTTGATCCCCTCTTCGGCGAAGATCTGGTTGATCTGGTTCATTACCCCCGGCTGGTTGCGGTGAATGTGCAGCAGGCGGCTGGAGCCCTTGTGGCCCGGCAGCGACACTTCCGGGAAGTTGACGGCGGAGAGGGTGGAGCCGTTGTCGGAGTATTTGATCAGCTTGTTGGCCACTTCCAGCCCGATGTTCTCCTGCGCTTCATGGGTGGTACCACCAATGTGTGGGGTCAGGATCACGTTCTCCAACCCACGCAGCGGGCTTTGGAACTCCTCGTCGTTGGACTTGGGCTCGATGGGGAAGACGTCGATGGCGGCACCGGAAATATGACCACTCTTGATCATGTCAGCCAGCGCATCGATATCCACCACGGTACCGCGGGCGGCGTTGATCAAGATGGCGCCCGGTTTCATCATCCGCAATTGTTCAGCGCCGATCATATCTTTGGTGGAGGCGGTCTCCGGTACGTGCAGACTGATGACGTCGGACATATTGAGCAGCTCGACCATGCTCGGCACCTGGATGGCGTTACCCAGCGAGAGCTTGTTCTCGATGTCGTAGTAATAAACCTTCATGCCGATGCTCTCGGCGATGATGCCAAGCTGGGTACCGATGTGGCCGTAGCCGATGATGCCGAGCTTCTTGCCACGGGCTTCCACCGAGCGGTTGGCCAGTTTTTCCCACACGCCGCGATGGCACTTGGCGTTCTTCTCGGGGATGCCGCGCAGCAGCAGCAGGATCTCACCCAGTACCAGCTCGGCCACCGAACGGGTGTTGGAGAAGGGGGCGTTGAAGACCGGAATTCCGCGGATCTGGGCCGCTTCCAGCTCAACCTGATTGGTGCCGATGCAGAAGCAGCCGATGGCGACCAGCTTGTTGGCGGCATCCAGCACCTTTTCGGTGATCTGGGTGCGGGAGCGCAGCCCGATGAAATGGACGTCGCGAACCTGCTCGATCAGCTCCTCCTCAGAGAGTGAGGTCTTGAGATACTCCACACTGGTGTAACCTGCGCCGCGGAGGGTCTCTACGGTATTGGGATGAACCCCCTCCAGCAGCAGCACCTTGATTTTATCCTTGTCCAACGAAAACGTGGCAGTCATGACGATCCCTCTATGTGTGAAGCGTAAGTGCAGATTTGGTGTGCGAAGAAAACCGTAAAGTAGCAAAAACGTTCGGGAGAGGGAATATTTGTGACGAAAGTCAAATTCTTTGAAGTTATCAACGATTGTTGTAAACATTCGTTTGCAACTTGTTGAGGGGTAAATAAAAACGGCGCCATCAGGCGCCGTGTTTCAGTCGGAGGGTAATTACTGGATAACCACGCCATCCGGGGTGCCGATCACCACCACGTCTGCGCCGCGATCAGCGAACAGGCCGTTGGTGACCACACCAACGATGGCATTGAGCTGTACTTCCAGCCCTTTGGCATCGGTAATGGCCATATCCTTCACATCCAGGATGATGTTGCCGTTGTCGGTGACCACACCTTCACGCCAGACCGGGTTGCCGCCCAGTTTGCGGATCTCGCGGGTCACGTATTCGCGGGCCATCGGGATCACTTCTACCGGCAGTGGGAACTGGCCCATCACCTCAACGGTTTTGGTGTTGTCGATGATGCAGATGAACTTGTCGGCCACGGCGGCGACAATCTTCTCGCGGGTCAGGGCAGCGCCGCCGCCCTTGATCATGTCGCGGGTGCCGTTGATCTCGTCGGCGCCATCCACATAGACGGAGAGGGCGTCGATGTCGTTGAGATCATACACTGTGATGCCGAAGCCCTTGAGGCGCTCGGTGGAGGCTACGGAGCTTGATACCGCCCCCTTGATCTCGTCCTTCATGGTCGCCAGCGCGTCGATAAAGTGGTTGACGGTAGAGCCGGTGCCCACCCCGACGATGGTGCCGGGAACCACATACTTGAGCGCAGCCCAACCGGCCGCCTTCTTCATTTCATCTTGAGTCATGATCGTTCCTTAAGAAAAAAGCGGGCGCATTATATCCAACCCGGTACCCCGTCGCGACCTTGTTGCTCACGTTCCGGGGCAAAAAGAGGGACTTTGTAAATCGTTTGCCTGTTTATTCTGCGTTTGCGCGCACAAAGCAGGGGCTGCCTGCCAAAAACAGCCTATTCAAAGCGCCAGCAGTGGCTCGGGGTGATGATCTGGGGCAGCGGCACATCCCACTCCTCTTGCGGGACCGCATCCACCTGCTGGCAGTCGTGGGCAATGCCGAGCGGCTTGGGCCCCAGCTTGTGCTCATGCCAGATGGCGAGAGTGCGATCATAGTAGCCGCCCCCCATGCCAAGACGATTGCCCTGGGCATCGAAGGCGACCAGCGGGGTGCAGATAAGATCGAGCGTGCTGTGGGGCACCACCTGCAGGATATCCAGCTCCGGCTCTTCGATGCCGTAGCGGTTGCGTACCATGGGGCTGGTGGCGGTATAGCGCAAAAAGAGCAGGTGACCCGGGGTAAAGGGGTGGAGCACCGGCAGGTAGACCTCTTTGTGCTGGGCCCACAGCCAATGGATGGTGGGCAAGGGGTTGATCTCCCCGTCATTGGCCAGATAGAGGGCAATGCGTTTGGCGGCGAGGATCTCGGGGTGTTGCTTGAACTGGGCCAGCAGCTGTTGGGCCGCCGCTTGCTGCTCGGCCGGACTCAGATTTTTGCGGCGTTGACGAACTAGTTGGCGCAGGGATTGACGTTCGGGTTGGGACTCATGCATGGGGAACCTCTGGTATAGCTGCGCATCGATGACTTGAACGCGCTCTACCTTAGCACATTCACTCTGGACGTTAAGGGGGGGGGTGACAGGGGCTGCGGTGCAGCCCCTGTTGATGGCATGCCAGCGTCGGATCGGTTACTTGTCAGCCTTGCTGCGCATCTGGTGCTTCACGAACACTGCAATTAGCGCAGCCACAGCCAGCGCCATCGGATAGAAGCTCATGCTCACCACTGCCAGCGGCGACATCGCGAAGATGGAGCCCAGCAGCAGTGCCTGCGCGCCCCAGGGGATCAGACCCTGTACCACGCAGGAGAAGATATCCAGCATGGAAGCTGCGCGGCGCGGGGTGACCCCGTGGTGTTCGGCCAGATCCCGGGCCACCTTGCTGGCGACGATAATGGCCACCGTGTTGTTGGCGGTGCAGAGGTTGGTGAGGCTCACTACCCCGGCGATGCCGAGCTCAGCCGCTTTCTCGTTCTGTTCGCCGTTGTGCTCGCGAGTGAAGCGGGCAATCAGGGCGCTGATGCGCTCGCTGATCCAGGCCAGCCCACCCTGACGTTCCATCAGGGCGCCGAGGCCACCGATCAGCATGGAGAGCAGGAAGATCTCCTGCATGCCGGTAAAGCCCTGATAGATATCCTTGCTGAACTGACCGATGGCGTAGCCGTTGACCATGCCCACAGTACCAGCGGCCAGAATGCCGATCCCCAGCACCACGAATACATTCACCCCGGCGAGAGCCAGCCCCAGAATGAGCAGATAGGGCATTACCTTGACCAGCTCGATGGCGTTGTCGTTGGCAGGGGCTTCACCCACTGATCCCAGGGTCAGATAGAGCAGGATCACCGCGATGGCGGCAGGAGCGGCAATCTTGAAGTTCTCGCGAAACTTGTCCTTCATCTCGCAGCCCTGACTGCGGGTGGCCGCGATGGTGGTGTCGGAGATGATGGAGAGGTTATCGCCAAACATGGCGCCGGAGAGAATGGTGCCCGCCATCAGCACCGGATCGATACCGGCCGCCTGCGCCACGCCAAGGGCAACAGGCGCCACGGCACCTATGGTGCCCATGGAGGTACCCATGGCGGTGGCAATAAAGGCAGAGATCAGGAACAACCCGGGCAGCAGTGCCCAGCCGGGGATGAGCGAGAGACCGAGCGCCACGGTGGCATCAACGCCGCCGGTGGCCTTGGCCACGCTGGCAAAGGCACCCGCCAGCAGATAGATAAGGCACATCGCCATGATGTTGCTGTGGCCGACCCCCTTGAAGAAGGTCTCCAGATTGCTGTTGAAGCCCTCCTTGCCAAGCAGCAGGGCGAGCATCACGGCAGGCAGGGCCGCCACGGGAGCGGGCAGCTGATAGAAGGCGAACTCGACCCCTTGCAGGGTCAGCCAGGTACCGGTACCGATAAAGAGTGCGAGAAAAACCAGGAGTGGCAGCAAGGCCCTGGCACTGGGTTGGATCTGGATCATGTGTTCCTCTGAAATTGAACAATGACCTCCTGTCATGCGCTGCTTTATGCCGTTATCGAAGATAAAAAGGGGAAAACAGGGCGGGCATCCTGCCGCATTGGGAGGCCACAGTAGTGACTCACCCCTTTCCGGTCAAGGTAGACGTCCAGACGGATGGGGGTTTTTGTCTGGTGATTTTGTCACTTTGATTAAATCCGTTAAATGTTCGGATTAAATGAAATATATCGTTGATTTGTCGGAACGCTTGGTTGACTCACTGTGGGCTTTTCAAAGCCGGCGCAGGCTGGTAAAACGGTCTCTTTCCATAATTAAAAGTGATGAGAGGGTGGAGATGGACAATCCGATCCGTGTGGCCGTGATGGGCTGTAATGGTCGTATGGGCAAGGTGCTGCTGGAGGCCATCACCAATACCGATGGCGTGGTGGTCGGCGCGGCGCTGGAGCGCCCCGGTTCTGTGGTGATCGGGCTTGATGCCGGTGAGCTCAACGGGCTGGGTCATCTGGGCGTGGCCATCAGCGACAGTCTCGATAAGGTACGTGACGCATTTGATCTGATCATCGACTTCACCCGCCCCGAGGTGACCTTGGCCAATCTGGCCTTTGCGCTGGCCCACCACAAGCAGATGGTGATCGGCACCACCGGCTTTGACGAGGCAGGCAAGGCGGCGCTCAAAGAGGCGGGCCAGCAGATCGGCATCGTGTTTGCCTCCAACTATTCGGTCGGTGTCAATCTGGTGTTCAAGCTGCTGGAGCAGGCCGCCAAGGTGATGGGGGATTACACCGACATCGAGATCATCGAAGGGCACCATCGCCACAAGGTGGATGCACCATCCGGTACTGCGCTCTCCATGGGGGAAGTGGTGGCCAAGACCCTGGGGCGCGATCTCAAGGAGTGCGCCGTCTATGGCCGCGAGGGGATCACCGGCGAGCGGGATCGCAACACCATCGGCTTTGCCACCATCCGCGCTGGCGATCTGGTGGGGGAGCACACCGTCATGTTTGCCGATATCGGCGAGCGGGTGGAGATCAGCCACAAGGCATCCAGCCGTCTGACCTTCGCCAATGGTGCGGTGCGGGCGGGCAAGTGGCTTGGCCAACAGGGTGCCGGTCTTTATGACATGCAGGACGTGCTCAATCTGAAGTGATCGACCTGATACATCTGTTGTGAACCACCCCGGCTTGCCGGGGTTTTTACTGTCCAGCGATAGCATTAATGTAAAAATGGCAGTTTTGGTGCTCATTTTGTCTGAGTCGCAGTAAAGGCACTGTTTTGCTTGTTCTGCCAGATCGGCCCTCCCAAAATGTCATTGTCAGGTAACGAAGTTGAGTGGCATTTTGGCTCTCCCTGCGATTTTTTTACACATCACCAAAAAGACTAAAAATTCAAACGAAGAAAAACGTTTTCTATTTTTTTGGTGCAATATCTTGCCATTCAAATGGCATTATTCGCATATTTATATTTTTTGATGCAATCATAACTCATTGTTTCCAGCTTGAAATTATTCTAACTTTGTTGTTATTGAGGGTTTGGCAGTCTCTTTTGATGGTGGTTTTTTCTTTTCTTTCATCAATGGGGGTTGCAAAGGCGGTTAGTGCATAGATAATGGGTAAAGTTGCTTTTTTATTGAATTTAGATGCATTCAATCTGAGAAAAGACGTTGAATTGCCACTTTTTTTAAGTAAAATGCGCCCAATTTGCCAGAAATCTGCCGGTTTTGAGTCCTGTTTGAGACAGGGGTTGAGCCCGCAACACCCAGGTAAGTTGCTGAATTTAAAGCTAAATAACTGGAGGTTGTCTTGAATCACACTGCATTGCTAGTGCTGGAAGATGGAACTGTGTTCAAAGGCGTGTCGATAGGCGCCGAGGGATGTTCCGTTGGTGAAGTGGTTTTCAATACGTCGATGACGGGCTATCAGGAAATCCTCACCGATCCCTCTTATTCCCGTCAGATAGTCACCCTCACTTACCCCCATATAGGCAACACCGGCACCAACAGCGAAGATGAAGAGTCCAGTCAAATCCACGCTCAGGGATTGATCATCCGGGACCTTCCGATACTTGCCTCCAATTTCCGCAATCAGCAATCCCTCTCCGATTACCTCAAGTCTCACAACATCGTTGGCATCGCCGACATCGACACCCGCAAACTGACCCGCATCCTGCGCGAGAAAGGCGCCCTGGCTGGCTGCATTTTGGCTGGGAAACAGGTTGATGAAGCCTATGCACTCGAACAGGCCCGCGCCTTCCCCGGTTTGAAGGGGATGGATCTCGCCAAAGAGGTAACGGTTGGTGAAGCGTACAACTGGACCGAAGGGAGCTGGCAGCTTGGCAAGGGGCACATCACCCCGGATGCCGACCAGCTCAAATACCACGTGGTGGCCTATGACTTCGGCGTCAAGCGCAACATCCTGCGGATGCTGGTTGACCGTGGCTGCCGCCTGACCGTAGTACCGGCCAAGACCCCGGCCGCCGAGGTGCTGGCGATGAACCCGGATGGTATCTTCCTCTCCAACGGCCCGGGCGACCCCGCGCCGTGCGACTACGCCATTGAGGCCATCAAGACCTTCCTCGGCACCAATACCCCGGTGTTTGGCATCTGTCTGGGTCACCAGCTGCTGGGTCTGGCCTCCGGTGCCAAGACCGTCAAGATGAAGTTCGGCCACCACGGTGCCAACCACCCGGTGAAGAGCCTCGATGACAACACAGTGATGATCACCGCCCAGAACCACGGTTTTGCGGTGGACGAGCAGACCCTGCCGGATTGCCTGCGCGCCACTCACGTCTCCCTGTTCGACGGCTCCCTGCAAGGCATTCACCGCACCGACCGTCCGGCCTTCAGCTTCCAGGGTCACCCCGAAGCGAGCCCGGGCCCGCACGACTGTGCCGGTCTGTTCGACCACTTTATTGAATTGATCAAGCAGTATCGCGCTTAAGAGGAAAAGAGAAGCCATGCCAAAACGTAACGACCTACAGAGCATCCTGATCCTCGGCGCTGGCCCCATTGTTATCGGCCAGGCCTGCGAATTTGACTACTCCGGCGCTCAGGCCTGCAAAGCCCTGCGCGAGGAGGGCTACCGCGTCATTCTGGTGAACTCCAACCCAGCCACCATCATGACCGACCCGGAGATGGCAGACGCCACCTACATCGAGCCCATCACTTGGGAAGTGGTGCGCGAGATCATCAAGAAAGAGCGCCCGGATGCCGTACTGCCCACCATGGGCGGCCAGACAGCACTGAACTGCGCGCTGGATCTTGAAAAACACGGCGTACTGGCCGAGTTCGGGGTCGAGATGATCGGTGCCACTGCCGATGCCATCGACAAGGCCGAAGATCGCCGTCGTTTCGACATCGCCATGAAGAGCATTGGTCTGGAGTGTCCGCGCGCCGGTATCGCCCACAACATGGAAGAGGCGTGGGGCGTGCAGCAGATGGTCGGCTTCCCCTGCATCATCCGTCCCTCCTTTACCATGGGTGGCTCCGGCGGCGGCATCGCCTACAACACCGAAGAGTTTGTCGAGATCTGCGAGCGCGGTCTGGACTTGTCGCCGACCAAAGAGCTGCTGATCGATGAGTCACTCATCGGCTGGAAAGAGTACGAGATGGAAGTGGTGCGGGATCGCAACGACAACTGCATCATCGTCTGCACCATCGAAAACTTCGACCCCATGGGTATCCACACCGGTGACTCCATCACGGTCGCGCCAGCCCAGACGCTGACCGACAAGGAGTTCCAGATCATGCGCAATGCCTCCATGGCGATACTGCGCGAGATCGGCGTCGAGACCGGCGGCTCCAACGTCCAGTTCGGCATCAACCCGAAAGATGGCCGCATGGTCATCATCGAGATGAACCCGCGGGTGTCACGCTCCTCCGCGCTGGCCTCCAAGGCGACCGGTTTCCCCATCGCCAAGATTGCTGCCAAGCTGGCCATCGGTTACACCCTCGACGAGTTGATGAACGACATCACTGGCGGTCGTACTCCGGCCTCCTTCGAGCCGGCCATCGACTACGTGGTCACCAAGGTGCCGCGCTTCAACTTCGAAAAGTTCGCCGGTGCCAACGATCGCCTGACTACCCAGATGAAATCGGTCGGCGAAGTGATGGCCATTGGCCGCAACTTCCAGGAGTCCCTGCACAAGGCGCTGCGCAGCCTCGAGACCGGCAAGACCGGCTTTGACCCCATGGTTGACCTCAATGCTCCGGACTCCCTGACTCGCATCCGTCACGAGCTGCAGGATGCTGGTTGCGACCGCATCTGGTACATCGCCGATGCGTTTCGCGCCGGTCTCTCCATGGATGGCATCTTCAAGCTGACCAAGATTGACCCCTGGTTCCTGGTGCAGATTGAGGATCTGGTGAAGCTGGAAGAAGAGGTGAAAGAGCGCGGCATGGCCGGTCTCGATGCCGACTTCCTGCGCGCCCTCAAGCGCAAAGGCTTTGCTGATGCCCGTCTGGCCAAGATCCTCGGCGTAGCCGAAGGCGAAGTGCGCAAACTGCGTGCCCGCCACAATATCTTCCCGGTCTACAAGCGGGTCGATACCTGCGCCGCCGAGTTCGCCACCAACACCGCCTACATGTACTCCAGCTACGACGAGGAGTGCGAAGCGGCTCCGAGCAACCGCGACAAGATCATGATTATCGGCGGCGGCCCGAACCGTATCGGTCAGGGTATCGAGTTTGACTACTGCTGCGTACACGCAGCGCTGGCCCTGCGCGAAGACGGTTACGAGACCATCATGGTCAACTGCAACCCGGAGACCGTCTCCACCGATTACGACACCTCCGACCGCCTCTACTTCGAGCCGGTGACCCTGGAAGATGTGCTGGAAATCGTCCGCATCGAAAAACCCAAGGGCGTTATCGTCCAGTACGGTGGCCAGACCCCGCTGAAACTGGCCCGTGCGCTGGAAGCCAACGGCGTGCCGATCATCGGTACCAGCCCGGATGCCATCGACCGCGCCGAAGACCGCGAGCGCTTCCAGTCTGCCGTTGAGCGCCTCGGCCTCAAGCAGCCGGAAAATGGCACCGTCACCGCGTTGGAGCAGGCAGTGCTGACCGCCGAGCGGATCACCTACCCGCTGGTGGTGCGCCCTTCCTACGTATTGGGTGGCCGCGCCATGGAGATCGTCTATGACGAGACCGACCTGCGTCGCTACTTCGCCGAGGCGGTGAGCGTCTCCAACGAATCACCGGTGCTGCTGGACCGCTTCCTGGACGATGCCACCGAGCTGGACGTGGATGCCATCTGCGACGGCGTTGACGTGGTCATCGGCGGCATCATGGAGCATATCGAGCAGGCCGGTATCCACTCCGGTGACTCCGGCTGCTCCCTGCCACCTTATACCTTGTCCAAGAAAATTCAGGACGAGATCCGCGAGCAGGTGCGCAAGCTGGCGCTGGAGCTCGGTGTGGTCGGCCTGATGAACGTGCAGTTTGCGGTCAAGGGCGATGACATCTACCTCATCGAAGTGAACCCGCGCGCCGCCCGTACCGTGCCGTTCGTCTCCAAGGCGACCGGTGCGCCGCTGGCCAAGATTGCCGCCCGCGTCATGGCCGGTCAGTCGCTGCAACAACAGGGCTTCACCAAAGAGATCATCCCGCCCTACTACTCGGTGAAAGAGGTGGTACTGCCGTTCGCCAAGTTCCCGGGTGTTGACCCGCTACTGGGGCCAGAGATGCGCTCTACCGGTGAAGTGATGGGTGTGGGCAACAGCTTTGCCGAGGCCTATGCCAAGGCCCAGCTGGGTGCCAGCCATGCGGTGCCGAAAGAGGGCCGTGCCCTCTTGTCAGTGCGTCACAGCGACAAAGCGCTGGTGGTGGATTTGGCCGCCAAGCTGCTGGAGCTGGGCTACGAGCTGGATGCCACTCACGGCACCGCAGTGGCGCTGGGGGAAGCGAGCATCAACCCGCGCCTGGTCAACAAGGTGCACGAGGGTCGCCCGCACATTCTGGATCGCATCAAGAATGGCGAGTACACCTACATCGTCAACACCGCCGAAGGGCGAGTGGCGATCCAGGACTCCAAGCAGCTGCGCCGCGCCGCCTTGCAGCACAAAGTGGCTTATACCACCACCATGAATGAGGCGTTTGCCACCTGCATGGCCATCAGCATGGATGCCACCGCCAACGTCAACTCGGTGCAGGAGCTGCATCAGCGCGTGAAAAACCGCTAAGGAGTTTGCAGCGGGCATCAGCCCGACTTGCCAGACGACCAACCCCCGCCAGCAATGGCGGGGGTTTCTTTTTATCCGCCGCTAACAGTGCGGCTCGGGACGAGTGAGTCATTGAGGAAGGTTATGACTGCTGTATCACAGACAGTGGATGGTGCGTGGGGCGGCAAAAGTGGGCAAGGGGGGGCGCAGAGGCGAGCGCGGGTTTCAACTGCCGCAGGCAATCCTCTACAATGGCCTCACTTTGCTTGTCAGTGCAGTGCCACAGGCGCTGCCTGAAGTGGTCAACCCAAAATGGAAATGCTTATGACCGCAGTGCCTTCATGTCGTCTTATTACCCTCTGTGCTGCCTTGCTGCTGGCCGGTTGTGCCAGTGATCCCGCCTCCGCCCCGACCAAAGAGGCGAGCGTGAGCGCCCCCAAAACACCGCCTGCCATGCAACCGCGCAAACCGGCTGATATGAAGAGCCGCATCGTGACGTTTTTGCCCCGCAATGTGGTCGATAAACAGGGGTGGGCCAGCGACGTGGTGACGGCGCTCACCACCCAAGGGGTGACGGTCAATGATCACAACGTCTGCTCCGTGCTGGCGGTGGCGGAGCAGGAGGCCACCTATCAGGCCGACCCTGTGGTGCCGGGTCTTGGCAAGATCGCCTGGAAGGAGATCAACTCACGGGCGGCCAAGTTGCTGATCCCCGAGTTTATGGTGCGGGCCGCGCTCTCCATCAACTCGCCGACCGGCAAGAGCTACGCCGAGCGCATCGACAAGCTGCGCACCGAGCGGGAGATGAGCGAGATCTTCGAGGACATGATCAGCATGCTGCCGATGGGCAAGACCCTGTTTGGCAACCTCAACCCGGTGCATACCGGCGGCCCGATGCAGGTGAGCATCGCCTTTGCCGAGGCCAACGCCCGTGGCTACCCCTATCCCGTCAAGGATTCCATTCGCCACGAAGTCTTTACCCGCCGTGGCGGCATCTGGTTTGGCACCAAGCACATCTTCGGCTATCCCGCCGACTACCTGGATACTCTCTACCGCTTTGCCGACTTCAACGCCGGTTGGTACGCCAGCCGCAACGCCGCCTTTCAGGCCGCAGTCAGCCGTTTGAGTGGCAAAACTCTGGCGCTGGATGGGGATCTGATCCGCTATGACTCGGATCTGCCGGGTAACACCGAGCTGGCGGTATACACCCTCGCCAGCCGAGTCAATATGAGCAAACAGGCGATCCACCAGAGCCTGCGCAAAGGGGACACCGCCGAGTTTGCCGAGACCGACCTCTACCATCGAGTCTTTACTCTGGCCGACCAGCAAGCGGGCAAGCGGCAACCCCGCGCCATCCTGCCCGGCATTCAGCTAAAGAGCCCCAAGATCACCCGCAATCTCACCACCGCCTGGTTTGCCAAGCGGGTGGATGACAGGGAGCAACGCTGCGTACGGCAGATGGCGACCATTCGCTAGGAAACAACAAGGGCGGCCAATTGGCCGCCTTTGTTGTTTCCACAGGTGTAAGGAGGTTTATCTCTCCTCTGCTCGTAGCGTGATGATCTGCCGACATGTCGGATAACCGCTGCATCCCCAGAACTGCTCACCCTTGTTGCTGCCGCGGCGTGCTGTTCGTAGCACCATAGCATTGCCACATTTCGGGGAGTGTTGCTGAGCGTGGCTCGCTTCAGCAGGCACGGGGATCATTTCTCTTGCCACACGTGCGGGGTTGCTCTGGGAAGAGGGAACGGCAGGTTGGCTGTGACGAGCCTTTAACTGCGCCACATGCTGTTTATGGGTCTGCCAATTGGCTGCCAGTCGTCCCCGCTGGATGGTGTCGATCACCCGAGTGACTTCGGCTGGGGTCAACACCTGTGTGGTTTTGCCCTTGATATAGCGAATAAGCCCGTGGTTCATCACGTTCTCCGGCATCTGAGTTTTAAAGGTGCAGTCGCCAATAAAATAGATGACAGAGTGCAGCTGATGATCCGCCAGCCCCAGCAGGGATTTGAGCGTCATCAGATGCAGATAGTTCTGGCGCAGAGGATTTTGAAAACTGTGCCTGCGGCGATAGAGCTGCTGGGTCCAGCTCTTATGGGCCGGATTGCCAAATATCCACCCCTTGATGTTTTTGGTCTCAATGACAAACACCCCGAAGCGCGAGACGAGCACATGGTCGATCTGGGTGCTGCCTTGCGGGGTTGGCAGGGTGACATCCTTGAGCAAGTGGTACTCCCGCTTGTCGAGAAAGAGCCGGATACCGAGATTGATAAAGGCCTCCCCGATCATCCCCTTGAACCAGGGCGTTTTGATCAGGGCTGCAAGCAACAGCAGGGGCAGCAGATACCAGAGCTGGTTCAGCAGAACCGTAATAACGGGTGTGAAGTCCATTTCAACTCGCTTCTTTCAGATGCGCTATTACATCCCAGAGTAGCGATAGGTGCAGCCGCTCAAGTCACCCAGCACGGTTTTTGTGCTCTGTGGGGTAGGGGCAAAACTGGCCATTTTCTTATCGTCGACATAAACATCGAAGGCGCTTGCTTTGGTGATGACCTCAAGAAAGCTTGCCCAAGCATTGTCGCCGTTTCGCCAACCCAATTTCTCCGGTAGCCAGTAGCCGTTGCCATCGATCAGTAGCTCTACTTTGTGGTTGTCTGCAGGTGAGAGATCCTGTCCGTTTGCGAGAACAAAACTAACGCCAGTCAGATCGCCATTATCCGAATAACCGACGTCACAGCTGAGAGTGAAGGTGTCTCCTTGCTCATTCTTGATGACATGTTCCGCAATCCCCTGACCGAAACCGCTACTCCAGATATTAGGGATCGCCATTGCTGTTGGGGTTAGCAGGCTGGCGCTTAGCAACAAGACAATGGAACGCATGATATCTCCTGTACACATGGCAATAGGGCTTCGAACCGAACCATCTTACCAAGCCTATCGGCGTGAATATGTGACTGATTGCACTAACTGTGTGACGACGCAGGATTTTTGCGGGGGGGAGGTGATAACTGCCAGGGCGGCGAGCTGTTTAACAGGAGAGTGATAACCAACCAGCATCCAGACAGGTCAGGGGCACGTTATCGAGTATGGCGTCCAACTAAAAAAGCTCGTGATAGGGCTTTGAGTCTGGTAATGGGGGCGTGGCGAGCAGAAGCATACTCGAACCAGCGGTTAGCCTGCTCTCTACTATGCGCCATGGGCGTTGCACTCATTATCTGAATTTACGACGTAGTGGCGATTTGGTTTGCTGTTGCGATATAGCCGGATATTTTTTGCCAGATAAGGCGTGAAATAACGGCTTAGAAACTCATGGCCAGTCCGATGGAATAACCGCTGGTGTTGTGGCTGAACATATAGCGGGCGACCAGACGGGTGCGACTGACGATGATGTCGTATTTGCTGCTGTCGAGCTCCAGCCCGAGACCAAGGGAGTTGAGGGAGTTGAACCCGAGCAGGCCGCGCTGCTCGCCGAGGTATTCGGTGCGCGCCCCCTCCATCACATAGCGCAGCGGGCGATCGAGCAGCGTCCAGTCAAACACCGGGGCCCGGCGGCGCAGGTAGATACCGAGGTTCTCCGCTTCGGCGCTGCCGCGCACACTCTCCGAGGTGTTGCCAAAGCTCTGCAGGTGCTGGTAGGAGTAACGCACCTCGGCGTCGATATCCTGCGTGTTGGAAAAGAGCTCGTAGTCGAGCATTAGCGAGCCCCCCACTCCGTACATATTGAGCTGGCCATTTTCGAGAAAATCGAGGGAGTAACCCTTGGTGCGCTCCAGCAGCCAGTTGCCGATCCGCAGATCGCTGGCCATGGTGCCCAGCGAGACGTTGGCGATGGGGCGCAGCACCCAGTGGCCGCCACGCTGGTCTTCATGGAGGGCGATATCCCAGCCGACCCCGCCCGAGGCGGTCACGCTGTTCCATTTGGTCGGGAGGGTGCGGCTCTCGGTGCCGTTGCTCACCACGAACTGGGGATCGTAGCGGCTAAAGCCGATCGCCCCTTCCAGATAGATGGGCACGGCTTCGCTCATGGTGGCGCCGCCACCGATCTGGGTCATGTTGAGGGCGGCAGATTGATTGGTGCCGCTGCCGATATCGAGGTTGCTGGCGGTGATGTCGGGTACCACGGTGAAGGTCATCAGCGAGAGCACCGCATTGGCGCGATCTTGCGCCCACTCCTGATCCGGGGTCGCGCCATGGACGGCGCTGCCGGATAGCGCCAGCATCAGCAACAACATCTGCAATAAAGAGGAAAAAGGTCGGAGCATGAGCGT
Organism: Aeromonas sp. EERV15; assembly: GCF_900079845.1. Lineage (NCBI taxonomy): Bacteria > Pseudomonadati > Pseudomonadota > Gammaproteobacteria > Aeromonadales > Aeromonadaceae > Aeromonas > Aeromonas sp. EERV15. Next base: position 77,692 of record NZ_FKKY02000005.1, on the reverse strand, counting down.
GATTCCCGATAAGCGGCGTCTGGTTGCCCTGGCTTTACTGTAGCGAGCTTCCCGCCGGTTGGCACGAGGTAAAGAGGGGGGAGTGAGCGTCGCTTGCGGTCGGTTGCCGCTAGGGGGCAAGCCTTTGCCACACTGACGGCAGCGCTTTGCAGTTTGTCGCTAAAGCTTGCCGTCTTGCCGCCGATATCTCTGGTGAGATCGTGTGGAGGGCAGGCAATTGAACGCTTGGATGTTGGGGTTGGTCAGCATATCCGTGAGTATGCAGTTACAGGCTGGGGTCACCGAATTCGGTGCCGGTCTGGATCAATCCGTCTGGCGTTTGACCTCAGATACCCAGATTGAGTGTCGCCTTGAGCACCCCATTCCCAACTGGGGTACGGGGGCCTTTGTCAGCCGCGCCGGGCGCAAGATCAACCTCGACTTCGAGCTCAAGGGCAAGCGGCCGCAGGCCCGCACCGAGACGGTGAGTCTTGGCATCATGCCACCGATCTGGCGCCCCGGTATCGCGGGGCGAGAAGTGAGCCAGCTGCGCTTCTATCAGCAGTTTGACGGATTAGTTGAAGGGCAAACCGCCTGGACCATGCTCGACGAGCTGGAAGGGGGGCGGATGCCGACCTTCCAGTATCGGGACTGGTATCGTCAGAACCGGCCGGTGCGGGTGTCCCTCTCGTCAGTCAACTTTCGGGTGAAATATCAGGCTTTTATCGATTGCCTGAGCGGACTGTTGCCCTACAGCTTCAACGACATCGCCTTTAGCGTGCTCACCTATGACAAGAACAGCGATCAGCTCTCCATCGCCTCCAAGCGGCGGTTGGCGATGATCAGCGAGTTTATCAAGGCGGACAAGAGCATCGACGTGGTGGTGATCGACGCCTACAGCGACAGCTACGGCGGCCGCTGGCCGAACCAGAAGCTTTCGGAAAAGCGGGCCGATGCCATCAAGAAGGTGTTTGTCGATCTGGGGCTGGAGCCCGGCAAGGTCTCGGTGGAGGGGCACGGCGAGAAGCAGCATGTCTCCTCCAACGAAACCGAACAGGGGCGCGCCAAGAACCGGCGGGTGGTGATCAGCATGGGGCGCAATGGCGAGATCTAGCGCCGCCATCGGCAGCTGGGCATAAAAAAGAGCGCATCTGCGCTCTTTTTTGATCCTGCCATCCGGCAGCGGGAGTCGGGCAGCTTAGACGCTGTCGCCGAGGCCAGTACCGGCATCTTTCTTGGCGATCAGTTCAATCTTGTAACCGTCCGGATCTTCGACGAAGGCGATCACGGTAGTGCCACCCTTGACCGGGCCCGGCTCGCGGGTGATCTTGGCGCCGGCGGCGCGCAGGGCGTCGCAGGTGGCATAGATGTCGTCCGCTTCCAGCGCGATATGGCCGTAGGCAGAGCCCAGTTCGTACTCGCTCACCCCCCAGTTGTAGGTCAGCTCGATCACCGCATCATCTTTCTCGTCACCGTAGCCCACGAAGGCCAGGGTGTACTTGTACTCGCTGTTCTCGCTCTTGCGCAGCAGCGTCATGCCGAGTACGCGGGTGTAGAAGTCGATGGAGCGTTGCAGATCGCCGACACGCAGCATGGTATGCAGAATTCTCATTGCTCAGTTCTCCGGGTTGGTGATGTGTACTGCTTTCAATCTCGGTTGCGAGGCTATCTATCTCGGGATAGACCTTCTCTTTGTATTCGCACAGATCTTCGATGATACAGGAACCGCAGCCGCAGATGTTTGCGAGCGAGACAGGTATGACGGTGGTGGCGCCCAATCATTCAGCTCTCGGGATAGACCTTCTCTTTGTATTCGCACAAGTCTTCGATGATACAGGAACCGCAACGGGGCTTGCGAGCGAGACAGGTGTAACGCCCGTGCAGGATCAGCCAGTGGTGGACATCCAGCTTGAACTCGGCGGGTACTACTTTGAGCAGCTTCTCCTCCACCTGATCCACATTCTTGCCTACCGCAAAGCCGGTGCGGTTCGAGACCCGGAAGATATGGGTATCGACGGCGATGGTGGGCCAGCCAAAGGCGGTGTTGAGCACCACGTTGGCGGTCTTGCGGCCGACGCCGGGCAGGGCTTCCAGCGCTTCGCGGTTCTCCGGCACCTCGCCGCCATGGCGCTCCAGCAGGATGGCGCAGGTCTTGATGACGTTCTCGGCCTTGGTGTTGAAGAGGCCGATGGTCTTGATATAGCTTTTGAGCCCGTCCACCCCGAGATCCAGCATTGCTTGCGGGGTGTTGGCCACCGGATAGAGCTTGTCGGTCGCCTTGTTGACGCTGACATCGGTCGCCTGCGCCGAGAGCAGCACGGCGATCAAGAGCTCGAACGGCGAGTTGAAATTGAGCTCTGTAGTGGGGTGGGGGTTGTTTTCCCGCAGTCGCTCGAGGATCTCTCTGCGTTTCTGGTTGTTCATGCCTTGCGTCCGATCATAGTTCGGTCGCCCGGACGCGAGCCGGGGCAACGTTGCAGTGGGCCACTGTGGCTGCCTGTTTGCGGTCCCGCCAGTCGTTGATGGCATTCTTGGCAGCGATCAGCAGCCCCAGCCCGATAAAGCCGCCCGGCGGCAAAATCGCCAGCAGCAGGCTGGCATCGGCGTGGAATAGCTCGATGCGCAGGGATTTGGCCCACTCGCCCAGCAGCAGCTCGGCGCCATCAAACAGGGTGCCCATGCCGATGATCTCGCGCATGCCGCCCAGTACCAGCAGCACCAGGGTAAAACCAAGGCCCATCATCAGGCCGTCGAGGGCCGCCAGCAGCGGCGGATTCTTGGAGGCATACGCCTCGGCGCGGCCGATGATGACGCAGTTGGTGACGATGAGGGCGATAAAGATGCCGAGTGCCTGATAGAGGCCATAGGTGTAGGCGTTCATCAGCAGCTGTACGCTGGTCACCAGCGAGGCGATGATCATCACATAGACCGGGATGCGAATATCCTTCGGCACCCAGTTGCGCACCAGCGAGACGGCGAGGTTTGAGCAGACCAGCACTGCCATGGTGGCAAGGCCCAGCCCCAGCGCATTGGTAAAGGTGGAGGAGACGGCGAGGGTCGGGCAGAGCCCCAGCACCTGCACCAGCGAGGGGTTGTTCTTCCACAGCCCCTGACTCATCAGCTCCTTGAGCTCGCCCTTGCGGCTTTCCAGCTCGGCAATCGGGGTTGTGCCCGTTTCAATCTGTTCCATCTGGTTCATGATGGCTCGACTCCGTTAGTTCGCCGCCGGACAAGCCGGGGCGTTGCTGAGCAGTTCGGGTTGCTCCTGCTGCAGTTTAAGCAGGTTCTTCACCGCCTTGACCACAGCTCGCGGGGTGATGGTGGCGCCGGTAAAGGCATCGAACTCGCCGCCATCCTTCTTCACCGCCCATTGGGGCTCGTTGTCATGGGTCAGGAATTTTCCGGCAAAGCGGTTGATCCAGTCCGATTTCTTCAGTTCGATCTTGTCACCAAGGCCCGGGGTCTCGTTGTGAGCGAGCACACGCACGGCGGTGATGGTGCCCTTGGCATCAAAGCCCGCCACGATGCGGATCGCCCCGCTGTAGCCATCCGGCGCGATCGCCTCCAGCGCATAGCCGGTCACCACGCCATTTTTGCTGGCGGTATAGAGAGCCTGCGGCTGATCGCTGCCCAGATACTTCCTGCTGGTCACCTGCTTACAGCTGGCCACCAGATCGTTGTCATAGCTCCCCTCCGGCAGCAATACCGAGAGGGTCTGCTGCTTCTCCAGCTGCTGCTGGTGGGCGATTTTATCCTTGGTCAGCTCGTTGGTCAGTACCACCAGCGCGGTACAGCCCAGCGCGAACATCGCCAGAATAAGACCGTTCTTGCGCATGCTCTTTAACATGTACGGGCTCCGTCAGCTGTGATGGGGGAAAAGGGCAGAAACATCATTGGCGACGAGCTCCATACACTTTCGGGCGAGTCAGGCTGTCAATAAAGGGTACGCAGAGGTTGGCCAGCAGCACGGCGAAGGCAAACGCATCGGGATAGCCGCCAAAGCGGCGAATGATGTAGACCAGCACCCCGATCAGCACGCCATAGACCAGTCGGCCGCGCGGCGTGGTGCAGGCACTGACTGGATCGGTGGCGATAAAGAAGGCCCCCAGCATGGTAGCGCCGCTAAAGAGATGGAACATGGGCGTGGCAGTCGCATCCGGGCTTACCAGATAGCCGATGGTGGAGGCAGCCAGCAGGGCACCGAGAATCGCGGTGGGAATGCGCCAGTTGATCACCTTCTGTTGCAGTAGGAACAGGCCGCCCAGCAGATAGCCGAGGTTGACCCAGCTCCAGCCGATACCGCCCCAACCCTCGAACAGCGGGCCGCTCAGGATCTCGCCGGTGGTGAGCCCCTGAGTCAGGCCGGTTTTCAGGGTATCGAGGGGGGTCGCCATGGTGAGACCATCCACCCCCTGCTTGAGCTGCGCCATGCTGTAGCCGTCGAGGCTAAAGCCGGTGAAGATCACCGATGCGGCATCGCCAAAGCCGAGGCTGTAGGCGCGCACGCTCTCCGGCGGCAGCCAGCTGGTCATCTGCACCGGGAAGGAGACCAGCAGCAGCACATAGGCGACCATGGCCGGGTTGAACAGGTTCTGGCCCAGTCCGCCGTAAAGGTGTTTGGCGACAATGATGGCAAAGGCCGTGCCCACCACCAGCATCCACCACGGCAGCAGCGGCGGCAGGGAGAGACCGATCAGCACGGCGGTGAGCGCCGCACTGCCATCCATCAGGGCAGGCTTGATAGCGCGGCCCCGCAGCTTGAGCACCAGCGCCTCGCACAGCAGCGCAGTGACCAGCGCCAGCAGGATCTGGATAAAGGAGCCCCAGCCGAAGAACCAGGTCTGGGCCAGCAAGCCCGGCACGCAGGCCAGGATCACCAGCAGCATCAGGGTTCGGGTCTGTTTGCGGTTATGGGCAAACGGTGCAGTCGCAATATTGAACATGAGTCTGTCGATTACCTTGTGGTTGTTCGGTCGGCTGACGGGGCATCTTCCGCTGCGGTCCCGGCGGCTCTGGCCGCCTCGGCCGCCAGCTTCTTCGCCTTGGCGCGGGCCACGGCAGCTGCAATGGCCGCTTTTTTCGGATCAACCGGGGCATCAGCTGCAGGGGCGTTCGCTTCAGGCACGGCAGTGACGGCAAGTGGTTGCTCACTGCTGGCTGCATCGCTTTGCATCGGCTCGGCCGGTGCGCGCTCACTCTCAGTTCCGGCACTCTCTACCTCAGCACTGGTACTTGCGCTCTGCTGGGCCAGCTTTTTGGCCTTGGCACGGGCGATGGCTGCGGCGATAGCGGCTTTCTTGGGATCGACCGCTTCGCTTGCAGCCGTATCGCTGTGGCTGGTGTTTACTTCGCTCTTGGCTAGCGCCACATCGCGGGTCTCCGCGCTTGCTGATAGCTCACCTTGCGTACCCTCAGCACCGGCACTTTCGCCCTGCTGGGCCAGCTTTTTGGCCTTGGCACGGGCGATGGCCGCGGCGATAGCGGCTTTCTTGGGATCGACCGCTTCACTTGCAGCCGTATCGCTTTGGCTGGTGGTTACTTCGCTCTTGGCTACCGCCACGTCGCGGGTCTCCGCGCTGGCAGTAGGCTCACTCTGCGCGCCTTCAGCACCGGCACTTTCGCCCTGCTGGGCCAGCTTTTTGGCCTTGGCGCGGGCAATGGCAGCGGCGATAGCGGCTTTCTTGGGATCGACCGCTTCGCTGGCAGCAGATGGCGCATCGCCTTGCGAGCCTGCGTCTGCTACCGCGCTGTTGGCTGCGCTTACCGGCTCGCCACTGGCTTCGGCCTTTTTAGCTTTGGCACGGGCGATGGCGGCGGCAATCGCCGCTTTTTTCGGATCAACCGCTGCCTTTTGTTGATCAGCATCTACCGCAGGCGCAGCAGTAGTTTCGGCAGTCGCAGGCTCGGCGCTATCGCCAGCCTGAGCGGCTTTCTTGGCCTTGGCGCGGGCCAGTGCGGCGGCGATGGCTGCTTTCTTGGGATCGCTGGCGGGGTCAACCGCCTCGGCGGATTGGGGCGCTGCGGCGGCAGTGTCGCTGTTTGCGCTCTCCGCCAGTTTGGCGGCGCGGCGCGCCTCCGCTTCCCGTTTGCGGGCTTCGCGGGCGGCAATCACCGCGCTATTGTCAGGCAATCCCTCGGCGGTGGCTGTAATGGCAGTGATGGGGGCATCCTGCTTGGCCTTGATGCGGGCCAGTGCCGCTGCCACCGGATCTTCCCCGCCTGCGGCCGTCATGGTCTGACGGCGCTGGGCGGCGGCTTCGGCATGGCGCGCTTCGCGGGCCGCTTTCTCCCGCTCGAAACGGGCCTGCTTGGCCTCGAAACGCTGCTTGGCGCGCTCGGCTTTATCGGCCTCGGCACGGGCTTCGCGAATGTCGTCCTTGGCGATCTTGTAGTACTGCACCAGCGGGATCTCGCTCGGGCAGACCCAGGCGCAGGCGCCGCACTCGATGCAGTCCATCAGGTTGAGCTTCTCGGCCTTGTCATACTCCTTGGCCCGGCTGTACCAGTAGAGCTCTTGCGGCAGCAGGGTGGCCGGGCAGGCATCGGCGCAGGCGCTGCAACGGATGCAGGGCTGCTCCGGGCCGGGGGCGGGCAGCTCGGCCTGCGTCGGCGCCAGCAGGCAGTTGGTGGCCTTGACCACAGGCACCATGGCGTGGGGCAGGGTAAAGCCCATCATGGGGCCCCCCATGATCACCCGCTGCTCCGCTTCCGGTTGCAGCTCGAAACGCTGCAACAGCCAGCGCACCGGCGTACCCAGGCGCACCCAGGCGTTGCCGGGTTTTTTGAAGCTGTCGCCGGTAAGGGTGACGATCCGCTCGATCAGCGGCTCGCCGTCGATAATGGCGCGCTTGATGGCAAACACGGTGGCGACGTTGAGCACCATGATGCCGATATCGACCGCGCGGCCGCCTTTGGGCACCTGACGGCCGGTTAGCAGCTCGATAGTCTGCTTGGCACCGCCTGAGGGGTACTTGGTCGGCACCGTCTTGACCAGCACATCTTCATCGGTGGCGTGGCGGGTCAGCTGCTCGATCGCTTCGGGCTTGTTGTCTTCCACCCCGATCAGGGTGAGTTTCGGTTTGAGCAGGTGCTTGAGCACCCGGATGCCATCCATGATCTCGTCGGCGTACTGCTGCATCAGCCGATCGTCGGTGGTGATATAGGGTTCGCACTCCAGCCCGTTGACGATCAGGATCTCGGTGAGCTGGCCGCGGCCGTCGAGCTTGCTGTGGGTGGGGAACACGGCGCCGCCAAGGCCCGCTACCCCTGCCTGCTGGATGCGCTCGAGCAGCTCGCCCCGCTCCAGATTCCAGTAATCGGGTTTGCCATTGCGCTCGCCCCACTCATCCTCTCCATCCGGGGTGAGAATGACGCAGAGATCGCCGAGCCCGGAGGGGTGGGCAACCGTGTGGTTGCCAATCTCGGTGATGGTGCCGGAGGTGGAGGCATGGACAGGGACGACCCGTCCCTTGGCATAACGGGTCAGCGGCTGCCCTTTTTTGACCTTGTCGCCCACCTGCACCAGCAGATCGCCGGCGGGGCCTGCGTGCTGGCGCAGCGGAATGATGAGGCGCGGTGGCAGACCGGCGTCTACCACCGGGCTCTGGCTTGATTGCAGCTTGTTGTCGGCGGGGTGAATGCCACCGTGAAAGTCCCAGAGCGTGCCGGCTTTGATACGTTCGAGTAAGGAATGCATGGTTGCTCCGCTGTTTATTCCACTATCTTGACCGGAATCTTGCCCGGAACATGCACGTTATTGAGATCCCACTTCCAGTTATCGACCGTGGTGGGCACCGGGATCATCTCGATGCAGTCGGTCGGGCAGGGATCGACACAGAGATCGCAACCGGTGCACTCGTTGGCAATCACGGTATGCATCGCCTTGGTGGCGCCGACGATGGCATCTACCGGGCAGGCCTGAATGCACTTGGTGCAGCCGATGCACTGATCTTCGTGGATAAAGGCGACCTTTTTGACTGGCACGGCGGCCTCGTCACTGCCCCCCAGTGGCTGGGGCTCGACCCCCATCAGATCGGCAATTTTGCGCATGGTGGCCTCGCCACCGGGTACGCACTTGTTGATCTGATCGCCGTTGGCGAGCGCCTCGGCGTAGGGTTTGCAGCCGGGATAGCCGCACTGGCCACACTGGGTCTGGGGCAGCAGGGCATCGAGCTGATCGACGATGGGGTCTGCTTCCACATGAAACTTGACGGCGGCAAAGCCCAGGATAATCCCGAACGCCAGCGCCAGCAGGGTGAGCACCAGAATGGCAAAGAGAATATGGATCATGGTTATATCTTGATAAGGCCGGTAAAGCCCATAAAGGCCAGCGACATCAGACCGGCGGTGATCATGGCAATCGACACCCCGCGAAACGGCGCGGGTACATCGGCGGCGACCAGACGCTCGCGCATGGCGGCAAACAGGATCAACACCAGCGAGAAGCCGGTGGCGGCGCCAAAGCCGTAGATCACGCTCTGGATAAAGTCGTGTCGCTCATTGATGCTCAGCAGCGCCACCCCGAGCACCGCGCAGTTGGTGGTGATGAGGGGCAGGAAGATCCCCAGCAGACGATAGAGGGTCGGGCTGCTCTTGCGCACCACCATCTCGGTAAACTGCACCACCACGGCGATCACCAGAATAAAGGCGAGGGTGCGCAGATAGGCGATATCCAGCGGCAGCAGGATATAGTGCTCCACCAGATAGGAGCTGGCACTGGCGAGGGTCATCACGAAGGTGGTCGCCAGCCCCATGCCGATGGCGGTTTCCAGCTTGCCGGAGACCCCCATAAAGGGGCAGAGGCCGAGGAATTTCACCAGCACGAAGTTGTTAACCAGCACGGTGCCGATCAATAAAAGCAGGTACTCAGTCATCAATTACCGTCACTGAAAGTCGGGTTATCGGGGGTTGAAGGCGGGCGGTATTATCTGACGTTAGGGCCAGTTAAACAACCGCAAGGCCGCATGGTTATTATGCAACTGGATAATTTAGCCGGGGTTTTGGGCAGATTTCGGAAGGTTGCTTATCGGCTTTGCCAGCACTTTTGCTGACAAAGCCGGGATAGCAGTAAGGTGTTCAGGCTGGATGCGTGCGCAATAACTCTCCGTAATAATCTGGCAGTGCTGAAAATCCGGTCAATTCTCCTTGCAGCTCAGACAGTCTGGTCAGTTTCATTGCGGCTCTGAAACTGTGTGCATCAAGCGTAGCGAGAGGGTGAGCCAGCTCGATAGATGGTCCCAGCTCCAGCAACCAGTAAGGATTGACATTCCCCTCGGCCTGCGGTGTACCTGTCTGCTCTTCGGTCAGTTGTTCCCGGCGCAGCTTCTGGCATGTCAGCACAGGCCAGACCCGAGCTACCTCCCGTGTCAGACCATCGGCCGCAAGGGTGGCAACGGCCAGATAGCTGATCTCGTGCATCAACTGATCATCGTAACGAGTGGCAATAGTTTCGGCAGGGGTGTGATACCAGCGGGCAGAACCATCACGAAATGCATCGAAGTAGCTCGCCGGGCGGCTGTTTTCCAGTGCGGTCGGAATGATCAGGGTGAGATCATGGTGGCGGACTTGCTGCATCCCCAGGGTGGCAATCCGGCTGGGCTCTTCCAGATAGAAGTGGCCCGAGTGGATGGCAGGATAGCGGAACTCTTCCCCCGATTTACCCAGCTTTTGCTCAAGGAAGGTTTGCAGCCAGCAAGAGCCGCTGTGATCCTCTGCTGGCAACAGGGCAAAGGCTCCGATACCAATCCGGTCGATCGCCTCCTGATAGGGATTTTTCTCTTCGGGTTGCTGGCTCATAAAGCCCGGATAGAGCGCAAAAGCGCCAAAGGTGGGGCGGCTTGGTATTGCGTCCCCCTGTTGCTGATAGAGCAGGGCGTCCCGATAACGGTGCATCTGGTTGATAGCATCATCGGGCACCCTGTCTCTCGGATCATCTTGAGTGCCGTTATCGACCCGGTACTTGGCATCAAACAGCCAGATAAAGGTGTCGCCACTGCCAGTGGTGGCCTCGATCAGAATGTCCGGCTTCTGGGGAACCAGCAGGGAGTGAACCGGCTTGTTGGTCTTGTGAAATCTGGGTTCATGGGCCAGCTTGAGCCTTACACCGTCTGCTGTACGAAGGTACTCCCAGCAGTACTTCATCCCCTCGGCCAGCCGGGTATCCCAGCCATCGCGGGTGAAGTTAAATGCAGGTGTTTTCACCTCGGTAAATCCCAGCGTCAGGATAATCCGGCGCACCTCTATCACGCACCAGAGCTCGTAGAGCTGATCCATGCTGCGCACGCCGGCCACGGCATCATTTCCCAACGCATCGAGATAGAGGCGCAGTTGCTGCCAGACCCGGTAAACCGTGCTATAGCCGCTCTTTTGCTGCAGTACCAGAGACTCGCGTTGTAACACCGCCGCCGGACCTATCTCCTGCATCAGGGGGTGAGCCAGCGCCTGATCCAGCGGTTTGCTCCACGCCTTCAGACGGTCAAAAAAGGCCCTGGACAGCAGGGTGCGATCGCCCTGTTGTGTCAGCTGTTGCAGCATCCTTCCGGTGCGCTCCAGCACAAACTTGATAAAGCGGTTTTCCGGGGTATCCGTGGTCAGTTGTTTACGTTCCACCCGGTATCTGCGCTCGATACCGTTATCCAGATCCTGGCGGATCTGTTCGGCCTGCTTCGGGCGTGGCGGGCGCTTCATTCTGGCGGCCAGCAGATATTCGGTCTTGCTTTGCAGCCTGCTGTGGGGCGCATTGATGATCTGGCGGATCCCCCGCTCAAGGTCCTTGTGCAGGGCTTCGAAATGGGCAAGCCAGAGCAGGGGGAACGGTTCGGCCTTGCGCTGGCTGCGTCCTCCTTGCTGACTGGTTGCGCTGTTCAGGGTAAAACGCCAGTAGGGGTACTGCTCATCCAGCACCTGATGGATCAGCGGCACATCCCGGCGGATATCCAGCTTGACCGGATAGACCTCGAACCAGAGCGTCAGCTGAACGCGAGCAGCTTTTCCTGTCGCCGATTTCGGTTGATAAGAGAAGGGGAGTGCAAGTGTGCCTACTTCGTTGCCGGTATTGAATCCCCCCAGCAGCTCCTGCGATCCATGCCTGCTTTTGAAGCGAAACGACTCGCAGATCCGCTGCAGATGATGCTCCAGCCGCGGCGTATCACTCCCCTCGCTAACGCCGTGAAGAAACTCCCATTCGAATTCGTAAAAGCAGTTCTCATACAACAGAGGGGTTGGCAGTACCAGAGCGGAGAGCGCCTGATCATCAGGCAGCTCCAGCGGGCAGCCATCAACCTCAGCCAGAGTGATGGAAAGGGGCTGCGAGAAGCGCACAACTGGCGGTTCGTATCTGCCAGCACTCGCTGGCAGGCCCGCTTTGTCGATCTCCTGTTGATGATGGGCGCGGGTAGCTTGTAACTGCCGATAACGATCCCCGACCGTCTTCTCATTGGCATAGATCCGCAAAATCCAGTCACGGCTCTGCAGGGTAAACAGGCACTCCATCACAACCCCCTTACGGCCAGAAGCTGGTAAAGCACTGCCGTGCCAGCCGCTCTTTCATCCAGGCCAGTTTCTTCTTGCTGCGGCAGGGGACGTGCGGAGTTTCAGCGGGGGCGGAATCTTCACCGGCGGCAGCCACCTTGCAGTTAAACAGGTCAGGGCGTGTCCCCTCCCAGTGCTCGGTAAATTGTTCTGCAAGCACTTTTTCCAGGTCTGTCAGCAGGTCGCTATCAGCCGTCTGATGGCTGCGCAACTTGTCGCTATCCCCCTCAATGCGCGGCAATACCTTGCACATCATAAAGTCATCCCAGATGGCGACCAGTTCTGCGGGATTGGCGGGGCGATGGGCCAGCAGGGCCAGCATCAGCTCGTTCAGGGCGCGATAGGCCAGTTCGAACGGACTCTGTTGCAGCACCTCGTTGACTGCCTTCAGGAAGGTGACGCTCTCTTTACTGTATTGCTCCAGCTCGGGGACTTCAGTGATGGCACGCCCGTCTGACCAGGTCGGATAACCCAGCCGTTTTGGCTGCAATGCCGATGCAAAGTAGGCATCGAAATCGTTGGGGAAGAACTCGTTAAAGTCGAAGGTGAGGGCCCTGTCGATCACCTTGCGGGAAAAGCCGTGGGTGGTCTCGTCCATATTGACGGTACCGGCCACCATCAGGTTGAAGGGGATAGCGATACCGTGCTGGCAGAAGCTGGCCCAGATCTGCTGATGTAGGGCAATATTCAGGTCCAGTCCCAGTTTTTCCGCCAGTTCGGTATGCGCGTTCTGATCCAGTTGCTGGCTAAGCGTATCTGCTTTGAGCAGGGGATCGCACTGGTAGACATAGCCGTAGTCCACCCCTTCATTGTCGTTAAATTCAGTCAGTTCGGGTGAGGTATACCAGTGGCGGGTCTCCAGTACCGATAGATAGTCGGCGAAATATTGTTCAACCGGAGCCAGGTTCATCTCGTCGAGGCAGAGCCAGAAGGGGGGGATATGGTCCAGTTGTTCCTGGCTCAGACCAATCTTGCCATCGGCTCTGACTTCGCCAATACGCTCGAAAATATGAATCCAGGCTTGAGTAATAAAATGTAGTATCGGCGTTGATACATACTCTTTTTTACCACTGATCCTGGAGATATAGCCCAGCAGATCAGAGGGTTCGTGCCAGTCTGGCCGTACAGGTACCAGGCAGTAATTCTTCTGGCCTGGATAGTCCTTGACCTGCTCACGAATAAAGCGGGTTTTCCCTGTGCCAGAAATACCTGCTAACAAGAGAAATGGTTTATATGAACTCAGGTTTAAAGCCTCGTTAGTGGCAAAATCATCATTATCTGATTTGAATTCTTCGCCACTAACATCGCATATTTTTCCAGTGTCATGAATCCATTTGTTAAAATATTGTATGACTTTATTTTTTCCTTTGTTTCTTCCCGTCTTTGCTTTCATGTAACCAATGTGTGATGTATGGCAAAGTATAGTTTCTATAATTGTCCTGTCATTTCCACTACTATTGAAAACAGTATCGATATGGATGGGCTTATTCTGTATTAGCGCATCTATAGCAAGTTTGAATCTATCGAACGAGATATTTACAACATCAGGGCCGCGAGTAGCAGAAATTATTTTATCATTCTGGTTGATATCAATAATTTTTGTCGTTTTCTCGCTCGAAATATATTTCAGATTATTGCCTCTTAAGGCAATAATCTCATCTAAAATTTCGTCAAAGATGATGTCACTACTCATTAATTCACTCCATGAAATCAGCGATAGTTTTTGCTATACCATATGAGAATTTATATGGAACCCCATTACCAATTGTTTTGAACATTGCCGAAAGAGTCATTGTTGGAGGCAATTCAAACTCTTTTGGCAGTGACTGAATAGCCAGAGCCTCTGCTGCAGAAATCCGCCGAGGTAACCATGGGTGTAAATGCACTTCGTTATTGCCATAGGCCGCAGTAGGTGAATATCTCCAGCGATGTAGTCTTTTGTATGACTTTTTGGTGGTATCACCCTCTTCTATCACCATGAACTTGGCCAGACCTGCTCTGGGAGTAAAATAATGCTGACTATTAGGATGTTCATCCACATTATTCTCTTTAAACCACCAGCTTACGGTTAATTCCTCTGGTACTTCAGCTTTGCTGGGGGTTGAGTTGAATGGGGTTTGGGTTGGCCAGGGATAATTAAATGCCATCTTGTTAGGGTATGGCATATATCTCTCCCAAGAAAAGCTACTCATTGCTTCATCTACATGGTTTAAGGAACCAAACATGATGATGCGGTCTCTATCTTGGGGGGCGCCAAACTCAATTGAGTTTATTAGCCTCTCAGTAATAGCGTAACCAGTATCTTGAAGCTGTTTTTTTATTGATTCATAAAACTCACGGTGTTTTTTTGTACGCCACAAGCCTTTGACATTTTCGAAAACAAACCAATCTGGCTTGTTTTTAATAATCAAATCTACATATGACTTGGAAAGACGGCCATTCTCACCATCGTGACCTTTATTCTTTCCTGCAACCGAAAAGTCTGGGCATGGTGGACCACCAATAAAGCCAACACTCTCTGACTTGCTTCTTGCACTACTTACCATTGTCTTAAGCTCTGAGCTTAAAGGACCATCGAGAAAGTCATCTATGGAGTTCAAAAAATGACCAAACTCAGGTTCCGGGATACCCATTTTCTTTCTGCTGTATTTGTATGCATTGAGAAAATCTTTGTTCAGTTCATTAACGAAAACGACATTAAATCCTGCTTTTTCAAAGCCGAGATCCAGAAAACCGGAGCCTGAAAAAAAAGAAAAAACAGAGTGGTTCATTGATTGATTCTCTTGGTAATGAATTTTTGAGCTGGATAGTCAGTAGTTATGAAGCTCTTTGAATGCATCGAAACTGTGTGATGTATATCCAATGACAGTACTAAAATCTCGTTGATTAACTGTGCGTTTATACAGTAAATGGTGCTGATTCACAAGCGAGGCGACATTGTGACAGATATCGTGAAGCCCCAAAAGCGTAGCGAGATGATGGCCGGTATTCGTAACCGGGATACCCGTCCCGAGAAGCGGGTGCGCGCCATGTTGCATCATGCCGGGTTTCGCTATCGCTTGCACAATACCGCCTTGCCGGGCACGCCGGATCTCTGGCTGGCGCGCTATCGTGCGGTGATCGAGGTGAATGGCTGCTTCTGGCATGGTCATGATTGTCATCTCTTCAAGCTGCCATCGAGCAGAACCGACTTCTGGCAGACCAAGATTGCCAGCAATCGTGCGCGTGATGCCCGTCACCTGGCCGAGCTGGACCAGCTGGGTATCCGCCGTCTGATCATCTGGGAGTGTGCCCTGAAAGGGCGTCTGCGCCATGATCCGGAGCGACTGCTCCTGGTTATCAGCTGGTGGCTGACCAGCGGCATCAGTCATGGCGAGATTGCCGGTGGCCGTGAACTGCAGATCGCCATGGATCATTCCCGTCCATATAGCTGACCGGATAGCACTCTTGGCCCAGCTTCCACCGCTTGTGAAAAGTGATTATTTTTTGTTGCCAAATCAGTAAGCTGTTGTCGTCTGTTACTCGTTTGAAAATCGCTCCGGTTTTAGTGATACAGCCCGACAGTGACAACCACAGGGAGGTGGTGATGGATCCGGTTTCCTATCTTTTTTCGGCTTATCTCAATCTGGTACAGCAGCAGGTTGCGGATATCTATGGCACCGAGGCCAAGACGCTGGTGGTGCAGTATGAGGGGGAGTCGGTCCCGTTCTCTTTCCAGCTGTGGCAGATCCAGCAGCCGAGCGTCTGTCGTCCTTATGAGCAGGATGTGCGGCGCTTTAGCCAGTGCACGGTCAAGGCGTCCGCCCTGTTTCACAAGCTGTGCGACGACCTGACCCGGCAGGATGACAGCAGTTGGCAACTGCCCAAATTTCGCACCATGTACTGCTCGGCGGCCGTCAGTTATCGGCCGATGATTGCTGAAATCGGTGATGCCAAACAGAGTCCGGCCAAGCTGGCGGAGCGCGCCTGTAATCAGGCGATTCTGGCGGCGATGGACAGTGACGATGAGACCCTGCTGGCCCAGCGAGAGAAAGCGTGTGCTGCGGTGCAGTGAAGCGGATTTTTCTGACTACATCATCACTCGCGCTCTCTTTGCGCGCCATGGCACACATGGGTTATTCCTTGCCGGGTATGATGGGGTTGCCCGCAGTGGCGGCGACAGTCGGACGCTCGTAGGCATATGCCGGTCACATCAGCCAGATCACCACCAGGAGGTAACCATGATCAGCCATATCGACCATCTGGTATTGACGGTCAGCGATATCGAACGGGCCGTGGCGTTTTACAGTTCGGTGCTCAATATGGAGGCCATCACCTTCGGTGCGGGGCGCCGGGCGGTAGGGTTTGGCAACCAGAAGATCAATCTGCAACTGCTTGGGCAGGAGCCGCGCAATCGGGCGCAGGTGGGGTCGGGGGATGTCTGCCTTATCACCCGCTGGCCGCTGGAGCAGGTGATGGCCCAGCTGGCCTGCCACGGGGTGGAGATTGTCGAGGGGCCGGTGACCAAAAGTGGCGCCTGCGGGCCGATAGAGTCACTCTATTTCCTCGACCCGGACCAGAACCTGATAGAAGTGAGCCGTTATCCCTGAAAGCGCTGGTGCTGCGCCTGACGGTGCAACACCTATCAGAGTCGGTCTACTTCCTCGACCCAGACCAAAACTTGATAGAAGTGAGCATCTATCCCTGACAGGGCTGGCGCGGCGCCTGACGGTGCAACACCTATCAGAGTCGGTCTATTTCCTCGACCCGGATCAGAACCTGATTGAGGTCAGCATCTATCCCTGATCCCCCCTGAGCCATCACCCGCATCGCCATCTACAACAGAGAGGGGCCGTCAATTGACGGCCCCTCTCTCGTATCGCTATCGCGCCAGTGGCGCTTTGCCGATGTGGCAGAGACGCCCTAGAAAGGCGCGCTGCTCTCGTCGGCATCCTGTAAAAACTGCTCCAGCTCGGCCTGATAGGCCTCGTCATTGTGACTGCTGCTGGCAGCGGGGACGGCTGCAGGCCGGGCGATGGGAGGGGCGGTGAGGGTCTCCATCACCCGCTGCTGCAGATAGGGGTAGAAGGGGTTGGAGGAGGTGCGGGTGAGGGCGCCGGGGTTGACGATCAGTACCCCGCGCTCGCCGCGCAGGGCCAGACCGCCGAGATTGATGCCGTATTGCTCACGCTGCTCCGGGCGCGCCGCCATGCCATAGAGAGGGTCGTCCATCGGGAAGGGGAGCGCCACGTGGGAGAGGGAGTAGATCTCCTTGGGGTAATCGATACCCAGCGGGCGGACTTGCTCAGGCTGGTCGGCGGTGGCCAGCGTCCTGGCTTGCGTCGCGGGGGAAGCGGGTTCGACGTTGCCCACCACGGTGAGGCAGTAGTGCTGGGGGGCGTTTGGCAGCAAACGGTGCAGCGCCAGCTCGGAGGCCGAGCTCATCAGCGGGCCAAACAGGGTGCTGCGGTTGATATCAAACAGCACCAGTTCGCTGCCGTTGGCCGGCAGGTAGTGGTAGAGATCGGCAATGATGGAGCGGGTGCTGACGGTGTAGTCCATCACCGACTGGAAGGTGAGGGCGGGGGGAAACGCCGCCAGCTCGCCACTGGCAGCCAGTTGCCGCACCTGCTGCTGGATGGCGTGGGTCAGGCGATAGGACTGGCGCGCCCCGTTGACCGGAAACGAGTTGTACTTGAACGGGTTGAACTCCGGCATGGTGTCGAGCCAGGCGGCGTTGGCAAAGGCGGGCAGCAGGGCAGGCACGGCCTTGAGCCCGGCGAAGCGGGCAAAGCGGGTCACCCCGATCATCGGGGAGATCAGCACCAGCCGATCCGGTTTTGCCAGCGCACCGCTCTGGTCGGTCAGCGCATCGAGCGCATATTTCACCGCCAGCGCGCCGCCGTTGGAAAAGCCCACCAGATGCAGCGGCCGCTTGCCCGGCGCCAGCAATCTGGCCTCCCGAACCGCCAGTCGGGTGGCGGCCAGCCAGGTCTCCCAATCCACATCCACGAGGCCAGCGGGCACAGTGCCGTGGCCGGGGATCCGTAGCCCCAGCGCGATAAAACCCTGCTGCTGATAGCGTCTGGCCAGATGGCGCAGGCTATAGGGGGAGTCGGTCAAGCCGTGCAGCAGCACCGCCACCCCTTTGACTTCCCCCTCGGGGCGCAGCAGGTAGGAGCGGTTCCAGTTCTCCTGAAAACGGGTGGGGTTGATGGGGGAGTCCTGATAGTAGCGATTGCTGGCCAGTTGCTGCTCAGGCGGCGTTTTGGCAACCACCTCGGTGGCCACCAGCTCGAACAGCTGATCTTCGCGGGTCAGATAGGCTTGCCAGTCGCTGCTATCGAGCTCATCGGCACTGAGTTCGGGGGGCACCACTGTGTGCCACAGCTGCAGCGGCGCTGCCTGCCAGGCGAAGTAGGCGATCACCGCCCATGCAGTCAGCAACAGCAGCAACAGGGTCAGCAGAGCACGGCGGATGAGGCGGCGAGTGTGAGCCAGCATGGCGCAATCCTTGGCGATAGGGGTGGGGCCGCGTCTGAGCGGGCGAGTTCGGCGCAGCACCCAAGGCGCTCACAACCGGCTTAAAGCCTAATGGAAACAAGGTGATATGTATAGTTGATGGCGACTGGCTGCGCCGGAGTCGGGCGTCTGCTCCCGCCAGCAACGTCAGGCTGGCAGCGCCGGGGTTGTGTCGTGTGCTTTGTGTCGGCTTGAGCTTATCACCGGATGCCTACCCGATAGCCGTTGCCCTGCAACTATCTGCCCCTGAAAGGGGCCAATTATGCTACTGTAGCGGCGTTTTTTGCGGGTTAGGCTGGCATTGGCCTTTTTTGAAGATGGAATGGTATGCAGAACTTTGATGCAGTGAATTGGCTGATCCAGCAGACAGCCTTCCCAGCGTGGCTGACGCTGGCAAATGGACAACAGAATGGGGCCAAGGCCCTGTGGCAGGTGACCCATGCTGGCTAATGAATCCATGCGTCTGAACAAGTACATCAGCGAGAGCGGCATCTGCTCGCGCCGTGAAGCCGACCGCTTTATCGAGCAGGGTCAGGTGTTTATCAATGGCAAGCGGGCCGGGATCGGCGATCAGGTGCAGGCTGGCGATCTGGTCAAGGTCAATGGTCAGGTGATCGAGGCCCGTGAGGCTGACAGTCTGGTGTTTATCGTGCTCAACAAGCCGGTGGGCATCGTCAGTACCACAGAGGCGGGCGAGAAGGACAACATCGTCGATTTCGTCAACCACAGCACCCGCGTCTTCCCCATCGGGCGACTGGACAAGGATTCGCAGGGTCTGATCTTCCTCACCAACCACGGCGATCTGGTCAACAAGATCCTGCGGGCGGGCAACGATCACGAGAAAGAGTATCTGGTGACCGTCGACAAGCCGGTGACCGACGAGTTTGTGCGCGGCATGGCGGCCGGGGTGCCGATCCTCGGTGCCGTCACCAAGAAGTGCAAGGTGAAGAAAGAGGCGCCGTTTGTCTTTCGCATCACGCTAGTGCAGGGGCTGAACCGCCAGATCCGCCGCATGTGCGAGTACTTCGGCTTTGAGGTAACCAAGCTGGAGCGTATTCGCATCATGAACGTCAGCCTCAAGGGCGTGCCGGTGGGTGAGTGGCGCGATCTGACCGACGACGAGCTGATCGAGCTGTTCAAGCTGATTGAGGACTCCTCCTCCGAGGTGAAACCGGCTAAAGGCGACAAGCCCAAGGCGGCCAAGGCCCCAGCTGGCAAAGTGGCGCCCGGCAAGAAGCCCCGCCGCGATGACGATCACGAGATCGGTGGTCGCCCCAATGTGCCGGGCCCGGATGCTTTCGAGAATAAGAGCCCGGTAGGCAAGGGTGGCGCGGGTAAAGGGGCTGCCAATAAAGGTGGTGCCGGAAAAGCGGCCGCAGGTAAAGGGGCCCCTAACAAGGGTGGCAAACCGGCGGCAGGCAAGCCGCGCACCGCTAACGCCGGACGGCAGAAGAAGGGGCGCTGAGTTGCAACCCTGAGTGGCGTCAGCCTCACCTTGTTATCCCCAACACGGTTATCCCCAACACACCGGCCTCAGGCCGGTGTGTTGCTTTGGGCCGTACTGCTGCCCATGGCCGCAGGCGCGGGCAACCTCATCACCTTGGCATAGCCGCGCGGAGCCAGGCGCAGCACCAGCAGGCTCATCAGCAGCAAGCCCCCCAGTTGCCACTGCCAGGCTGCCGCAAAGTCGCCGAAATGGTGATAAAGCCGCGCTGCCACCCAGGGGCCGGTGGCCGCCTGTGGCGCCAGCCAGAGACCGGCAAATCCCGCCAGCTGCATGACGATGGCCAGCGCCATCCAGGGGCGTCGGTCCATCTTGCGGGCAGCTAGCAGCGGCAGGCCGAGGCCGCTGGCGGTCTGGGCCAGCGCTAGCCAGGCGACCAGCTCGCCCGCCTGTGCGGCGCTCCACCCTTGCGCCATATAGGCGGGGGCCAACCAGGCGACCACTATGCCGTAGCCGCTGTTGATGATGCCAAAGCAGATGATCAGCAACCAGCTGCGGGGAAGGGTGATCAGCCGCTGCTCGCCGTCGGGAATCGCGACCGCCGCGGCCCGTGGCAGACGCACTTGCCACCCTAGCCAGACGAGGGCCAGCAACACCGGCAGGCTCCAGAGCGCCAGTGCCCGTGACCAGTCGAGGCTGGCCGCCAGCCGCGGGGTGAGGCTGGCGCCGAGCGCCCCGCCTCCCATCATGCAGGCAGAGAAGATCCCCATCACCAGCGGCACCTTGTGGGCGAACGCTTGCTTGATCAGCGCCGGTAGCACCCCCTGTACCAGTGCCGACCCCAATCCACAGAGCGCCGCACTGGCGATCAGCAAGGTGCCGCTTTGGGCATCGAAGCGCATGGCGCTGCCAATGCCGAGCAGCAGCAGGGCCGCCCCCAGCAGTTGGCGCGCACTGGCGCACCTACGCAGGCTGGGGGTTAGCAGCACGCCAATCCCGATCAGCCACAGCGGCAGCAGGGTGAGCCAGGCGAGAGTGTCCATCCCCAGTGCCAGCCGCTGGTCAATGGCTTGGGCCAGCGGGCCGATGGCGGTGAGAAAGGGGCGCAGATTCAGGCCAATCAGGATCACCAGCACCAGCAGGGCGAACCGTTGGCGGTGCGCCTCTGCCGGTTCGGTGGCAGCGTTCTTACTCATGGTCATGGCTCTGCGGCTCGGAGCCATAGAGCTCCGCAGCCGTCATGGAGACGGACAATTTGATCAGGGGCAGCGGTTGCGGCGCAAGGGGCAGCCCCAGCTTTTGGTAGGCGGCGGTGCTGTCAAAGCCGAACGGGGCCGCATCGGCGTTATCAAAGGCGTAATAGACGGCGGCGATGCCGTTCATCACCAGCGCACCGAGGCACATGGGGCAGGGGTGGCCACTGGCATAGACGATGGCGCCTACGAGCGGCCCGCACTGGCTCGCCTGGCGCAGCGCCTCCAGCTCGGCGTGACGGGTGGGATCCCCATCCAGATGGATGCCGTTGACCGCGCTCGCCACCAACTGGCCATCTCGCACCAGCAGCGCCGCGAAGGGGCGACCGCCCTGCTGACGATTTTCTCTGGCCAGTTGCACCGCCTGTTCCAGCCACTGTCGGTGAGTCTGGAGTGAGGTTGATGGAGTGAGCGAGCTAAGAGGGGTAGACGCTACAAGAGGCTGTGACATGGTGACAAACCCTGATTTGACGGAAGAGACGCCAGCCTAGCGGGGTCTAAAGTCATTTGGAAATTAAATGATAGAATGGGTTTCAGTGGTTTTGTAAATGGAGTGCCCCATGCTGGATCCCCTGTTACTGCGCAGTTTTGTCGCCATTATCGATACCGGCAGCTTTACCCGCGCCGGTGAGCGGGTCCATCTGACCCAATCCACCATCAGCCAGCAGATCCGCCGCCTTGAGCAGCAGCTTGGCTGCCCGCTGCTGGATCGCGCTGGCCGTCAGGTGGTCGCAACGGCGGAGGGGGAAAAATTGTTGGGGCTGGCCCGCCGCATTCTGGCGCTGCTGGCACAGGCCGAAGAACAAGTGATGGAAGGAAGCGTGGCGCTTAGCCTCGGGGTGCCGGAGGATTTCGCCGCAGGGGCCATCACCCCGGTGCTGGCCGCCTTTGCCCGCGACTACCCCGAGGTGCGGCTGGAGGTGCAGAGCGGCCTGAGCCACGAGATCTGGCAGCGTTTCGCGGCGGGGGAGCTGGATCTGGCGCTGGTCAAGCAGACGCGTGGGCAGGGTTCGCCACTCGCCAGCTGGCGCGAACCGCTGGTGTGGGTCGATAGCCGCGACTGGCCCGCCCGGGAACGGGATCCGCTGCCGCTGGTGGTGTTCCCGAGCGAGGGGCTCTATCGGCGGCAGATGACCGAGGCGCTCGATGGCCTTGGCCGGCGTTGGCGTATTGCCTATGTCAGCGCCAGCCTTGCCAGTTTGCAGGGGGCGGTGAGCGCGGGGATCGGGGTTAGCTTGCTGCCCAAACGGCTGATGCCCGCCGATCAGGTGGCCCTGACCCAGTGGCCCAAGGTGGCATCGGTGGAGTTGGCGCTGCATGCCGGGGTAAGCGGGGGCGAGCCGCTCAGCCGCTTGAGCGCGGCCCTGATCGCCCTGTGCGACGAGGTGATGGGGCCGCAGTAACCTGTGGTGTGGGAAAAGCTGAAGCCTAAAAGAGAAGCAGGAAAAAGAGCGACAAGGTGCGGGAGAGATCAGTGATCCTTCCCCTCCGTCAGCTTGCGCTCGTAGTCACTTTTCACGATGGCCAGTGCCGCCAACACCAGCTCGGGGGCAAGCCCGTTGGTTTCCAGCAGTTCAATCAGATCCACCGCGAGTTTCACCTCGGGCGGGGCAGTTTCCAGTGACATTCGGTATGGCCTCGGTTGGTTCTGGTTGCGGAAATAAGGGGGGAGTATACAGGGGCGCCGCCGTTGGCCGAAAGCGCCCCGCTGTGTCGGGGAGGGAGGTTGCTCCGGATCAGAGGTGCTGGCGCATCTCCTTGTCGATCTCCTCACGCAGGGCAATCAGCTTTTTGGCGTACTGCTGCAACTGCAGATCGCTCTCGCTCACCGGCTGCCACTGGGGCACCGGGGTCGGTTTGCCCTGCTCATCCATCGCCACAAAGATGATGATGCAGTGGGTGGTCTTGTGGCGCTCGGTGTCGGTGGGGTGGCGGCTGTAGACATCCACCGCCAGATGCATGCTGGTGGTGCCGGTGTGGATCACCTGAGCGTGCACCTCCACCAGCTGGCCAATCTGGATGGGGCGCAAAAAGCGGATCCCCCCCACATAGACGGTCACCGCATAGCCGCCACACCAGCCAGCGGCGCAGGCATAGCCCGCCTGATCGATCCACTTCATCACCATGCCGCCGTGTACCTTGCCGCCGAAATTGACGTCAGAGGGTTCGGCCAGAAATTGCAGGGTCAGTTCGCGATTGGGCACAGTCACATCCTTATTGCCTGAAAAGTTTCCCTGAGCTTTGCCCCATCGGGCAGCCCGGTCAAGGGTTCATCCCCGATTCAGGAGGGCAAGGTCACTATCTTGCTTTACGTATTCCGATTTCAGATTTCTTACCCGCAGGAGTGACACCATGAAACAGATGCTGGAACAGTTGCTGGGGGCAGGCAAAGGCTTGCTCAACGACGGGGGCGACAAGCGCAAGGGGCAGATGCAGGGGGCGCTGGCCGGTGGCGCGCTGGGTCTGCTGCTGGGCAACAAGAAGGTGCGCAAATATGGCGGCACAGCGGCTGCCGTGGGCGGCGCCGCCGCCCTTGGCGGACTGGCCTACAAGCTCTATCAGGATTGGCAGGCCAAGCAGTCGGACCCGGCCCAGCCCACCCATCCCATCAGCGCGCTGGAAGGCAATGCGCTGGATGCCCGCGCCACCCTGCTGGTGCGCGCCATGGTGGCGGCAGCCCGGGCCGACGGCCATATCGATGGCGCCGAGCGCCAGAAAATTCAGGAGTACCTGACCGAACAGGGCCAGAGCGATGCGGCCCGCTGGATTGACGCCGAGCTGGCCCGCCCCCTCGACCCCCACGCGCTGGCGCGGGAAGTGACCGACATGGAGCTGGCCACCGAGGTCTATCTCGCCTCCCTGCTTGCCATCGAAGTGGATCACTTTATGGAGCGCGGTTATCTCGACGAGCTGGCGCGCGCCCTCAAGCTCGATGACAACCTCAAAGGAAGCATCGAGCGGCAGGTGGCGCAGCTCAACGCCCCCGCCTGATATTGCTCACCGCCATGGATTGCCGATAACGCCCCGTAAGGGGCGTTGTTGTTTCTGCTACTTGTAAAAAGATACGGATGAGCCTCTGTTGATTGCGGGTCACAGCCTCTAAGATGGCGCAGGGTCACATCATCTTTGCAAGGAGCAACCGTTGGAGATACGCAAGGCAACCGAATTGGATATCGATGCCATTGTCGAGCTGAATCGGCAGATAGGAGAGATCCACTTTGAGCACTATCCCGAGGTGTTCTGCCCGCCATCACCAGAGGAGCGGGGTTTTTTACTGAGCGCCATCGGCGCAGAAGGGCGTCTATTCTGCGTTGCCGAGCAGGATGGCATGGTGGTGGGCTTTTTGACGGCGCGGATCGACATCAATGACTCTGTGCCGTTTCTCACCCGTGCGCCGATTTGCCGTATCGGCTCTGTGGTGGTGGATGAACAGCACCGCTCCCACGGGATTGGCAAGGGATTGATTGCCCATTGCGATGAGTGGGCCAAGGCCCGCGATGCCCAGCAAATCCGGCTGGAGGTGATGGCCTTCAACGAGCGCGCCCAAGCCCTCTACGAGGCGCTGGGGTTCCAGGTGCAGTCACAGATCATGGCCAGATGATCTGTTTGTTATGGCGAGCCAAGGCGCGTCGCTCCACAACCACAAAGGCCCGTTACGGGCCTTTGTTCGTCTCGCCAAGTTGAACGGAGATAAGTGAAGCCAGCCGGGTGAGGGCCTGCTCCAGCTGCTCGCTCCAGGGGTGGGAGCTGTTGAGGCGCAGGCAGTGGTTGTGCTGCCCCTGACTGGAAAAGAGCGCGCCGGGGGCCACTGAAAAACCGCTGCCAAGGGCTTGGGCGTGCAGGGCGCGGCTGTCGAGGTGGGCGGGAAACTCCAGCCAGAGGAAGTAGCCGCCATCGGGGGAGGAGATCCGCACTTCGCCCGGCAACAGCCGCAGCAGGGCGGCCCGCATCTGCTGCTGGCGCTGGGCCAGGGTGTGGCGCAGGCGGCGAAAGTGGGCATCCACCCCGCCCTGGCGCAGCATCTCGGCCAGTGCCAGCTGGCTCGGCACATTGGTGGAGAGGGTGGACATCAGTTGCAGCCGCTGCACCCGCTCGGCATGGGGCCCCGCCACCACCCAGCCGACCCGAAAGCCCGGCGCCAGACACTTGGAAAACGAGCTGCAGAGCAGGCTGTCGCCGCGCTGATCCCAGTGCCAGATCGGCTTGGGGCGCTCGCGGCCAAAGTAGACCTCGGCATAGACGTCATCTTCCACCAGCGGCACCCCGTGGCTGTTGAGCAGCGCCATCAGCCGCGCTTTGTGGCTATCCGGCATGGTGTGGCCCAGTGGGTGCTGCACATTGCCCATCAGCCAGCACGCCTTGACCGGCATGCGGGTGAGGGCGTCGGCCAGCAGGTCGAGATCGATACCCACCCCCGGGATCACCGGGATCTCCACCGCCTTGAGTTTCAGCCGCTCGATGGCCTGCAGGGCGCCATAGAAGGTGGGGGACTCCACCACCACCCAGTTACCGGGCTCGGTCAGCACCTGCAGGCTGAGGGAGAGCGCCTCCATGGCGCCGGCGGTGATGATGATCTCCTGCGGATTGACCGCCACCCCGTCGCTGGCGTAGCGCTGGGCGATGGCGCGGCGCAGTGCCTCGTTGCCGGGGGGAAGGTCGGCCACCGTACTGAAGGGATCGAGCTTGCGCATGCAGCTGGCCAGTGCCCGCCCGAGCTGGGGGTGGGGGAACAGGGTCGGGTCGGCCACCGACATGCCAAGGGGCACCAGCTCCCGCGACTTGCTCGCCTGCAACACCTCGAATACCAGATCGTTGATATCCACCGATCCGCTGTAGTGGGTCTGGCTCGGGGTGTGCTGCACCATCTTCGGCGAGGCCGCCTTGACGTAGTAGCCGGACTGGGGGCGGGCGAGGATCCGCCCCTGACTCTCCAGCAGTTGATAGGCCTGCAACACCGTCATGGGGCTGAGCCCGTGGGTCTTGCAGCTCTGGCGAATGGAGGGGATGCGCTCCCCCGGTTGCCAGATGCCATCGTCGATCTGGCTTTGCAGGCGGTCGGCCAACTGCTGGTAAAGGGACATGATCTGGATCAACTGTTATAGGTGTAATTCAATATAACTGCATCTGTTATAGGTGTCATGCTCCGTGGTGTACTTGTCAGACACGAAACGTGTAGAGCAAATACAACAAAAGAGAGTGACGCATGATCAATCCGGATGACGTGGTCAGCCTGTCTCGCCTGCAATTTGGCGCCACGGCTCTGTTCCACTTCCTGTTTGTCCCCCTCACGCTGGGGTTGTCCTGGATCCTGGTGATCGCCGAGTCGGCTTATGTGATGACCGGCAAGGTGATTTATCAGGACATCACCCGCTTCTGGGGCAAGCTGTTTGGTATCAACTTCGTCATGGGGGTCACCACGGGGATCACCATGGAGTTTCAGTTCGGCACCAACTGGGCTTATTACTCCCAATATGTCGGTGACATTTTTGGCACCCCGCTGGCTATCGAGGGGCTGATGGCCTTCTTCCTCGAATCGACGCTGGTGGGGCTCTTCTTCTTCGGCTGGGACAAGCTCTCCCGCGGCAAGCACCTGCTGGTGACCATGCTGGTGGCGCTCGGCTCCAACCTTTCGGCGCTGTGGATCCTGATCGGCAACGGCTGGATGCAAAACCCGGTGGGGGCCGAGTTCAATCTGCTGACCCAGCGGATGGAGCTGGTGGATATCGCCGCCGTGCTGTTTAACCCGGTGGCGCAGGTGAAGTTCGTTCACACCGTCGCAGCGGGCTATGTGGCGGCCTCCATGTTCGTGATGGGGGTGAGTAGCTGGTATCTGCTGCGCAAGACCGAGGTGCAGTTTGCCCTGCGCTCTTTCGCCATTGCCTCCGGTTTCGGGCTGGCGGCCATCCTCTCGGTCATCGTGCTGGGGGATGAGTCGGGCTATCGCACCGGTGAGGTGCAGAAGGTCAAGCTCGCCGCCATCGAGGCGGAGTGGGAGACCGAGCCTGCGCCAGCCTCCTTTACCCTCTTCGGCTTCCCGGATCAGAGTGCCGAGACCACCCACGCCGCCATCAAGATCCCGTATCTGATGGGGATCATCGCCACCCGCTCCATCGACGAGGCGGTGACCGGTCTCAAGGATATCAAGCTGCAGAACGAGGCGCGCATTCGCAGCGGCATGGTGGCGGCAGAGGCCCTCGACCAGATCCGGCGCGGTGATGACAGCCCGGCCAACCGCGCCCGCTTCGAGCAGCACGGCAAGGATCTCGGTTACGGCATGCTGTTGACCCCCTATGCCAGCAATATCGCCAAGGCCGGTGAGGCGGAGATCGCTAGGGCGGTGGATGACTCCATCCCGCCAGTGGCGCCGCTGTTCTGGGGCTTTCGGGTGATGGTGGGGCTCGGCGTCACCATGCTGGGGCTGATGGTGGTGAGCTTTGTCCAGCTCTGCCGCAACCGGCTGCAAAGCTCGCCACGGCTGCTCAAGACCCTGCTCTGGAGCATTCCACTGCCCTGGATTGCCATTGAGGCGGGCTGGCTGGTGGCCGAACTTGGCCGTCAACCCTGGACCATCAGCGATGTGCTGCCGGTCTCGGCCTCGGTCTCGTTGCTCCAGCCGGGCCAACTCTGGTTCAGCCTGATCGCCATCTGTTCTATCTACACCCTGCTGCTGGTGGTGGAGCTGTTCCTGCTGCGCCATGTGATCCGCAAGGGGCCCGCCATTCTCCATACCGGCCGTTACGCTGGTGAACAACCCGAACTTGCGAGGATCGCCTGATGGATTACGCAACCCTGAAACTCATCTGGTGGGGGCTGGTGCTCTTCATGATGGTCGCCTTTATCGTGATGGATGGCTTCGATCTTGGCATCGCCATGCTGCTGCCTGTGGTGTCGAAAGACGATGCAGATCGGCGACTGGTGATCAACAGCGTGGGGCCGGTGTGGGAGGGCAATCAGGTGTGGCTGATCGCCGGAGCCGGTGCTCTGTTCGCCGCCTGGCCGCTGGTCTATGCCGCCGCCTTCTCGGCGCTTTATATCCCCATGGTGGTGTTGTTGCTTGGGCTCTTTCTGCGCCCGGTCGGCTTTGACTATCGCAGCAAGCTGGCCGATCCGGTGTGGCGTCGCTGGTGGGATCGCGCATTGGTGGCCGGTGGTCTGGTGCCAACCCTGATCCTCGGCGCAGCCATCGGTCTGGTGATGGAGGGGCTGCCGTTTCGTTTCGACGAGGGGCTGCGGTTGCACTACGGGGCATTCAATTTCCACTGGGGCTGGCTGCTCTCGGTGCTCGCCACCGCGATATCTCTGTTGCTGCTCCATGGTGCCAGTTTTTTACAGGCCAAGGTGACGGGTACCCCCGCCTTGCGCTCACGGGGGCTGGCCATCTTGTTAGCCCCGCTGGTGACCCTCTGTTACCTGCTGGCCGGTTGGCATCTGGTGGAGCTGCCGGGCTATCAGCTGAGCGGTCTGGGCACTGCGCCCTTTGACCCCAATGCAGCTATCACTCCCTTGATGAAAGGGGTGATCCCCCAGAGTAATGGCTGGCTGCAGAACTATCTGGATTATCCGCTGCTGTGGCTGGTGCCGATCATCGGGGCGCTGGCGCCGCTGGTGAGCGGAATTGCCGCCTGGCTGGAGCGGGGCCGGATTGCGCTGCTGGCCAGCGGCCTGGCCTGCGCCACCATGCTCTGCTCGGTGGCCATCGCCCTGTTCCCCTTCGTGCTGCCCTCATCCCTTGATGCGGTCAGCAGCCTGACCCTGTGGGACAGCACCTCCAGCTACAAGACCCTGGCCATCATGTTCGGCATCGTGCTGGTGCTGCTGCCGGTCAACCTGGGCTACACCGGCTGGGTCTATCGGGTGGTGCGCGGCAAGCTCGACCGCGCCCGCATCAAGCGCGACAGCCATCAACTCTACTGACCATAAGGAGGACGCTATGTGGTACTTCACCTGGATTTTGGGCCTCGGCTTCGCCCTGCTGCTGGGGCTGTGCAACCTGCTCTGGCTGGAAGCCCGCTGGCAGGCGGACGAACGGGACGGCAACTGACAGCGGGGGGCTCGCGCCCCTCCCTACGGCCAGTGGCTGGCGCACCAACGCAACCACCGGCCCCTCTCCCCCTGTAAACGATACAAACGACACACTTTCAACCGACAACCAACCGACAGGTAATTGTGATGAAACAAAGATTGAAAGCGGTGGCGCTGGCCATCGGGTGCGCGCTGACCGTCGCCCCGGCCTGTGCCGAACCGGTACAACTGACGCCACTGGATAAAACCTTCACCCTGCAGGTGCTCGGCAGTGGTGGCCCCATCTCCGACGATCTGCGCGCCTCCTCCAGTGAGGTGATCTGGTGGAAGGGGAAATCCCGCATCCTGATCGATGCCGGTGGCGGCGTCTACCTGCGCTTCGGCCAGGCAGGGGCCAAGCTCGAAGAGGTCGATTTCATCGGCATCAGCCACTTTCACACTGACCATGTGACCGACCTGCCCGCCCTGCTCAAGGGGGCCTACTTCTTCGAACGCAGCGATCCGCTGGATTTGGCGGGGCCCGAGGCGGGGTCGGCCTTCCCCAGCATGAGCGGCTACTTTGATGCCCTCTTCAACAAGGAGAAGGGAGCCTATGCCTACCTGAGCGGTTTCAAGGATGGCAGCGATGGCCTCTTCCCCATCACCTTGCACGATGTGCCCTACCAGACACCCCAGCCCCACACTGTCTATCAGCAGGATGGGCTGACCATCACCGCGCTTGGCATCCCCCACGGTGACGTGCCCTGCCTGGCCTATCGCATCGAGAGCGCCGAGGGGACCATCGTCATCTCGGCAGATCAGAACGGCAGCAACCCGGCCTTTGTGCCGTTTGCCAAGGGGGCCGACATTCTGGTGATGCCGCTCGCCATCCACGAAGCGGCCGACCCGGTCTCCGCCTCGCTCCACGCCAAGCCGTCTGTGGTGGCCAAGATTGCCGCCGAGGTGAACCCCAAGCTGCTGGTGCTGAGCCACTGGATGGGGGTTGGCCTCAATCACAAGAAAGAGGCGATGGCCATCGTCAAACAGCAGTTCCACGGCCAGATCGTGGCTGCCCGGGATCTCTCCAGCTACCCCGTTTCATCCGTCAAGGAGTCCGCTCATGAGTAACTCAAGCAGCAACAAAACCACCGGCAAACTGACCCTCTCCATCGCCATGACCAGCCTGATTGCCCTGACCCCGGGGCTGGCGCTGGCGGCCACCCCGAGCGATGCGCCGGTCAAGGCCGCCACCAGCGAACAGCACGGCGGCAAGTGCGCGGCGGGCAAGTGCGGCACCGAGAAACGCTTCGAAAAGCAGGCTTTAGAGAGCGATCCGCAAGGTCGATTGGTGCGCGCCCGTGACGGCAAGTGCGGTGTGGCGGAGCAGGGAATTGATGGCGACAGATCCAGTAAGGGCAGCAAGATGACGGAGGGGGTATGCGGCCAATAAGCTCCCGCAGTCGGGGGATTGGGCTGCGCCAAGAGCATCTGGATGCGCTCTGCTCCGGCCCCATCTGCTCCGGCATCGACTTTCTCGAGCTGGCACCGGAAAACTGGATGGCCATCGGCGGCGCCAAGCGGGCGCAGCTGCATCAGCTGGCCGAGCGTTATCCGCTGGTGGCCCACGGGCTCAGCCTCTCCCACGGCGATTGTCAGCCCCTTAATCGCACCCTGCTTGGCCAGATCCGCACCTTTCTGGACGAGTTCGGCATCGAGATTTACAGCGAGCACCTGAGCTTTTCCCGTGATGACAAGGGTTATCTCTACGAGCTCTTACCGGTGCCACGGCAGTGGGAGAACATCCCCTATCTGGCCGAGCGGATCGAGCAGGTGCAGGAGGCGCTGGCCCGCCCGCTGGTGCTGGAAAATATCTCCTACTACCACGGCTATGACCACGAGATGCCGGAGGAGGGTTTTCTCGCCGAGCTGGTGGCGCGCAGCGGTTGCGAGCTGCTGCTCGATATCAACAACGTTTTTGTGAACAGCCGCAACCACGGTTACTGCCCCAAGCGGATGATCGCCGGGTTGCCGGGCAATGCGATCCGCTATTTCCATATCGCCGGCCATCTGGAAGAGGCAGACGGCACTTTACTGGATACCCATGGCAAACCGGTGTGCGAGGAGGTGGTGGCGCTGGCCCGTTATACGGTGCAGACCCATGGCCTGCGCCCCCTGCTGCTGGAGCGGGATCACCATCTGCCGTCGTTGCCTGAGTTGGAGGCCGAGCTGGCGTGGGTGCATGGCGCCTGTTGCGAAGCGCTCGACCATCAGGTGCGGGAGGTGCGCTATGGATAGACGGTTATCACTAATTAGCGCGGCCAAAGCGGCCCCGCAGCGGATGCAGCAGCAGACCGCCTGGCTGGCAAGCCGGGTGCGGCTGCCGCAGGATGGCATCGCCAGTCACTATGCCCGCAGCGTGCGTGCCAATGTGGCATCGGTGCTGGAGAGCGCCTTTGTGCTCACCCACGGCCACTGGGCGCCGGTGGACAGAGGGCAGCTGGTGGAGGGCTTTGTCATCGCGCACGGCGCCGAGGCCCCCGAGTTTCACCATATTGCCACCGAGTTTGTCCGCTATGTGCAGCATCGCCACGGCGAGGGCACCCTCAACTGGCCCAAGCAGCGGCTGGCGCTGCTGGAGTACGAGTGGGCCTGCCTCTGTGTCGAAATTGACCAAGGGGTGGTGCCGCCAGTGGTGCCGGGGGAGGAGGTGACGGCGGAGAGTCCGCTCGGTCTCAATCCCACCCTGCAACTGCTTGAACTCCCCTTTGCCATCCATCGCAGCGGCGTGGTGCCGACCCGGCAGGGCAACCACTGCTATGGCCTGTTTCGCAGCCCGGATCATCAGGTGGTGACCCAGCGGTTGCGCGAATGGGACGTGGCGCTGATCCAATTGCTGCAACAGCAGCCGGGGATCACCCGAGCGGCGTTCCAGCAACAGGTTCAACAGGTTCGCAGCGACTTTGATCTGACCGAGTGGGCGCGCCATTTTCACCGGCTGGGTCTGCTGACGCTGCCCGTTGGTGAGCGCCAGTCTGGCGCCCCTATGCCCTGACGTAGGCCCTCATTTAACAAACACCAAGGAGAATTCCCATGAACAACACCCTGATCCAGTGGTACGAGCGGGCGGTAGCCCAGTGCAAGCGGCTCGATTTTCTGGCCCTGCTGGCCATTCGCCTCTATCTGATTCCGGTCATCTATGTGGGGGCCCACTCCAAGGTGGTGGGCTTTGCCGGTACCGCCGCCTGGTTTGGTGCGCCGCTCTCGGAAGGGGGGCTCAACCTGCCGTTCCCGACTCTGCTCGCCTTTCTGGCGGCGGGCACCGAGGTGCTGGGCTGCATCTGCATCGCCCTTGGCCTCTTTACCCGCATCATGGCCATTCCCACCATCTTCCTGATGAGCGTGGCAAGCGCCATGGTGCACTGGAAGCACGGTTGGGACGCCATCGCCACCGGCAGCATGGAGGCCACAGTGCGCCTCAACGGCTTTATCGAGTGGCTGGCCGCCAACTTCCCCGGTCGCTACAACTACATCACTGAGCTGGGGGATCCCGTGATGCTCAACAACGGGATGGAGTTTGCCGCCACCTACTTCGTGATGCTGCTGGTGCTGCTGGTTTACGGCGGAGGTCGCTACGTCAGTCTCGACTACTGGCTCAAGCGGGCAGTGAACAAGGGGGACGTGGTTTCTCGCACGGCATAACAACCAACAAAAATAACAGAGCGTGAAAAGAGACGAGCGGCATAAGCCGCTCGTTTTTATTTGATGAAGGGAGGGGGAGTGCGGCCTGCTGGCGCTGCTTATGCCTGACAGGCGGCGAGCCGGACGGCTTCGCGCCGCTCGCTGACATGGGTCAACCCATAGGCCAGCAGCACGATAAGGGCGCCGATCCAGGGAGTGTGGATCAGGCCAAGGTGCTCCACCACCAGACCACCGACGATCGATCCCAGCGCAATGCCGACGTTGAAGGCGGCGATATTGAGGCCCGATGCCACATCCACCGCCTTGGGGGTGTGACGCTCGGCCTGCTGCACCACCAGCACTTGCAGGCCCGGCACGTTGCCGAAGGCAAAGGCGCCCCATACCAGCACGGTCAGTACCGCCAGCACCGGATGGGGTGCGGTGAAGGTGAGGGCCAGCAGCACCAGCGCCAGACCGGCAAACAGCAGCTTGAGGGCGGGTAGAGGGCCCATCTTGTCGGCCAGCTTGCCACCCCAGATATTGCCGACGGCGACCGATACCCCGTAGACCAGCAGGATCAGGCTCACCGCACCGGCGCTAAAGCCGCTCACCTGCTGCAGGATGGGGGCGAGGAAGGTGAAGGCCGTGAAGGCGCCGCCGTAACCGAGGGCGGTTTTGGCATAGACCAGCAGCAGCGGCTTGTTGGTCAGTACCGAGAGCTGCTCGCGGATGGTCGAGGCCGCCCCCTTGGGCAGGTTGCTCGGGATCAGCAGCAGGCTGCCCACCATGGCGATCACACCGAGCAGGCTCACTACCAGAAAGGTTTCCCGCCAGCCAAAGACCTGACCAATCCAGGTGCCAAGCGGTACGCCGGTCACCAGCGCCACGGTGAGGCCGCTGAACATGATGGCGATGGCGCTCGCCGCCTTCTCTTTGGCCACCAGCCCGGTGGCGATGGTGCTGCCCACCGAGAAGAAGACCCCGTGCGCCAGCCCGGTGAGGATGCGGGCCACAATCAGGCTCTCATAACCGGGGGCCTGCCAGGCCAGCAGGTTACCGGCGGTAAAGAGCGCCATCAGCCCCACCAGCAGCCACTTGCGCGGCACCTTGCCGGTGAGCGCCGTGAGCACGGGGGCGCCGATGGCTACGCCAAGGGCATAGAGGCTGACCAACAGGCCCGCCGAGGGGAGCGAGACATTGAGCTGCTGGGCGATGGTGGGGATAAGCCCCACAATCACAAATTCGGTGGTGCCTATCGCAAAGGCACTCAGGGTAAGGGCAAATAACGCCAGTGGCATAACAACTCCTTGGATAGGGACTCCCGATGGGAGAATGGCGCCAGTATGCAGGGGCAGTTTGTTGGCAAAAATGACGGTAACAGCAAATGACTTTTGATAAATAAGCATCAATGGCGGTGAGCCGCAGGGGGTCTCGTTACCCTCTGTGCGACCGCTAGTCAGTGATCGCCATCCCAGAGTGGAGTGGCTGTGAACCCTTTTGGGACTCGCTTAAGCTCCAGTACAAGATGGCCCGCATAGGATTGCCTTTGATGATCCCTCTTGTACCGGTCGTGTCACGGCCGTCTCTTGTTTGACAGGTAACATGATGAAATTAAACCGACTCTCCTCTCTTTTGCTGTTGTGCGGTGCCTTTGCGGTACAGGCTGGTCAGAGCGATCCCCTGTCTGCCTGGAATGACACGGCGGCCAAACAGGCGATCACCCGCTGGGTGACCAATGCCACCGATCAGCAGCAGGCCACGTTTATTCCCCAAGAGAAGCGCCATGTGGTGTTTGACAATGACGGCACCCTCTGGCCGGAAGCGCCCATGACCTATCAGCTGCAGTTTGCGATGGACGAGATCAAGCGCCTGGCGCCGGAACATCCGGAGTGGAAGGCCGATCCCATTGTCGCGGCAGTGCTGAACAATGACCTCAAGGCCGTGGCCAAATCGGGAGAGAAGGGGCTCGCCAAGCTGGTCGCCCTGACTCACAGCGACATGACCACCACCGAGTTTGCTGAGCGGGTCAGCCGCTGGATCAACAGCAGCAAGGAACCCCGCTTTGGCTGCCATTACGATCAGCTCGGTTATCTGCCGATGAAGCAGCTGCTGAACTACTTGCGGGACAATGGCTTCCAGACCTGGATTGTCTCCGGCGGCGGCGTCGACTTTATGCGAGTGATGTCCGAACAGATGTATGGCATCCCGCCCCAGCAGGTGATTGGATCCTTCACCCTCGGCGAGTTTGCCCTGACCGGGCAGGGCAGCGAGATCCGCAAGACCATGAACGGCGCCTTCTTTGATGACGGTAAGGCCAAACCGGCGGCCATCCACCTCTTTATGGGGCAGCGCCCGGTTGGTGCCTTTGGCAACAGCGATGGCGACGTGCCCATGCTGCAATACACCTCGACCAATCCGGATTACCACACCTTTGGCCTGCTGGTGCACCACACCGATGCCAAGCGCGAATATGCCTACGACAGCCATCCGCCAGCCAGCGGCAAGCTGATCGACGGACTGGCGCAGGCAAAAGCACGGGGCTGGGTGGTGGTCGATATGGAATCAGACTGGAATCAGGTGTTCGATCCCGCCCTCTGCCAGAACGCGCTCTGATTGCGGGGCTACGTTTGGCCTTAACCGGCCGGATAAACGTGAAGTAGGGCAAGAAGAGTGTGAAGCAAGACAAACAGACAGGGAGAGCATGATGCTCTCCCTGTTTAATTTGGCTTGCTGGCGAGCCAGCCTTTCTTTCGCGTTAGTCTCACGCCTTTCGCGTCAGTCCCACGCGGGGGCAAAGTCGGGATTGGCGCAGCGCTCGCCCCGATCCAGCGTGGCGATGGCGGCCATCTCCTCGCTGCTCAAGGTGATATCGAGGGCTGCCAGATTGGCGGCCTGATTCTCCCGCTTGGTAGAGCTCGGGATCACTGTCATGTCCTGCGCCAGCAGCCAGGCCAGCGATACCTGCGCCGCCGATACCCCGTGGCGCTGGCCAATCTCCATCAGCAGCGGCTCGCTCAGCACCTTGCCATAGGCGAACGGCATATAGGCGGTGACGGCGATACCGTGGGCTTTGCAGAACTCGACCACCTTGCGGTTTTGCAGCAGCGGATGAACCTCGATCTGCTGATGGGCGATGGCCCCCGGCCCCAAAATATCGATAGCCTGTTTGAGCTGGGCCACGGTGAAGTTGGAGACCCCGATCTCCCGGGTCAGGCCACGGGCCTTGGCCTCAGCCAGCTGCTCCAGATAGACCACCATCGGCACCTCATCCTTGGGGGAGGGCCAATGGATCAGCGCCAGATCCAGATAGTCAGTGCCCAGTTTTTCCAGGCTTACCTCCAGGCTCGGGATCACCTTGCCCGGGCCAAACTCGCTGGTCCACACCTTGGTGGTCAGGTAGATCTCGTGGCGGGCAACAGTGCTGCGGGTCAGCACGGCGCCGACCTCGGCTTCGTTGTCATAGATCTGGGCGGTATCGATATGGCGATAGCCCAGCTCCAGACCGTTGGTCAGGGTGGCAAGCAGCGGCTCGCCCTTCAGGCGGAAGGTGCCCAGACCCATGGGTGGCATATTGATCATCTCGTTCCTCAATGGGGTGGTGGTTGGCCCTTAGACGGGCTGAATGGAAAGCGGCTGATAGCGGCGAATGGTGCTGTCGGCAAACCAGGGCTCGGCCTTGGCAACAAATTCGGTAAAGTGGGGCTGGCCCTGATGGGCGGTGAGGGCAGCTTCGCTCTCCCACACCTCGTAGAGCATCCAGCTGTGTGGATTGTCCAAGTCTTGGTGCAGCTGATAGCGCTGGCAGCCCGCCTCTTGCAAGGTGGCCGCAATCAGCGGCTCAAGGGTGGCGCGAAACTGGGCGGCGAATTCGGGTTTGGCTTCAAGCTGGGCAATCACAATCACGGGTGATGACATCTGAACCTCCTTGGCAAAAACGAAGGGTCAGTATGCATGCCGTGACGTGATGGAAACAGTGCGCTGGTCGCAAAACAGTATTGAGGGGAGAGCAGCAATCCGGCAGCAAAAAATACACGGCGCAAGTGCCACTGGAGCATGAAATAAAAGGGAAAAGGGGCGGGCGTACCGCCCCGTATCATCAGGCGTGGGAAGGCTCTGACCAGACGGCAAACTCATTGCCACTGGGCTCAACGAAGTGGAAACGGCGACCACCGGGGAAGTCGAATCGTGGGCGGTTGATGGTGCCACCGTGTTGGCTCACCCTGGCTTGGGTCGCTTCAATATCTGCGCTGTAGAACACCAGCAGGGCGCCGCCCTGAGCTGTCTGACTGCACTGATCCGCCCGATAGAATCCGCCATCCAGCCCCTCATCGGCAAAAGCACAGTAGTCGGGGCCGTAATCGACAAATTGCCAGCCAAATAGGGCCTGAAAGAAGGCTTTGGTCGCCGAAAGATCCCGCGCTGCAAACTCCACATAGTGCAGTTTTTCATGGGCTTTCATTCAGTTCGTCTCCCTCATCAGCATCGGTGGGCTCAGCAAGTTGCTCCCACGGGGTCAGTTTAAGTTGCTTGTGCCGTAACCTGAGGACACTGGCCATAATGAGGCCGATTAATCCCGCAAAAAAAGCGGTTTGACGTAGAGCAAATAGCAGATCCATTCCCATGGGTTGCCAGCTGAAAAACCACAACAGTATGCTCCAGATCAGTCCAAGGCCGATGCCAAATACCAGAAAGTTGGTAAGCCAGCTCTCGTAATGTGGCGGTTTGACAGACCAACCCAGTTGGCGCAACAACCAGAACAAGGGGGGATTGTAGTTGGACTGCCATACCCCTTTGTTAGCCAGCTCCTGATGGGCGGCGGCCAGCCGTTCTTCAAATGTCATGGTATTCGTCCTTATGAAATGAGTGGTGCCATACGGTACTTTTCTGGCTGCATTGTACTGAAAAATCGTGAGCATGATGTGGGCTCGCGGTCACGTTATGTCTTTGTGGAAAACAAAAGGTGGCGCCACAGCGCACTTGCCAATCCCGAGCAGCTGCGCCTATAAAGGCCCATTACTCTTGTCCGGATAACAGCAATGAAGACCCATTCTGATGAACTGACCCTGTTTGTGGCGGTGGTGGAGGCGGGCAGTTTTCGCCAGGCGGCGGAGAACCTTGGCATGGATAACTCGGTGGTGAGCCGTGGCATCAAGCGGCTGGAGGAGAAGCTCTCCACCATGCTGCTCAATCGAACTACCCGCCGGGTCAGCTTGACCGAGGAGGGGAGCTGGTTCTATCTGCGGGCGGTGAAGATCCTGACCGAGATGAGCGAGGCGGAGGGACATCTGCTGATGCGCCGGGAGCAGCCGGAGGGGATATTGCGGGTCGATGCGGCCACTCCCTTTATCCTGCACCGGCTGGTGCCGATCATCGGTGAGTTTCGCCGCCGTTACCCCGCCATCGAGCTGCAGCTGCACAGCTCGGAGGGCTTTATCAATCTGATGGAGCGGCGGGTGGACATGGCTATCCGCATCGGCGAGCTGATCGACTCCTCCTTGCGTGCGCTGCCGTTGGGCCGGTCGCGGCTGCGGCTGCTGGCCTCTCCCGCCTATTTGAGCGAGCGCGGTACCCCGCGCCAACCGGCAGATCTGCTGAGTGGCCACGAGCTGCTCGGCTTTTTGCATCCCGATCACCTCAACCATTGGCCGCTGCTCAGTGCCGAGCAGGGGGATCGCTTTGCCATCACCCCCAGCCTGCGTGCCAGCAGCGGCGAAACCTTGCGCCAGCTGGCGCTAGCGGGGCAGGGGATCGTCTGTCTGTCGGACTTTATGACCGGGCCGGATCGGGCGAGCGGGGCGCTGGTGGAGGTGCTGGCGCGCAGCAACAGCGGTGCCTCGCGCCCCATCAATGCGGTCTTCTACTCCGATGCCCAGCGGGATATCCGGCTGCGGGTCTGGCTCGATTTTCTCAAAGAGCAGTTGGGCAGCCATACCCTGTAGCACAGGTTGGTTTGTGCGGTTTGTTTGAGCGGTTCGTCGCTGCGGTTTGCTAATTGAAGAACAAGTCGCTCATTCGCCGTAGCCAATCAGCATCAGCCAAGCGGCGGATAAACCGACGGCCGACTTGAGGGTCGGCCGCCGGTTCGGGAAGGTGTGCGAGGTGAAGCGGAGTTAGCGGGGCAGCTTGCCCCAGACCCGGCTGAGCAGGGCGCCGCCGATCACCGGTGGAATGGCCAGCAGCAGGGTCCACTGCCAGGAGAGGCCGCCTACTGTGGCCGCCAGTACGATGCTGATGAGTACCACCAGTTGGGCCACCATCATCAGGAAGGTGCCTTCGCGGGGGGTCAGTGTCTCTTTTTGAGCGGTGGTCGGTTTCATGGCGATATCCCTTTGTTGAGTCTGATATCACTAAGCAATGGCCGTTCCATATTTTTTTAGGTTAATTATCAATAGGTTGCACTATTACTCGTCATTCCCGTTTCGAGAGCGCAGGCAAAATGATTTGCAAAATGAAAACGCCACCGGAAGGTGGCGTGTTGGTTATTGAGAGGGAGAGGGGAAGAGTCGGGCCTAGCCAATCCGGTATTGGCGGATCTGCTCGTCGATGGCCTTGGCCAGTTCGAACAGTTCGCGACTGGCGACATTGCTCTCCTCGGCGTGTTCCCGCTGGTGTTCGGCCACCATGGCCAGCTCATCCAGCGCCGTTCTGGCTTGCCCCATCTGCTGATTCTGAGATTGCGCCAGCGCGCTGATCCCGTTGATCTCTAAGGCTGTCTGGTTGATCTGGCTGGTGGCATCAACCAGCACCTCTCTGGCCTGATTCATCCGGTTGTATCCCTCTTCGCTCAGGGTGCGTGAATCCGCCATCGAGCTGCTGGCCTGCCGGGTTCCCTCCTGCAGCCGCAAGATAAGATCCTGTACATCCTTGGTGGCGGTCTGGGTGCGTACCGCCAGCTGGCGTACCTCGTCGGCGACGACCGCAAAGCCCCGTCCCATCTCCCCCGCCCGGGCCGCTTCGATGGCCGCATTGAGGGCCAGCAGGTTGGTCTGGTTCGAGACATCGCGGATGAGGTTCATGATCTGGGTGATGTTGTTGCTGTCCTTGACCACCTCTTCGAGCAGGGTAGAGGAGCTGCCGATGCTGCTGCGCAAGGAGTCGAGCTGAACGGCGCTCTGGGTCACATCCTGTTCGATGCTGAGCATATGGTCGGCTATGCGCCGGGTCACCTCGTTGACCCCTTCAGAGCGGCTGGCGATCTGCTCGGCATTGCTGCCGATGGTGGCGACCACATTGGTCAGCTCCTGAATGCTCTGGGCCTGCTGGCACGCTTCCCCTGCCAGAGCCTGCGCCTGATGGAGGGATTGCGAGGATTGGGCCGAGAGGGCGCTACCCGACTGCTGAAAGCGGGAGAAGCTCTGGTTCAGGCTCTGGATCAGCCGGTTGAAGCTCTGGGCCATCAGCCCCAATTCCGACTCGTCGGAGAAGTCGAGGCGGGTCGCCAGATCCCGATCGGCGGTGATGTGGTGCATGCCATCCGCGGCTTGCCGGATGGGGCGACTGATGGAGTGGGCCAGCCAGGCCGACGCCAGCATCGCCAGTCCACCAATAGCCAGCGATACCATGATAATGAGCTTGCGGGAAGCGAGCAGCCCCTCTTCCAGCTCGGCGCCATTGATCTCGCCGATCAGCAACCGGTTGAGGGTGGGGATGTAACGCACCGCGATGAGGTAGGTTTGCCCCTCCAGCGTCAGTGCTTGCACGGCCACTTGATCCCGGGCGTTGGGGGTGAGCCGTTTGACGGTATCGAGGAAGGATTGCTGGTGGTGGGCGGCTCCTTCCTGCTCTTGCTCGGGGTGGATTTCGATCTTGCCCTCCATGTCCGCCAGATAGACCTGCCCGCTCTTGCCGATCCGGTAGCTGCTAATGAGCTTGCTCAGGGCGCTCATGTCGATGGAGGTGCCCGCCACCGCCAGGGTCTTGCCCTCACGGGTGACGGCGGTGTTGATATAGAGGGAAGCGCGCTTGTCAAAGTCGGAGATATCGAGGTTCAGCTCATAGGGTTTGCTGCGTTTGAGAAAGCCGTAAAACCACTCATCTTTCGGGTCTGATCCGTTCAGCGCTTTCTGGGCGGTAGGGCCGCCGCTGAAGTTGAGCAGGGTATTGGTCTGGCGAGGAGCGATAAAGACGTTGCCGCCGATCCGCCGCTGCAGATCCTGAAAGTAGCGCTCCATCTCGGGCCACTGCGCCTCGGGCATCCCCTGGGCCAGCCAGTCAATGACGAAGCTGTTGCTGGCCAGCGCCTGCGCCTCGGTCAGGTGCTGGATCAGCTGGGCGGTTAGCTGGTTGGCAATCCGATCCACACTGCTTGGCAGCTCATAACGCTCCACCCGCTGCTGGGCTTGCGTGTGGGAGATCTGCTCGAGGATCAAGGTGATGCAGCTGATGGCGATGGCCATCAGAATGGCTACGCCGGAGAGGATCCGTGTGCGGATCCCGAGCCCCGACCAGAGTGAGTGCAGTGTAAAACGGTGTATCGCCCTCTCCATATCCCTCTCCTGTCATAAATCAGGTCGCATATGCGACCCAGAAGATGATTATAGATAGATAAGTCAATTGTGTTGCGTTGGGGATTGGTAACAGGTCGCAGCAGCAAAATGTGGCGGTATCAGCACGAGGGAAGGGGAGTGACAACATCAAGGGCGCAGGCAAAAAGAGAGGCCGACATCGCTGTCGGCCTCATTAGTTATGTATGTCAAAGGGGAGTCGGTTGCCCGATCAATCCTCTTCAGCCCAGCGGCGTGAACGCTCAACCGCTTTTTGCCAGCCGTGGTAGCGCTTGTCGCGATCGGCGTGATCCATCTGCGGGATGAACTCGCGATCCACACTGAACTTGTCTTGCAACTCGTCAGAGCTCTTCCAGAAGCCAACCGCCAGACCGGCCAGGAAGGCGGCGCCCATGGCGGTGGTTTCGATGCGGGTCGGACGTACCACCGGGGTGTGCATCATGTCGGACTGGAACTGCATCAGGAAGTCGTTGGCCACGGCGCCGCCGTCTACCTTCAGCGCGGCCAGCTTGATGCCGGAGTCCTGCTGCATTGCATCCAGCACATCGCGGCTCTGATAGGCGATGGATTCCAGCGCGGCACGGATGATGTGGTTACGGTTGGCGCCACGGGTCAGACCGACCATGGTGCCGCGAGCATACGGATCCCAGTAGGGCGCACCCAGACCGACGAAGGCTGGCACCAGATAGACACCGTTGGTGTCGCCCACTTTGGAGGCGAAGTAGTCGGTATCGCGGGCATCGTGAATGAGTTTCAGCTCGTCACGCAGCCACTGGATGGTGGCGCCGCCCATAAACACCGCACCTTCCAGCGCATAGTTCACTTCCCCTTTCGGGCCGATGGCGACTGTGGTCAGCAGACCGTGGCTGGAACGAACCGGGGCGGTGCCAGTGTTCATCAGCAGGAAGCAGCCGGTACCGTAAGTGTTCTTGGCCATCCCTTTTTCAAAGCAGAGCTGACCAAACAGGGCCGATTGCTGGTCACCGGCAATACCGGCGATGGGGATGCGGGAGCCGCCGCCACGGGTGGTGTAGCCGTACACTTCGGAAGAAGGTTTGACCTCTGGCAGCATGGACATGGGGATGCCCAGCTCGTCCAGCATCTTCTCGTCCCACTTCAGGTCGCGGATGTTGTAGAGCATGGTACGGGAGGCGTTGGTCGGGTCAGTGACGTGCACTTCGCCGTTGGTCATCTTCCACACCAGCCAAGTGTCGATGGTGCCGAACAGCAGCTCGCCGTTCATTGCCTTCTCGCGGGCACCTTCAACGTTATCCAGAATCCATTTGATCTTGGTACCGGAGAAATAAGCATCCAGCACCAGACCGGTATTTTCGCGCACGTACTCTTCCAGGCCGCGCGCCTTGAGCTCTTCACAGATGGCGGCGGTGCGGCGGCACTGCCAGACGATGGCGTTGTAGACGGGCTTGCCGGTGGCTTTTTCCCATACCACTGTGGTTTCACGCTGGTTGGTGATACCGATGGCGGCGATCTCTTCGCTGCGCAGGCCGGTCTTGGCCAGCACTTCGGTAAAGACGGAAGATTGGGTCGCCCAGATCTCCATCGGGTCGTGCTCTACCCAGCCCGCTTTCGGGTAGTGCTGGGTGAATTCGCGCTGGGAGGTGCCGACGATGTTGGCATCCTGATCAAACACGATGGCGCGGGAAGAGGTGGTACCCTGGTCCAGAGCGACGACATATTTCTTTTCTGCAGACATG
The DNA here is from genome assembly GCF_900079845.1 of Aeromonas sp. EERV15. NCBI lineage: Bacteria > Pseudomonadati > Pseudomonadota > Gammaproteobacteria > Aeromonadales > Aeromonadaceae > Aeromonas > Aeromonas sp. EERV15. Next base: position 35,088 of record NZ_FKKY02000005.1, on the reverse strand, counting down.
ATGTTCTCCACGTTTCTATTTTCCACGTTGTTACACGTTGGAGGGGGCCGCTCTTATGCGGCAGCCTCTTCTTTGGCGGTTTGGGTAGCAGCTTGCTCGGCGGCGGCAACACGGTTGCCCGGCACACAGGGAGCCAGCACTTTGACATACAGAGCGGTACCAATCTGGGCGCCAACGATGGGGCCAAGGATCGGAACCCAGAAGTAGGGGTTGTCACGACCACCGGTCAGGGCAACATCACCCCAGCCAGCAAAGAACGCGAACAGTTTCGGACCAAAGTCACGGGCCGGGTTCATGGCGAAACCGGTTAACGGGCCAAGGGAGGCACCGATCACCGCGATCAGGATCCCGATCAGCAGGGCGGCAGCGAAACCTTTGGGTGCGCCGTTGTTGTTGTCACCCAGCGCCATGATGCCCAGCATCAGGACGGCAGTGATCACCAGCTCGACCGCGAAGGCTTGCATGTTGTTCAGTAGGGGATTGGGGTAGGTGGAGAAGATCCCGGCGGTGCCAAGGCTCTCGACGCTGCCGCGCACCACGTTGTGGGTCACTTCCCACTGGGTGAAAAGGTTACCATACAAGAAGTAGACAAGGGCCGCGAAGCAGAAGGCACCGGCGATCTGGGCGATGATGTAGGGCACTACCTTGCGCTTGTCAAAGCCAGCGAAGGTCATCAGCGCCAAGGTCACGGCCGGGTTCAGGTGGGCACCTGAAATACCGCCGGTCACATAGATGGCGATGGCGACACCCAGACCCCAGGTAATGGAGATTTCCCACTGCCCGAAGTTGGCGCCTGCCAGCACCAGTGCGGCCACACACCCGACGCCGAAGAATATCAGCAGGCCGGTTCCGATAAACTCGGCGATGCATTCGCCAAGCAGGGTATTGGGTCTTTGTATGCTCATACGTTTGTTCCTTATATCCACCCAGAGTTGAAGTGATGTTCTGTTTTGTTGTTTTTCAGGCCGAGCAATGATTCCGAAAACGTTTTTTCTTGTTTTTCGAGCTAGCGCAAACGTTATGCTCGTTTTCGCTCGTTATCGGACGTGACAGAAAATAACCCTTCTCGCGGATTTCACCATCCCCCCGCCATAGGAAATGTGGACAAGATCCCACTCATTGCTAAGGAAATGTGACGTAAAGCAACTTGAAAAAGGGTTAATACCCCTTAGGTGGTAGCTCAAACCCTTGTGGCATAAGGGCTGGCGCTTGCTGAGTAACTGCTCACTTGGAGCTTTTATTTGTAATAAAAATGCAATATTTGAGCCTTCATCACAGATTGAATGTTCACTTGTGAGCACAATAGGCTCGCTTACGAATCAGTGGACTCACATGGTTCGTGGTTATGATCAGGGCATCCTCAACCGCCCATAACAACAATAAGGAAGCAGAACATGCTTAGTCTCTTCAAGCCTGCGGCGCACATCGACAGGCTCCCGGCTGACAAGGTCGATCCCTTCTACAAGCGCATGCGTTGGCAGGTGTTTTTCGGGATCTTCTTCGGTTATGCCGGTTACTACCTGGTACGGAAAAACTTCAGTCTGGCGATGCCTTACCTGATCGAGCAGGGATTCTCTCGCGGTGATTTGGGTCTGGCCCTCTCCGGTGTCTCTATCGCCTATGGTCTGTCCAAGTTCCTGATGGGCAACGTATCTGACCGTTCCAACGCCCGTTACTTCCTCTCTGCCGGTCTGCTGTTGTCGGCCGGTATCATGTTCATGATGGGTACCATGCACTGGGCAACCTCCAGCATCGCCATCATGTTCGTGCTGTTGTTCCTCAACGGTTGGGCACAGGGCATGGGCTGGCCACCTTGCGGTCGCACCATGGTGCACTGGTGGTCACAGAAAGAGCGTGGCGAAGTGGTTGCGGTCTGGAACGTGGCGCACAACGTGGGTGGCGGCATGATTGGTCCGCTGTTTATCCTCGGGATGGGCTGGTTCAACGACTGGCGCAGTGCCTTCTATGTGCCTGCTGCGGCCGCTGCGGCCATCGCAGTGATCGCCTTCTTCGTGATGCGTGATACCCCGCAATCGGTCGGTCTGCCTCCTATCGAAGAGTACAAGGACGACTATCCGAAGGATTACAACGCGAGCCACGAGCAGGAGTTTTCCGCCAAGGAGATCTTCGTCAAGTACGTGCTGCACAACAAACTGCTGTGGTACATCGCCATTGCCAACGCCTTCGTTTACCTCATTCGTTACGGTGTGCTGGACTGGGCGCCTACCTACCTGAAAGAGGCCAAGCACTTCACTGTTGATAACTCCTCCTGGGCTTACTTCCTCTACGAGTGGGCCGGTATTCCGGGCACCCTGCTGTGTGGCTGGATCTCTGACAAGATGTTCCAGGGCCGCCGTGCTCCGGCCGGTATCCTGTTTATGGTACTGGTGACTGTGGCCGTGCTGGTCTACTGGCTCAACCCGGCCGGCAACCCCACTGTGGATATGCTGGCGCTGGTGGCCATCGGCTTCCTGATCTATGGTCCGGTCATGCTGATTGGTCTGTATGCCCTTGAGCTGGCACCGAAGAAAGCAGCCGGTACTGCGGCAGGTTTCACCGGTCTGTTCGGTTATCTGGGGGGCGCTGTGGCAGCCAACGCCATGCTGGGCTATACCGTTGACCATTTCGGCTGGGACGGTGGCTTCATGGTATTGACCGCCTCTTGCGTGGTTTCCATCATCCTGCTGGCGATGACCCTCAAGCACGAGAATATTGCCGTTGCGGCCAAGAAAGCGGCTGCCGGTAAGGCATAAAACGTGATCCTCAGCTTATTGATCCCAAAGGGGATCAGGTAAACTGCCAAAAGGCCCCGCACCTGCCGGGGCCTTTTTTCGTTTCATCATCGGAGTGCAAGCGTGAAGCAAACCCAACGACATCTGGAGATCCTGGACGTCCTGACGCGGCAGGGCTTTGTCTCGACCGACGATCTGGTGACCCATTTTGATGTCAGTCCCCAGACTATTCGCCGGGATCTGAACGATCTCGCCGAGCAAAGCAAGATCCGGCGCCATCATGGCGGTGCCTCCCTGCATTCGAGTACCGTCAATACCGCCTACAGTGCCCGCAAAGTGATGCAACTCAAGGAGAAAGAGCGCATTGCCCGTGAGGTGGCGGCCAATATTCCCGACGGTTCATCGCTCTTTATTGACATTGGCACCACCACCGAAGCCATTGCCCGGGCTCTGCTCGATCACCGGGAATTGCGGGTGGTGACCAACAACCTCAACGTGGCCAGCATTCTGACGGCCAAGGATGACTTCACTGTGATCATCGCCGGTGGCGAGATCCGCAACCGCGATGGTGGCATCGTGGGGGAGGCGACCCGTGACTTTATTGGTCAGTTTCGCATGGACTATGGCGTCATCGGGATTTCGGGGATCGACAACGACGGCTCCCTGCTCGATTTCGATTACCACGAGGTGAAGATCGCCCAGGCCATCATTGCCCACTCCCGTCAGGTGTTTCTGGCTGCCGACCACACCAAGTTTGGTCGTAACGCCATGGTCAATCTGGGTAATCTCAACCAGATCCACGCCCTCTTTACCGATCAGGAGCCACCGGAAAGCCTGACGCGATTGATGGAGCAACACCAGATCGCCTGTCACATCTGCTGATCGTGGTGTGAACCAGCGCTGTGCCGGTCGCCCGTTCGGGCGGCCTCCTTTCTTTATTGTTTCTCTCATTACATCCCTTTCTGGGTATTGCTAAAACCCGTATTCAATCTGGTTTTTTTGGCTATTAACTCGCCGATTTCAGCCCGCCACCTGTTGCTCACCTGACGAGCCCCCTTTGCCGCCTCTGGCGGGCTGTGGCGATCACACTTTCGTTAAAAAATGTTCGTTTGTTGTATTTTCATGTTCTAAAATGAGCGAAATCAAACATTGCTGTTATAGCAATCATAAAAATGAAAGTAGGTGAACATGAGCGAACATTATGATCTGGTTGTCGTCGGTGGCGGCATCAATGGGGTCGGCATCGCAGCCGATGCGGCAGGACGGGGCCTCAAGGTTGCCCTGTTTGAGGCGCAAGATCTCGCCTCTGCCACCTCGTCCAACTCCAGCAAGCTGATCCACGGTGGTTTGCGCTATCTCGAACATTACGAATTCCGGCTGGTGAAAGAGGCGCTGGCGGAGCGTGAGGTGCTGCTCGGTATGGCGCCGCATATCGCCCGCCCCATGCGTTTTCGCCTGCCCCATCGCCCGCACCTGCGTCCAGCCTGGATGATCCGCGCCGGCCTGTTCCTGTATGACAATCTGGCCAAGCGCGACAAGCTCAAGGGGAGCTGCGGTGTGCGCTTGCTGCCGCAAGATGGCTTGGTCGCCGGCATCAACAAGGGGTTTGAATACTCGGATGCCTGGGTCGACGACGCCCGGCTGGTAGTGCTCAATGCCATGATGGCCCGTGACAAGGGTGCCGATGTGCAGACCCGCACCCGCTGTATCAAGGCGGTGCGCGGTTCCAAACACTGGACCCTGACTCTGGAGCGGGAAGGGGGCGAGCAGTTCACCGTCACCTGCCGTGGTCTGGTCAATGCGGCCGGCCCCTGGGTCAAGACCTTCTACGACGAGAGTCTGCAAGAGAAATCCCCTCGTGGCATTCGCCTGATCAAGGGCAGCCACATCATAGTGCCGCGCATCCATGAGCGCGAAGAGGCCTATATCCTGCAAAACGAGGACAACCGCATCGTCTTCGTCATCCCTTATCAGCAGGACTATTCGCTGATTGGCACCACCGATGTGGAGCATCACGGCAGCCCGCGGGAAGCGAAGATCAGCGAGGCCGAGATCACCTACCTGTGCAAGGTGGTCAACGCCCACTTCACTCGCCAGATCGCCCCGAAAGATGTGATCTGGACCTATGCCGGGGTGCGTCCGTTGTGCGATGACGAGTCAGATTCACCGCAGGCGGTGACCCGCGACTATACGCTCGAACTTTCTGGCGAATCGGACGGTGCGCCGCTGCTCTCGGTGTTTGGCGGCAAGCTCACCACCTATCGCAAGCTGGCTCAGGCCGCCTGCAACAAGCTCAAACCCTGGTTTAGCCAGATGGGGGATGACTGGACTGCGACCAGCCGTCTGCCCGGCGGCGAGTTTGACTGCACTGTGCGCGAGCTGGCTCGCGCCTTTGCGCTGGAGTTTGACTGGCTCGACGATCGCAGCGCCCTGCGCATTGCCGAAGCCTATGGCGCCCATGCCCGTCTCTGGCTGAAAGAGGATCGCGGTATTCACTTTGGTGGCGGTCTCTACGAGTCGGAAGTGCGTTATCTCATCGAGCGGGAGTGGGCCTGTTCACTGGACGATATCCTCTGGCGCCGCAGCAAGCTGGGGCTGCGCCTGAACGAGTCAGAGCAGCAGATGCTGAACATCTGGCTCGACCAATATCATCACGCCCTGCGCAAGGCGAGCTGATGAGTGACGGTGGGTAGTGCGCTGCTGCCCACCGCTATCCACCGCAAATATGCAATAAACCTCTGATAGAACAATTCCCTACACACAATAATAACGAGCATCACATATGAAAAAACTCGCCGTTTCCCTCATCGCCTTGAGCCTTGGGGCATCCCTCTCATTACCCGTATTTGCTGCCGATGAAGGCAAGGTGGTGATCGCCCACCGTGGTGCTTCCGGCTACCTGCCCGAGCATACCCTGGAGTCCAAGGCGCTGGCCTATGGCATGGGGGCCGACTATCTGGAGCAGGATCTGGTGATGACCAAGGATGACCAGCTGGTGGTAATGCACGATCACTTCCTCGATGGCATCACCGATGTGGCCGAACGTTTCCCTGGTCGTGCCCGTCCGGACGGGCGTTACTATGTGGTGGATTTCACCCTGGCCGAGGTGCGCTCCCTGCGCATGACCGAGCCGTTCCAACTGGTGGATGGCAAGCAGGTGCCGGTCTATCCGGCCCGCTTCCCGCTCTGGAAGTCGGACTTCAAGATCCACACCTTCCAGCAGGAGATCGAGATGATCCAGGGGCTCAACAAAAGCACCGGCAAGCACATCGGCATCTATCCCGAAATCAAGGCCCCCTGGTTGTTCCGTCACGAGGGCAAGGATATTTCCAAGGCGGTGCTGAAGGTGCTCAAGGAGTACGGCTACACAGGGAAAGATGACAAGGTCTATCTGCAGTGCTTCGATGCCGATGAACTCAAGCGCATCAACAGCGAGCTGATGCCCACCATGGGCATGGATCTGAAACTGGTGCAGCTGATGGCCGAGACCGACTGGAACGAGACCATGGTCTATGACGCCAAGGGTAAGGCGACCCCCTACAACTACGACTGGATGTTCAAGCCGGGAGCGATGAAAACCATCGCCAGCTATGCCGAAGGGATAGGCCCCTGGAAGCCAATGATCGTCACTGAGCCGGGCACCTTGGGCAAGCCGGTCTTCACCGGCATGGTGAAAGAGGCCCACGCGGCGGGTCTGAAAGTTCACCCCTATACCTTCCGTCAGGATGAGGGGCAGATCCCGGCCTATGCCAGGGACTTCACCGACCTGCTCAATATTTTCCTTTATCAGGCCGATGTGGACGGGGTGTTCAGTGACTTCCCCGACAAGGCGGTGGCCGTCATCAAGGCCCATGAAGGGGCGGCTAAATAACCGCCAGGCGCCATTTGAATGCAAAGCGAGGCCCATGGGTCTCGCTTTTGTCTTTCATACCGGTTATTGAAGTGTGCGCCCTGTCAGAAAATAGCCAGATCACGTCATGGTGTGCCGGATCTGCATCATTTTACGCAGTTTTTACCTAGCAGACCGCTGGCATGAAATCGGCAGAGCGGTTAGTCTAGCGGCGTTGAAGCAACCCCAAGAGGTACAGATGAAAACCGTATTGCGTTTTAGCCTGCTGGGCGCCTTGTTGTTGGGTGGCCATGCCTTCGCCGCCGAGCCGAAAAAATTTGATATCAGCATGTTCCCAGCCGCTGACGTGAATCAGGAACGTGTGGTGATCCGCCTGCCTGAAGTCGAGAAAGAAGCCGACATGATGGTCGAGCTGCAGGTTGGCAAAAAGATGATGGTTGATTGCAACGTGCCCCGTTTTGCGGGCAACCTTGAACAGCACAGCGTGAAAGGCTGGGGCTACAACTACCTGAAACTGGGTAAGATCTCTGATCCCATCAGCACCCTGATGATGTGCCCGGAAAATCAGCAGAAAGAGACCTTCGTCCAGATTTATGGTCAGGGTTTCTTTGTGAACTACAACTCCAAACTGCCGTTCGTGATCTATGTGCCGCAGGAGTATGACGTGCGTTACCGTTTGTGGCGTGCCGATAACCTGGCACAACCGGCCATGATTGAATAAGTGCATGTGAACCTGAAATGACATTGGCATCGCTGATGTGATAAATAAAGCGCCGTATGGCGCTTTATTTTTACCTGAAAATCCAGAAAGTGGCCGTGTCGGATGGCGATGAACTTACATAAGCCTGTTATTTATCAACGATTTTTGTGTGTTCTGCCACAAAATCGGCGCAAGCTATGGGGCAAATGGACTTCGATAAAAGATATTTATTAATATAGTGAGAAAATTGATTTTGCACTCGGCGATGGCCTGATGATACTTGCCCGCAAAGGTCAAACTAACCAGAAAAAGAGCACTATGAGCTTCGAATCAGACAAGCGTTTCAATGACTTCAAACATTTTCCCCGTGGCCTGCGTCGCAGTGGTGAATTCACTGTGGCCGAAGCGGACAGTCTGGAAAAATATGGTTCAGCCATGCTGGCACTCTATCAGGGCACGCAGATCGCCCGTGACGATGTCGAGACGGCTTTCGTCGAGCAGGTCAAATCCGGCGCAGCAGGCACTAATCCCCACGCCAAGGTATGGTTCAAATACCTCAAGGTGATCGGTCCCAAGCGGGTGCATCGCCTCTGTACCGTGGTCGGCGGTGCCAACGAAGAGAGCAGTGGCGGCGCCAGTTTTGATGTCGGTGGCGGTAGCGGCAGTGGCCGCAGCAGTGACGAGTCCATGGATTAATGGATACCGAGCTGCTTCGGACTTTTATCGAGGTCAGCAAGACCCGGCACTTTGGCAGGGCGGCAGAAAATCTCTACCTGACCCAGTCGGCGGTCAGTTTCAGGATCCGCCAGCTCGAGCAGCAATTGGGTGTCAGTCTGTTTGCCCGTCATCGCAACAACATTCGCCTGACCGCTTCCGGCGAGCGTTTGTTGCCTTATGCGGATGCCATCTTGCACACCCTTGGCCGTGCCAAGCAGGATGTGGCGCTCTCGCCAGGGTTCAGCCAGCAGTTGGCCATCGGTGCTCCCGCGGTTTTCTGGGAGCTCGATTTCAACGACTGGCTCAATCACATCTATGCGCTGGCGCCCGGGTTGGCGGTGCGGCTGGAAACGGCCTCTCGCGAACACCTCTGCCGCCAGTTGCTGGAGCGCTCCCTCGATCTGGCCCTGCTCTCCGAGCCCACCAAAATTGACGAGATTGCCCTGCATCCTATTGGTGAGCTGGTGTTCGAGCTGGTGAGCCGTGATCCGGCGGCCAATGCCGATAACCTGATGCAGATGCCTCATATCCACCTCGATTGGGGCACCAGCTTCGAGCCACAGCCGAGCCGCCTGCAGAGTCTGCAAAAGACCCCGGTGCTGCACTCCAGCTCCGCCAGCATGGCATTGCAGTTCGTGCTGGCCAACGGTGGCGCCGCCTATCTGCCCCGGCGGATGGTCAGTCCCTTCCTCGAGCAGGGGGCGCTTCATCTGGTTGAGGGTGGCCACGCCTTGAGTCGTCCGCTCTATCTCGCCTATCTGGAAAAATCCGATCGGCGGGAGCTGATTGATCAGTTGTTGACCCTGCCACTGGGTTGGCACGATGCCGAGCTGCGGCTCAATATCGAATAAGCGTCGCACCGTTATCAAGCAAGAGCCCACCACCATGGTGGGCTCTTCTGTTAGGACACAATTGCAGGGAGCAAGGTCACGTAATTGGCGCGGAAGGCTTGGCGTCATCAGCGGGTAACGGTACCTTTTCAGGCTGTTTATCCGATTGGCTGTTTACAGGGATGGATTGCAATTGATCGACTTTAGTCACCCCGAATGGCGGGCGTTGGCGCAGCAGTTGCTGGAACACGCGCCAGCGGTGATCCGTGGCCGTCAGTGGCAGCCGCTGGTGGGCTTGCTCAGGGACAACCAGCTGCTGCTGGCGGTGGGCCAGCATCGCTATGAGCTGACCCCGGCCGGTCGGCGCTATCTCACCCGCGAGCTGATGCTGGCCGAGATAGCGACCGCCCCCCCTGAGCCCGAGGAGTGGCTGCATGCTCAGGGCTGGCAGCTGGGGGAGCTGGTCAACGAGCGGGTGCTGGCTGCGCTCTATCGCAAGTCAGATGTGAACTTCTCCCCCAACGAGCAGATCGACTTCGAGGACAAGGGGATTCGGCTCTGTGCCGATCAGCTGTTGCGCTTGCGCGCCGCCCAGCCGTTCAGCCTCTTTTTCAGCGGTGGTACTCTGATCGATGCAGCGCCCTGGTTACAGGCGCTGGGGGAGGTAGCCCTGCCGGAACGCACTCTGGCGAGTCTTGGCAAGATCCTGTGGGGGGAGGGGAGTATCGAGCGGGTGATCACCACCGACAGCGTTGGCGCCTTTGCCGAGCTTCCCGTTGATGCTGGCACCTTGCTGGTGTTTGCTCCCTCAACGGCCCCCCTTGCCTTGCAGCAGGTGGTGGCCGCCTTGCCGCCCAATGTGCTGTGGAGCCATCTCACCGCCCTCGACCCTGCCGGGGTGGATCGACTGCAGGCGCTGGCCCAGCGGCTCGGCCGTCCGGCCAGTTGGTGGTTGCCCCGTGATCTGGCACCCATCCTCAGCGCGTATGCCCAGCCCTTGGCGGATCCTCGGCCCTGGGAACCGAGCCGGATCCCCAAGTCATTGTTAGCAGTTTGTAGCGGTTTGGTTGAGTCCAATAGTGGCTTGTCGGCCGAGGTGTGCGCATTGGCGCCAGCCTGGCATGCGGTTGGTTGAAATTGGCCTGTAAGCGAGCCAAAAAGCGGTTTTCCCCCGTTGAACGCGATGATATAAAGAGTTGACGAAGCGCTTGCCATTGGCCGAATTGTGCTTCGCTTGCCAACATGTTCAGTCATCCAATGCACTCAACGGAATACAGGGAATACCATGTTTGAAAAGGTTGTTGCCGCCCCAGCGGATCCGATCCTGGGCCTGACCGAAGCCTTCCGCGCTGACTCTCGCAGCCACAAGATCAATCTGGGGGTCGGGATCTACAAGGATGAGACCGGTGCCACCCCAATCCTTCACTGTGTCAAGAAAGCCGAGCAGAAGCTGCTGACTGACGAGAAGACCAAGAATTACCTCGGTATTGAAGGCAATATCGAATATGGCCGCATCGTGCAGCAACTGCTGTTCGGGCAAAATTCCGCGCTGGTCGCCAGCGGTCGTGCCAAGACCGCCCAAGCGCCGGGCGGTACCGGTGCCCTGCGCATCGCCGCCGAATTCGTGGTACGCAATGGTCTGGCCAAGACCATCTGGATCTCCGATCCCACCTGGGCCAACCACGTCAGCGTATTCCAGGCTGCGGGCCTGACCGTCAAGTGGTACAAGTACTACGATGCGGCCACCAAGGCGCTCGACTTCGCCGCCATGCAGGCCTCGCTGGCTGAAGTGCAGCCGGGTGAGCTGGTGCTGCTGCACGGCTGCTGCCACAACCCGACCGGTATCGACCCCACCAGCGATCAGTGGCGCGCACTGGCCAAGCAGAGTGCTGCTGCTGGCTGGCTGCCGCTGTTTGACTTTGCCTATCAGGGTTTTGCCCGTGGTATCGAAGAGGATGCCGAAGGTCTGCGTATCTTCGCCGAGTGCCATGACGAACTGCTGGTGGCGAGCTCCTTCTCCAAGAACTTCGGCCTCTACAACGAACGGGTCGGCGCCTTCACCCTGGTCAGCGCGACCAAAGAGATCGCCGACGTGGCCTTCACTCAGGTCAAAACCGTGATCCGCGCCAACTACTCCAACCCGCCGTCACACGGCGCCGCAGTGGTCACCGCGGTGGTGAGCGATCCGGCTCTCTATGCCGAATGGGTCGAAGAAGTGGCCGCGATGCGGGTGCGTATTCGCGAGATGCGCGAGCTGCTGGTAGAGAAGCTGGCTGCCCTCGGCGTGAGCCAGGATTTCAGCTTTATCCGCGAGCAGAACGGTATGTTCTCCTTCTCTGGTCTCTCCAAGGATCAGGTTGCGCGCCTCAACAGCGAGTTTGCCATCTACATCGTCGGTTCCGGCCGGATCAGCGTGGCCGGTATTACCCGCGCCAATATTGATCCCCTGTGCGAGGCGATCGCCAAGGTGCTGTAACCGCATTGCCTTGTGCTTTGGCACTATGCGGCTCTTTGCGGCACTATGCCATGAAAAAGCCCGTCACCTTGGTGACGGGCTTTTTTGATCGCCAATCAATGGAAAGGACAATTTAGTGGTGGCGAGCGCCTTGCCACAGTTTGCGCAACTGCAGTAGCAGAGCGGTCAGGGCGCCGCCGCTCAGGGCGGTCAACACCGCCAGCAGCAGGCTGCCGAGCAGGAATGGAGGCACCAGGGTCACCGCCTCCTGCTCCAGCCAGTGGAGGGTCCAGCTAAGGTGGAAAGGCTCCGGCGTCTGGTGCAGCACCAGACAACCGGTGCGATAGGCGTAGAGATACATGAACGGCAAAGTCAGCGGATTGTTGAACCAGACCGCCAGCAGGGCCAGCGGCAGGTTGAGGCTGAACGCCAGCGCCAGTCCGACGGCGATGAGCGAATGCATCGGGATGGGGATCCAGCAGGCGAAGATCCCGGCCGCTACCGCGCCACTGAGGGCTCGGGAGCCCCCTTGCCACAGCGCGGGTGCCAGCAACCTCTCACCAAACAGCGCAAACCATTTTTGCTGGCGCAGGGTGTCGGGGTCTATTTTGAAGCGGGCAAACCAACGACTCAGCATGCGCGGGCCATCTTGCGCTTTTGCCACTGGCGCACCGTGCTGATCCGCCAGAAGGTGCGGATCAGGGTGTAGCCGATGAGGGAGCTCAGCAGGGCCAGTATCAGCGATCCCATCAACAGCGGCGGCGCTATCGTCCCCAGCACCGAGACCAGCCAATCCCAGGTGAACTCAATCTCGATCTGCTGCGCTGAATGTCCCAGCAGCTGGCAACCGACCAGATAGGCGCCATAGAGCAAGGGCGGCATGGTGAAAGGGTTGGAGAGCCAGACCAGCGCCACTGACAGTGGTAAGTTGACCCGAAACAGGATGGCACCCCCGGCGGCCAGCAACATCTGGCAGGGCAGTGGCACCCAGGCCATGAAAAGGCCAACTGCAAATGCCCCTGCAGCAGAGCGTCGATTGAGATGCCAGAGATTGGCGTCGAGCAGCAGTTTGCCGAACAGTCGCAAGTGCTTGTGTTCTTTCAGGGTTTGTTGATCGGGCATCCAGCGTTTTATGAGTCGTTTGGGCATATTGAAACCTTGCTAAATACTTATCCCATGGATCTGCGTCTATTGTCGTTTGCCCTGGGGGCAAGCTCCTCACTGCTCTGGCCATGGTTACCTTCACTCGCATGGGGGGGCCTGTTGCTGTCCCTGCTGGTTCCCCTTGCATATTACCGCGCCTGGCGGCTGCTGTTTCTCCTGCTTGGTATCCTCTGGATGCAAGCCAACCTTGCCTATCGGCTGACGTGGTTGAACCAGCTTGGAGAGCAAACAAGCCACATCATAACCGCGCAGCTGCAAAGTGCAGAGCCCGAGGGGGATAAATTTGTCCGGCTGCTGCTGCGGATGAGCACCCTTGACGAGCAACCGCTGACACCTGAGCCCCTGATCCGGGTCAATGTCTATCAGGCATTGCCCGCCATGACAGTGGGCAGCCGGATCACCCTGGTCACTTCGCTGAAACCGGCCCATGGTCTTGCCAACGAGGCGGGGCTGGATGGGCGGCGTCTGCTGCTGGGCAAGGGGATCACCGCGACCGGCAACCTGCGCCGGGTGATCGCCATTGAGCCAGTGGCCGCGGGCTGGCGTGAACGCTGGTTGGGAGCGGCGACCGAGAGTTGGCGCTCGCTTAACCATGCGCCCTTGCTGGCAGCCCTCACTTTTGGCGAACAGAGTGGCATCACGGATGCCCAGTGGGAGCTGTTTCGCGGCAGCGGCCTGACTCATATCATCGCTATTTCAGGGCAACACATCGCGCTGGTGGCGGTGCTCGGGTGGTGGCTGGGGCGCTTGTTTGGCCTGCGTGGCGCCATTGTCACGTCCCTGCTGTTTGCCGCCGTCTATAGCGCACTGGCAGGATTTGCGGTGGCCACCGAGCGGGCCCTGATCATGGTGCTGGTGTGGAGTGTGCTGCGCTGGAGCCGGCGGGAGTGGCCTGCCTGGCGCATCTGGTTGTGGGCCTTTGTGGTGCTGACCCTCTGGGATCCCTTCGCCCTCTATTCGGCCGGGTTCTGGCTCTCGTTTCTGGCGGTGGCCATTTTGCTGCTGGTGGGATATTTCCACCACAAGCCCGGGCTGTGGCAGATCCAGCTCTGGTTGCTGCTCGGCCTGTTGCCACTGCAGTTGGCGCTATTTGAGGGGATAGCGCCGCTGGCCATGGTGATCAACCTGCTGGCAGTGCCGCTCTTTTGTATTGCCATCATACCGCTGGCGTTGATTGGCGTGCTGCTGGCGCCGCTCTCCACCTCGCTCGCCTACGGCCTGTTCTGGTTGGCGGATCTGGGGCTGGGGTGGGTGCTGGCCACCTTGAGCTGGCTGGCCGGTCAGTTGCAACTGTGGTGGCCACTGCCCGGCTGGTGGCTGCCGCTCTGTGCCCTGCTGTTGCTGCTCTGGTTCGGTTGGCAGTGGCGCCCCGCCCGCTGGCTGTGGTTGCCGGGCGCCCTTGCGCTGGTGTTGGCGTGCTGGCCTGCACCGGCCCGCTGGCAACTGCGGGTGCTGGATGTGGGACAGGGGTTGGCGGTGCTGATCAGCAAGGGCGATCGCGCCATCCTCTATGACACCGGTGATCGCTATCCCGGGGGCTACAACATGGCGGATGCGGTGATCTTGCCCCAGTTGAGCCGTCTGGGCATCAGAGTGATCGATCGTCTCATCATCAGCCACAAAGATCGGGATCATGCCGGTAATCGCAAGAGGCTGCTCAGCACCATGCCGGTGCGTCATGAGACCTCATCTTATCCCTTCAGCGAGGGAACCACCCTCTGCCAGCTCGGTCAGGCGTGGTCATGGCAAGGGTTGCAGTTTCGCGTGCTCTGGCCCGAACACCCCGGCGGTGGGCGTAACAACGATGGCTGCGTGGTACGCATCAGCGATGGCGAGCACAGCATATTGCTGAGCGCCGATATCGAACGGCAAGCCGAACAGCGACTGGTGGCCCTGGAGGGGGAGGGGTTGGCCAGCACCCTGCTGGTGAGCCCCCATCATGGCAGCCGCAGCTCTTCCACCCCACCGTTTGTGGCGGCGGTGGCGGCCCGAGAGGTGGTCCATAGCGCCGGTTTCAGGAACCAGTGGAACTTTCCCCGTCCCGAGGTGGTGGCCCGTTATCAGGATGCTCGCCAGTGGATCACCGGTCAGCAGGGGGCGATATTGGTTGAACCAATAGCCGGCGGCTTGCGTGTCACGGCCGAGCGTGATGATGGCCCCTGGTATCGGCGCAGTGGCGACTGGTGGCGGCCGAAGCGGTGGTTTGACCAATAAATAGTCACTTCCGGTGTGGATGGCGGTCATATCCAAGGCGGCACTTGGTGGAAACCCAAGCTTTGGCTAGAATGGCGCGTCATTTCCATTACTAACGGCTATTCATGCAACAAGAAACCTCACAAGAGAGCTGGCCAGTATTCAAACGCCTGCTCGGCTATGTCCGGGACCGCAAGCTGGGCCTGGTTGGTGGCATCATCGGGATGCTGGGCTATGCCGCCGTGGATACCACCTTCGTCTACTCCATCAAACCGTTGATCGATCAGGGCCTCAATGGCAATGACAGCAGCGTATTGAAATGGATGCCTTTCTTCGTTCTCGGCATTGTGGCCCTGCGCGGTTGCGCCGCTTTTCTCTCCAACTATTGCATGGCCTGGGTCGGCAACCATGTGGTGATGCGGCTGCAGCAACAGGTTTTTAGCCACCTGATGGCGATGCCCATGAGCTTCTTTGACCGCCAGAATACCGGCAACTTGCTCTCCAAAGTGACCTATGACGCGGGCCAGGTATCCTCTGCTGCCAGCTCAACTCTGGTGTCGCTGGTGCGAGAGGGGGCGACTGTGGTCGGCCTGCTGGGGCTGATGTTCTGGCACTCCTGGCAGCTGTCAGTGATCTTCCTGGTGGTGGGCCCTGTGGTGGGGATCCTGATCGGTCTGATCAGCCGACGCTTTCGCCAGATCAGCCGCCATATTCAGCAAGCGGTGGGAGACATCACTACCTCCACCGAGCAGATGCTGAAAGGTCATAAAGAGGTGCTGATGTTTGGTGGCCAGCAGGTGGAAGACAAGCGCTTCTTCACGGTCAGCAACCGGATGCGTCAGCAGACCATGAAGATGGTCGCGGCCGATGCCATCGGCAGTCCTATCGTCCAGATGGTGGCCTCGGTCGCGCTGGCGACATTCCTCTATGTGGCGACCATCGACAGCGTCAAGGCGACCCTGACCGCCGGTACCTTTACCGTCATGGTCACCTCCATGATGATGCTGCTCAAGCCGCTGAAAAGTCTGACTGACGTCAATAACCAGTTCCAGCGCGGTATCACCGCCTGTCAGAGCCTGTTCGGCCTGCTCGATTCCACTCCGGAAGAAGATTCAGGGACCCGCACTCTGGCACGCGCCCGCGGCGAAATCGAGTTTCGCAACGTCACCTTTAG
This sequence comes from Aeromonas sp. EERV15, assembly GCF_900079845.1. NCBI lineage: Bacteria > Pseudomonadati > Pseudomonadota > Gammaproteobacteria > Aeromonadales > Aeromonadaceae > Aeromonas > Aeromonas sp. EERV15. The sequence continues at coordinate 19,273 of NZ_FKKY02000005.1, read as the reverse complement.
CTACCCGACCAAAGAGACACCGGCGCTGCACAATGTCAGCTTCAAGGTCGAGGCGGGTAAATCGGTGGCGCTGGTGGGCCGCTCCGGCTCCGGCAAGAGCACCATCGCCAGCCTGTTGACCCGTTTCTACGATATCGAGCAGGGCGAGATCCTGCTCGATGGCATCAACATCCGCGAATACAAGTTGAGCGAGCTGCGCAAGCAGTACGCGCTGGTCTCCCAGCATGTCCACCTGTTCAATGACTCGGTGGCCAATAACATTGCCTATGCCGCCGAAGAGCGCTACAGCCTGGACGAGATCCAGCAGGCGGCCCGCATTGCCCATGCCGATGAGTTTGTCCGCAAGATGCCGGAAGGTTACGACACCGTGGTGGGCGAGAACGGGGCATCGCTGTCTGGTGGCCAGCGCCAGCGTATCGCCATCGCCCGCGCCCTGCTGCGCGATGCACCTGTGCTGCTGCTCGATGAGGCGACGTCGGCGCTCGATACCGAGTCAGAGCGCCACATTCAGGCTGCCATCGACGAGCTGTGCAAAGCGCGCACTTCGCTGATGATCGCCCACCGTCTCTCTACCATCGAGAAGGCGGACGAGATCCTGGTGATCGACGAGGGTCATATCGTTGAGCGCGGCAACCATGAAACCTTGATGGCCATGCAGGGTACCTATGCCCAGCTGCGGGCCATCCAGTTTGGGAGCGCTTCACTGGGAACCAAGGCCTAATGCTGCAACAGCTCTGGTACGGCAAGAGTGGCTGGCGCTGGTTGCTGGCCCCTTTCGCCCTGCTGTTCGCCATCATCAGCGGCACCCGCCGCTACGCCTATCGCCACGGCTGGCGCAAGGGGTATCGCTCCTCCTTGCCGGTGATTGTGGTGGGCAATATTTCGGTGGGTGGCAACGGCAAGACCCCGGTAGTGGTCTGGCTGGTGGAGCAGCTGCAAGCCCGTGGCTATCGCCCCGGGGTGGTGAGCCGTGGTTATGGTGGCAAGGCGCCCCATTACCCTTATCGGCTGGATGAGACCAGCACCACGGCGCAGGCGGGAGATGAACCCGTGTTGATCGCCCGACGTTGCGGTTGCCCGGTGGTGGTCGCACCGAAACGGGCCGATGCGGTACGGCTGCTGGAGCAAAGTGGTGAGGTGGATATCATCATCACCGATGACGGTCTGCAGCACTACGCGCTGGCCCGGGACATCGAGCTGGTGGTGGTGGATGGCGCCCGCCGTTTTGGCAATGCCTGTTTGCTCCCCATGGGGCCGCTGCGCGAGCCGGTCACCCGTTTAAAGCGGGTTGACGCCATCATCTGCAACGGTGGCGAGCCGGGCAAGGGTGAGTACCCCATGCAACTGGTGGCCGATGCTCCGCGGCGGGTGCGCGACGATGCACCGCTGGCGGTGCCACTGTCAGGCGCGGTCGATGCACTGGCAGGTATTGGTCATCCCCCCCGTTTCTTTGCCACCCTGGAGGGATTGGGCTACGCACTGGATCAGCAGGTCGCTTACGGGGATCACCACCCCTTCGATCGCACCGAGCTGGTGGGTCGCTTTGCCGCCAAGCCGCTGCTGATGACCGAAAAGGATGCGGTCAAATGTCGCTCGTTTGCCCTCGATAACTGGTGGTATCTGCCGGTCAGCGCCCAATTGCCGGCCCCCCTGCTCGATACCCTGCTGCAGAAATTGAAATTGGTGAAAGCACCCAATGCGGGTGCCGGGATATAACATATCGGATTGCTCGACATCATAGCTGGCCGGGTTGTGTGGCTGGCTCGACATCGTTGAAGGAGTATCGTTTTGGCATTAGATATCAAGTTGCTCGACATCATCGCCTGCCCGGTCTGCAAGGGTAAGTTGCACTACAACAAAGCCGTTCATGAGCTGGTTTGCCGCTTCGACAAGCTGGCCTATCCGCTGGAAGAGGGGATCCCGGTGCTGTTGGAAAACCGCGCCCGCCTGCTCAATAGCGATGAGCTGCCATCATGAGTTTCGTGGTCGTCATTCCAGCCCGCTATGCGTCAACCCGTTTGCCGGGCAAGCCGCTGGCGGATATCCATGGCAAGCCTATGGTGCAACATGTAGTTGAAAAAGCGCTGCAATCTGGCGCCGACCGTGTGATTGTCGCCACTGACGATGTCCGGGTGCAGCAGGCGCTACAGACCACCGGCGTTGAGGTGTGCATGACCTCACCGGATCACCAGTCCGGCACCGAGCGTCTGGCCGAAGTATGCCGTCACTACGGCTTCGCTGCCGATACCATCATCGTCAACGTGCAGGGGGATGAACCACTCATTCCGCCCGCCATCATTCGTCAGGTGGCGGACAATCTGGCCGCCGCCACGGCACCCATGGCCACGCTGTCTGTGCCGATCAAGGATGCCGAAGAGGCGTTCAATCCCAATGCGGTCAAGGTAGTGACTGACAAGGATGGCTACGCCCTCTATTTCAGCCGCGCCAGCATTCCCTGGGATAGGGACCGATTTGCCAAGAGTCACGAGCTGATTGGCGGCCACTATCAGCGCCATATCGGCATCTACGCCTATCGCGCCGGATTCATCCAGCGTTATGTGGACTGGGCACCGAGCGTGTTGGAGCAGGTCGAGGCGCTGGAGCAGCTGCGGGTGCTCTGGTATGGCGAGAAGATCCACGTCGCCCTGGCCCTTGAAGCCCCGCCGGTAGGGGTAGATACCCAAGCCGATCTGGAGAAGGTGCGCGCATTGTTGGCCAAGTGATGGCAACGACACGCAGATAAGGAACAACGGTGTCGCCAGACACCGTTTTTTGTTTTTAATATTTATATAATTATTTGATTTTAAACATCAATAACGGGTTTTCTCAAACTTTTGGCGGACATGGTTTGCCAATGCGACGAGTTTGGTTATGATGCAAGACGCCCTGTTAACCCTAACCGGGCGGCAAAAACGAGATAAAAAACGGGGTGTTTGGGTGATAAATGTATTCCTGGTCGATGATCATGAGCTGGTGCGTACAGGGATAAGACGCATTCTTGAAGACGTGCGCGGGATCAAGGTGGTGGGCGAGGCACAGAGCGGGGAAACCGCCGTTGCATTTTGTCGCCAACACCATCCGGATGTGATCCTGATGGACATGAACATGCCGGGCATTGGTGGTCTGGAGGCGACCCGCAAAATTCTGCGGATCCGCCCCGATGTACGCATCATAGTGCTGACCATTCACTGCGAAAATCCGTTCCCTACCAAAGTGATGCAGGCGGGTGCTGCGGGTTACCTGACCAAGGGGGCAGCCCCTGACGAGATGATCCAGGCGATCCGGCTGGTGCACTCCGGTCAGCGTTACATCTCCCCGGAGATCGCCCAGCAGATGGCCCTCAGCCAGTTTGCCTCGGCGGATGAGAATCCCTTCAAGTCCCTCTCCGAGCGCGAGCTGCAGATCATGATGATGATCACCAAGGGACAGAAGGTGACCGATATCTCCGAGCAGCTCAACCTGAGCCCGAAGACGGTCAACAGCTACCGCTATCGTCTGTTCAGCAAGCTGGACATCAGTGGTGACGTGGAGCTGACGCATCTGGCCATTCGCTATGGCATGCTGGATGCCGACACCCTGTAACCGGGTGGCGTGAGGCCTCAAAGGCGGCGGGTGCCGCCTTTTTGCTTTTCTGCCCCTTTGCTTTTCAGGCGGCGGGGGCAGTATGCTCTGCCCGTCAATTTTTGCCTTTGTGTGAGCCGAGTAGCTGATGACCCTCTCTCCCGATCCCCTCTTCGACAGCAAAGCGTTTCTGAGCGCCGTGACCCATCAGAGTGGCGTCTACCGCATGTATGACAGCGGTGGCACCGTTATCTATGTGGGCAAGGCCAAGGATCTGAAAAAGCGGCTCGCCTCCTACTTTCGCACCAACGTCGACAGCATCAAGACCCGCACTCTGGTGCGCCAGATCGCTGATATCCAGGTCACAGTCACCCATACCGAGACCGAGGCACTGATCCTCGAGCACAACCTGATCAAGCAGTATCAGCCCCGTTACAACGTGCTGCTGCGGGATGACAAATCCTATCCCTGGATCATCATCACCGCGCACCTGCATCCGCGTATCGGTGTCCATCGCGGTGCCCGCAAGGTGAAGGGGGAGTATTTCGGGCCGTATCCTTCCGGCGGCGCGGTGCGCGAGAGCCTGCACCTGATGCAGAAGATCTTTCCGGTGCGCCAGTGCGAGGATGCGGTCTACGCCAACCGCAGCCGTCCCTGCCTGCTCTATCAGCTCAAGCGCTGCGCGGGCCCCTGCGTACCCGGGCTGGTGAGCGAAGCTGAATATGCCCAGCAGGTGGAGTTGGCCAAGCTGTTTCTGGCGGGCAAGAACCAGCAGGTGATTGGCGAGCTGGTGGGCAAGATGGAGTCCGCCAGCGGCGATCTGCGCTTTGAAGAGGCGGCCCGCTATCGGGATCAGATCCTGGCGCTGCGCCGCGTCACCGAGCAGCAGTCGGTGAGCGGCAACGTGCTGGACGAGCTGGATGTGGTGGGGGTCGCCTTCGAGCAAGGGGCCGCCTGCATCCACGTGCTATTTATCCGTCAGGGCAAGGTGCTCGGTTCGCGCAGCTACTTCCCGAAAGTGCCGGCCGATACTCCGCTCGATGAGGTGGTGCAATCCTTCCTGCTGCAGTTCTATCTGTCGGGGCAGGGGGGGCGGCAGATCCCCAGTGAAGTGCTGCTCGATGTAGCCCTCGAGGATGAGAGCATCATCGCCGAGACCCTGAGCCAGACCGCTGGCTACAAGGTGCGGGTGGTCAGCCGCACCCGCGCCGAGCGGGCTCGTTTTATCAAGCTCGCCTCCATCAACGCCGAGACTGCGCTGCGCTCCCGTCTGGCCCACAAGAGCACCCTCATCGCCCGCTACGACCAGCTGGAGGAACTGCTGGAGCTGGAGCGTCCTATCGCACGCATGGAGTGTTTTGATATTTCCCACACCATGGGGGAGCGCACGGTGGCCTCTTGCGTGGTGTTCAACCGCGAGGGGCCGCTCAGCTCCGAGTATCGTCGTTTTAATATCGACGGCATTACCGGTGGCGATGACTATGCGGCCATGGAGCAGGTGCTGGAGCGCCGTTTTGGCAAGCTGCAGGAGCAGGACAAGGTGCCGGACGTGCTGTTTATCGACGGTGGCCTCGGCCAATTGCGCCGCGCCGAGGAGATCCTGGCGCGCCAGCTGGAGTTTCTGGGTGGCAAATATCCGCTGCTGGTAGGGATCGCCAAGGGTGTGACCCGCAAGGCGGGGCTGGAGACGCTGATCATGGGGGAGAGCCACGAAGAGCTGCACTTGCCGGCAGATATGCCCGCTTTGCACCTTATCCAGCATATTCGCGATGAATCCCACCGTTTTGCCATTACCGGTCACCGGGCGCGGCGCGCCAAAGCTCGCACCAGCAGCAGCCTGGAGGATATTCCCGGGGTAGGCCCGAAGCGGCGTCAGGCGCTGCTCAAATACCTTGGCGGCCTGCAGGAGGTGAAAAAGGCGAGCGTGGACGAGTTGGCCAAGGTGCCCGGTATCAGTCAGGAGCTGGCTCAGACCATCCATGATGGCTTGCACAGTGCCTGACCCGCTGTTGGCCCCTCGTTGGCGCCAGAGGATATCGCTAACTCCTTGATGCACAAGAGCCGTGACGCGGGGGGGCCGTAAATGCCATAATGGCCTCGCATCTTGAGAAGATTGATGGATTAACAAGACCGAGACGAGCGCCAGTGCGATTGCATCGCAAATCGGCTTTGGCGCACTGTGTAGCGACGTACAAGAAGTGGCTGAAAATAATGACAAACATACCTAACCTGTTGACGTTTTTCCGGATTTTGCTCATTCCCGTCTTCGTCATCCTGTTTTATCTGCCTTATCAGTGGTCCTATCTGGCGGCCGCCCTCGTCTTTATCCTGGCCGCTGCCACCGACTGGTTTGATGGCTACCTTGCACGCAAGCTCAATCAGTCCACCGCCTTTGGTGCCTTCCTTGACCCGGTTGCTGACAAAATCATGGTCGCCGCCGCGCTGGTGGTCATCGTCGAACACTACAACACCATCTGGGTGACCATCCCCGCCATGACCATGATTGGCCGCGAGATCATCATCTCCGCCCTGCGCGAATGGATGGCTGAACTGGGCAAACGCTCCTCGGTGGCGGTCAGCTGGATTGGCAAGTGGAAGACCATGATCCAGATGGTGTCGCTCACCGGCCTTATCTGGCAATACAATGTCTGGATGGTGTGGCTCGCCTACGTGATGCTCTATGTCGCCACCGTGCTCACTTTCTGGTCGATGTTCCAGTACATGAAGGCCGCCTGGGGCGATCTGACCCACCATGCCAAGCTGTGAGTCACCCGCGCCGCAAGGTGAGGTTTCCGCTGATTTGAAACAGGAAACGGCCAAAGGCGCTAAAACTGTTCAAAAAGGGCAAAAAATGCCCGAACGATCAGGTAATTAAATATTTCTGGTTGACTGGGCGAGGAACATCGCTAGAATGCGTCCTCGTAGTCAGGCAGTCAGCCAGACCAATGCGGGAATAGCTCAGTTGGTAGAGCACGACCTTGCCAAGGTCGGGGTCGCGAGTTCGAGTCTCGTTTCCCGCTCCAAATTCAGACAATAGAGAGCCAACTCTCTTTTGCATGGCGCGTTAGCAAAGCGGTTATGCAGCGGATTGCAAATCCGTTTAGTCCGGTTCGACTCCGGAACGTGCCTCCATATTGACAAGCCCGCCACGCGGACTTGATACCGATTGCGGTGCCCGAGTGGTGAAATCGGTAGACACAAGGGATTTAAAATCCCTCGCTTTTCGAGGCGTGCCGGTTCGATTCCGGCCTCGGGCACCAGTTATTAAGTAACAAAATCAAAAAGTTACGAAAGGCCACTAGAAATAGTGGCCTTTTTGTTTTCCTCAGTGTCCACATTTGATCCACACAGGTTTATTCCGGTAGCTCTTCCAGCTTCACTTCGAGTTGCAGGCGGTTGGTGTATCCCTGATCGGTGAGGTCGTGCACCACCTGGGTGAGTAGCCAGTCTGCCTCGTCGATTTGTGGTTTGAAGCCCCTGACTGTGGTGGGTTGTTCCGGGTAGAGTTCGGGGCGACCTTTGGCCAGGGTGATCTGAAACTCGGCCACGCCGCGCTGTAGCTTTTCCCACTCAGCCCGGGCTGCCCGCATGGCGTTGCTTTGGCTGGCGTAAACGTGGCGCAGTTCCTTGACGTTCTCACTGTCGCCAACAAGCAGCTCACGTTCTTCTTTGTTTGACACTACTCCCGGCGGTAATGGCCGTTCCTCCTTTGGTTTTGTTTTTCGCTTGCGCTTTACCTCGACTTTTTTCTTTTCGGCAGCTTTATCGTCTTGCCAGTAGGCTACAACGCCGGTGTAGGCGTCGCGGTCGGCGACCGAGAAGCGGTGCTGATCGCCGTCCTGGCGGGTGATGGTGATGGCAGGGAGTGGCTTACCGCTGGCGGTGGTGCCGTTGCCTGCTTTGATGAACATCAGGCGGCCAGATTTGACGGTGGCGATGGCATCCTGCTCGGTCGCCAAGCGGGTGAGAAAGGCCAGATCGCTCTCGTTGGTCTGGTCGATGTGGTCAATCACCATCCCCTTGAAGGCTTCGCCGACGCTTGGGGTCAGGCCATAGCGGGCGGCCAGCTGCTCGACAATGGCGCCGATGGTCTCAAAGTGCCAGCTGCGCTCGCGCAGTTTGTTCATCTCACCGCTCAAGTCAGCCGACTTGCCCCTGATGGTGAGTACATCCGGCGCGCCACCATGCTCCACCTCGTCAATTTTGAAGGTGCCTTTATCGACCAGGGCGCCGCCTTGCCAGCCGATGCTGGCTTGCAGGGTGGCCCCACGGCGCGGCATGGCCAGTTTGCCGTCGCTGTCATCGAGGGCGATCTCGATGGTGTCGGCAGAAAAGCCCCGGTTATCGGTGATGGTCATGTGCATCAGGCGCGGGCGCAGGGTTCCCGAGATGTCAGAACCATCTACCCGCACCTGATAGGCGGGGGCCGGATGCAGCTGGATCATGGCATCCAGCTGGCTGGTGATGCCAAGGTTTTCAGCCAAGCGGGTACCGAACTGGTCGAATGCCCCCATCAGAGCAGCCCCCCGAGTTTGCCGCCCACGGTATTCATCAGCTTGCCTAGCCCTAAGCGACCGAGTAGGTTGCCCGCGGAGCGGCCGAGCAGGGTGTTGCCGAGGGAGCTGTCGTTGTCATCGACCCGTTTTAGCTTGATGCTGAACTCGATTTTTCGGGCGCTGCCATCTTGAAAGAACTCGCTGCGGGTGGTGCTGATCCCCTCTATCACGAATGAGCCGCGCATCACGCCATCCCCCTGGATCAGGGGGAATGCTTGGCCGCTGTCGCCCATGCTATTGAGCATGTCGAGGGAGACTGGCCCGCCGGTGAGCTCTGGATAGAGCACCCCGCTCAGGGTGCTGAGCTCGTCATCAGGCCCGAGGTACTGATATGAGGGGCGGGCGCCGACCCGGTTATTGCCCGGGTGGCGCCATGATTTTTCGTCTTGTTGGGATTGGGGGGCCACAGTCGAGCGCATAAACACGAACCAGCCCAGGGTCATCATCATAGTGGTTGCTCCTTAGTTGCGGTCGGTCAGGGAGGCACGGCCACTGGCGGCGGCCTGCCGGTCGCGCTGGTCTAGCCGCTGGTCAATCTTACGAACGAGATCATCAGGTGTTTCACCTGGCCGCTGCACGATGGTCCAGTGATGACTGGTAGTGGAGTTTCCGCCCTTGGCCGCGACTGGTTTGGGGACCGGTGTTGGCGCAATGCGAGGGCCGTAGCTGTAACTGCCAGCGAGTGCTGTTGTAGAGGTCAACTAAATCCGGACACTAGGTTAGGCCGAATCTCGGCTTCTGCTGGCGGTATCCCGTCATTGTGTTGATGTGGACGCCCCCAGTTGTAGGAATCCATCAGGTAATAGCTGATATCCCGCTTCGCTTCCCGCAGACTCACGTATCCCGTTGCCGGGAGCCACTCTGACTTCAGGCTTCTGAAAAACCGCTCCATCGGGGCGTTATCCCAGCAGTTACCACGACGACTCATGCTCTGGGTCATGCGATAGCGCCACAGTCGTTGCCGAAATGCCCGACTGCCGTATTGGCTGCCCTGGTCGGAGTGAAACAGCACGCCTGATGGGCAGCCCCGCTGCTGATAGGCCATCTCCAGCGCTTTTATTGCCAATTCTGCATCAGGTTTGTCAGACATCGCCCAGCCCACGACCCGTCGGGTATGCAGGTCGAGCACCGCTGCCAGATAATGCCAACGACCACCGACCCAGACGTAGGTGATATCGCCACACCACACCTGATTGGGTTGCGGAGCATCAAATTCGCGGGCCAGCAGATTGGGAATATCCGGTCGTTCAGACCGTGCCACCTTATAACGGTGTGCACCCGGCTGCTTGGATGCCAGCCCGGCTTCCTTCATCAGGTTACGTACTTTGAATCTACCAATCTGATGCCCCAACTCCCGCATCATCGACATCAAGGCGCGGCTGCCTGCCGAGCTCCTGCTCTCTTTAAACAAACGGCGCAACTCGCTGCGCTGTTGCATGCGCTCACGGTTAATCGCTCGCCTGCGAGCCAGATAATCGTAAAAACAGGAAGTGGGAACATCGAAAGCGCAGCAGACCAGGGTGATGGGGGCTTGCTCTCTTAATTGATCTATCAGCGCGTACGTATGAACTCGTCCGTCATCAAGAGAGCCGTAGCCTTTTTTAGAATGTCCTTTTCGCGCTCCAGCCGGTTGATACGGGCTTCCAGCTCCTGGATTTTCTGCTGCTCCGGAGTCAGCGCTTTGCTGATAGGGGTGGTGCCGGTCCGTTCTGACTGAAGCTGCTGCACCCAGCGGCGCAGTACGGTTTCACCGACATCCAGTGAACGGCTTGCTTCGGGGACAGAATATCCCTGGTCGAGCACCAGGGATGCGGCTTCGAGTTTGAATTCGGCAGTAAATGAGCGACGTAATCTTGTCATTGAACACCTCAGGTCATGGTGGCGACTGTACCACCTAAAATGGTGTCCGGGATGATTAGACCACTACAAGTTGCATCTGGCGGTAGACCCGGTGAGCCACGATATCGTGGCGGCGGAAGTCTCGCTGGACAATATCCATGATGCCGAGGTGTTGCCGACTCTGCTCAATCCACTGCGGCGCAAGCTGGGGAGTGTTTATGCGGATGGCGCCTATGACAGCAAAGCCAGCCATCAGCTTATCTTGCGTAAAGGGGCGACAGCCTGTATCCCGCCTCGCAAGAACGCGGGGTTATGGGAAAAGGGACATCCGAGAAATGAGGCTGTGCTGGTGATGCGCAAGGAGGGGCTAGCGCACTGGAAGAAGATGTCGGAATATCACCGGCGCTCGCTGGCAGAGACGGCGATGTATCGGTTCAAGCAGTTGCTTGCGGGGAAAATCAGTCTGCGTAACTACAACGGCCAAGTGGGAGAAGTCATGGCGTATGTCAGAGCCATAAACAAACTGCATACCCTTGGTCTACCTGTCAGAAAGCCCCGAGTGTAGCGGTCAGCTGGGGCTGGGGAAGTTGTGGCTTGATGGTTGATTTGGGACACAACGCCGCGTGCTGCGCAAAGCGGCCAAGCAAAGGAAGCTCTTCCTGACCGATGATGTGGTGCTAAAAGTTGCGTTCCTCGCGACACAGCAAGCCTCCAAGAAATGGACCATTCCGCTCCAGAATTGGAAGCTTGCCCTGAATCGCTTTAATATCGAATTCAGTGATCGCCTGAACGGTCACCTGTAATGGAGTGGTCAGTTACATAAAATTATTTACAGACTCTCCTCTTGTGAAATATGCACACGTCCTGTGGGAACTCCAATGGTCTTGGTTGAGGCTCTAGTGAGCCATCAAAGAGTTTTTCAAAAATCAGAATCCATCTCTCTGCTTGCTCGGCACTCATCATCAGGAATGCTTGTTGATTATGGATGTCATCAAAATCAAAATACAGCCCTGTATTCTTTGCCGCCTCAATATTTGCATCTGATACCGCTATATTATTAAATGCTTTATCAGATATGGAAGCGATAGTATTTTGTGCTAGCCCCACGGCACCACCATTATTGATATTAGTGGACTGCAATGCAACATTTACATCTGGCTGAAAAAATCTGACATTTTTGATCTTATTCAATGGATAAAGCATGACTTTGGTATCTGTAGGCTGCCAAAGATCACCCTCAATTAGGGCTATTTTTTTATCTTCAACATCCACAGCCAAGCCGCTATAGGGGCTCCGACAAAAGTAGTCTACTTTTTTCAAACTACCGATTGTTTCACGCATGTAATGTGAAAGTCCAGTATTAAGTAGTTTTATATTACGTCTAGCTGAGCGAAGGATAAGTCTGTGTGTGACAAAGACTAATATTACGAAAGTACAAATTAATATTCCACCAATATAGTCATCGTCAATGCCAAATAACATGCTCGCAGGGAAGGCAAGGAAGGGTGTTAAAAAGAAACATCCCATCACATAAGGAACCATTTTGCCCTTTTCTGCATCTTCGAATGATTCCGCCTCACTTTCCGTTAACGTGCCTAGTATATCAACGATTTCTTGGTTTAATATGTTCCCACTATTTTCTTCCATAATTTATCACCTACTTTTTGTGCGTTATTGAAATGATGTAGTCACATAATCATGCATTAAATATGATGCTGTAATTATCCATGACACTCAACCAGCTTCAAGCGCTGATATTGCATCGGAGGTGTTGCCACCACAGACCTCAATTCAACCTGCATACTCTTAAGGTCAAACCGATGATTAAAGCGAAAGCAATATACCGCCAAATGCCTTGGCATATTTTTAGCTCCGAGCGTATGGCAACCCCCCTGCAACTAGTTCTTCATATTTCCTATCATCGTATTTACCCAGTTGAATAGCCAATACAAGTTGTATCCGATGACTATGCCTAGATGCTCAGAGCTGGCCTAGATGGCCGTTTTGAAGCTTGAAGCATGCCAATCCATCACATATCACTGTGCTACTTCGGTGCCATAATTTTTGAAAAACTCAAACAAGCTGTAGCCTTTCTGTAATTTTGGCCATGCTCTCGCACCTCAATGACTGTAAGTAAGATCTGTATAGTTTGTGGTGACTGCTAATCATGGATAATCAGAAACACTTTAAGGAAGACGCATTTTACTTAAAAATCTTGCGCATTCCCGCGTTGAGCTGGCGATCACCGTCCTCAGCATCACGGTCTTGCATCAATTTGATCGAGACCTCGTTGGTACCTATGGTATAGGTTGCGCTGTAATCACCACACATGCTGTCGGTTACACATTCAAAAAACGGCACCGACTTATCTTTTATTGTACGGACGATCACCGGTTTGACTTTCAAGATCTTGGTCGCCTGACTGACTAATTCCTCGAAGTCTGCCTTGGCCTGTTTGACAGAAGCAACGGAGTCGTCTTGGTACAATGCCATGGTACCGCCGAAGGAGAGCACTTTATGTTGGTAGACCGCATAGTAATACTCACCCGTAGTTGGTCGTCCTAGGAATCCCTCGCCCGCCTTCGGTTTGCCGCGAAAGTCTTCATCAATATCACTGCGCCAGTCATAGCGTATCAGACCATCGTTGACCACTTGGAGCGTGGTGATGGGCAGGTCGACTGTCAGGGTTTTGAAGCCCGTATTTGCGGCAATGGCCGGTGAGGCAATGAGACTGACCGCATAGCAGAGTGCAGAGAGCTGCAGGGTTTTATGGGTCAAGGTGACACCTCATGTAGATAATTGGTTTATGTGGAGTGTTGATACTCATCCGCCCACTGGATAGGTTTACTCTGGCTATTGAATATATCTCGTTCAGCCTCGTCCTGTGTAGTTCCCCAACTGGGAGGCCATAATTCCTCATTCGTAATTGCACCAGTTAGGTGAACCTTAACAATTGAATTTTGCCACCTGATTAGATGATGCTCTCAGTTTATATACTAACAAGTGGCATGATTAGGAAAAAAATCTAATTGTTTAATTTAGACTAATTTGTTATGGGTAATAAAAACTACTGGCCCAACATGTTTTTCATCAAGTTGGTAGCCATTTTTTGCTGGGCTGCGATTGCATTTTTACATTCATCTGAATTGGCATCTTTACCTTGTGCAATTTTCAAGGTGCACTCTTGCAGTGTTTCATTCAGTAATTTCGGATCTTTCATAAAATCCTCAACTGAGGTCGGTCCACAAGCAGTAAGTAATATAGTAAATGGAACCACTAACAGTAACTTATTCATTTTTATTTCCCCCAAAATAAAACTACAGTAAAAATTATGACATCAAACTACAAATGGTTTTACGAAAAATTATAAAGTATGTGGTAATGACATTTCAGATTTCTTGATGGACTCTTGGGCATCTTCGATATCTTTTGGTTCGGTCTTCATTTCAAAGTCAGCCTGACCCCAGATTAGACCGAAGCGGGTATAATGGCGAACATAGTAGACCTTTCCATTTTCAGTTTCGATATCGATCTTATTGTTTCCAAACTCGCTGTTGGTTTCCAGATACACAGTTTTTCCAGCATCAACCTTGAGCAGGTAAAAGTGCAGATTTTCGGATTCACCCAAAGGATTTCCATCGAGAAATAAGTCAATGTTAATACGGCGACCAAGCCAGCCATCTCGGTAAATATAAACGTGGGCTTTTCCTTCAGCAGGAGGTGAGAAGCTTTTGGCTTCATTGACGACAGCCTCATCGGTGACGGTTGGTACTGAGGAACATCCACCAACCATCATGGCGCAGAGCGCCAAGAAGATCATTACAAACGTATTACGCATTTTTTATTTTACCCATTGTGCTGAAAGTTTATTGATGTTTTTGATTATTATTTTGTTGAGCATCTGATACTGATGTTTCTTTTGCTACAGGATTGTCTGTGAGTGCGATGACGTTTTCAATAGGGTCTTTGAATAATTTTTTATAACTATTCGCCGGTTAATTGTTTTGCACCAATCAATGAAAAAATACCCAACTATATCAATTGCTTATGTATCCGTATTTTATCGTGGAGGTAATGTGACTTTTGTCACATTACCTGTTTGTCAAGATATGTGGTTAGCGAAAGATGGAGAGAGCTTGATGCTCTCATGCTTTGTCCGATGGGCTTTAAAGTCAGAACTATCAGGCGTAATGCCCCCACAAAATGCGTGAAATCAGGCATTTCATGTAAACTTGAAGCCCTTATAAATCAATCATATAAATTTTCCATCAACTCACTCTTGGCTTTTAAAATCCCTCGACGTTCGCGTCGTGCCGGTTCGATTCCGGCCTCGGCACCAGTTATTAAGTAAAGCAATCAAAGAGTTACGAAAGGCCACTAGAAATAGTGGCCTTTTTTGTTTTTGCCGAAATGGTGGTGATTTCAAACCACAACTTCTTTCGCCAGCGTACTGGGCGTTTTTTCGGAAATAGGTGTTGTTAAATTGATGCCAGAAAGAGAAAGCCCCGCGAGCGGGGCCTGGTCAGTTGCGGGGTGATGCTGTTACTTCTTGAGGTGTTTTCTGATGGCCTTGCCAGTGGTGCCGACTGCTTTCACTGCCCGTTTCAACTGGACCTCGGTGCACTCGAAGGTCTTGATCCACAGCTTCATCTCATAGGGGTCGTTGATGTTGAGCTTCTTGGCATCAAGGGGATGAGCGATGGCGTTAGTGTCAGGCATGCAAACCTCAACTTATTGAAATAGTTGGCGAGAAAGAAGTTTCTGCCTGGGCGCATCATCCTCTATATCGGCAAGGCGCAGGGTGACGGGGGTCACACAACCCTTGCCCGGCTGCGGATAAGGGGCCGCTACTTGCGGTTATGTGAGCGGCCACGGCTAATTGCAGCTACGGTTCGCGCCTGATATGGCGCGAACCGTGGGTTGTGAACAACTACCTTGTGAACCGCGAGGTGTGAACGTTAGGGCGCAGCAGTGAGTTGCTCGCCAGTGTGATAGGGCAAGGCGGGGCCGAGGCGGTATCAGCCCTCTGGCAGCGCCCGCACTTCGAGGTGCTGCTCGCCGGGGTGGCAGACCAGCACCGAGCCTTGTTCGAACCAGTCCCCCAGCACGATGCGGCGGGCAGGTTGACCGTCGAGGGTGAAGTCGTGGATGGCGGGTCTGTGGGTGTGGCCGTGGATCATCACCCGGCAGTGGTGGGCGCGCAGCATCTCGTCGACGGCGGCCGGGGTGACATCCATGATGGTCTGGCGTTTGACGGTTTTCTCCATCCGGCTTTGGCCACGGATCTTGTGGGCGATGGCCTGACGGCGGGTCAGTGGCAGCCGCAAGAACAGCCAGCGCAGCCACTTGAGCTGGGTGATGCGGCGATACTTTTGATATCCCTCATCTTGGGTGCAGAGCAGATCGCCGTGACTGAGCAGTACCCGTTCGCCATAGAGGTCGATGATGCAAGGGTCCCCCAGCAGGGTCATGCCCGCCTGTTTGGCAAACTGCTGGCCCAGCATAAAGTCGCGATTACCGTGGATAAAATAGATGGGCACGTTCTGCTGGCTCAGTGCCAGCAAGGCTGCCGCCACCTGGTGATGCAGCGCATTGGGATCATCATCGCCAATCCAGAATTCGAACAGATCCCCCAGCACATAGAGGGCATCGGCGCCAACGGCGTCGTGCTCAAGAAAGCGCACCAGTGCGGCGGTCATATCGGGCCGCTGGGCACACAGATGAATGTCACTGATAAAAAGAGTGCTCATGATAGGGGATTCGGGTTCTCTGTAGTGGTCGGTTGAGGGCAACCAGTGGCGAAGTGGGGGGCGGTGCGTGGGCGGGCCGCCGGGTCGAGTTGAGCCTGCCGGGCCACGGGCAGTGAACACACGGGGTTAGTTTGCCAGATCACGGTCGCCAGGTCTTTTCCTTCAAGGGTCAGCAACGCCTGATAGGGATCGCCAGCCAGACTGAGCAAGGTGCACATCGCCGCTTCCCCTTTTAATCCTTCATCAAGACGAAGGCGCCGCACCTCCCGATAGAAAGGCTCACCAAAGCGTTGCAGCAGGGCGGCCATCAGGGTGAGGTGGCGCCAGCCATGTTGCGTCTCGATGGGGGCGGGGGTGACGTAGAGCTCCACCGACCAGCTGGCGCTGTTCTTGCCAGCAGCGCGCTTGTCGCAACCGGGAAAGGTGCGCTCCAGTAGCCAGACATTGTCGCCCTTGTCGCTTGCTTGCCAGCGATCCTTATTCAGGAGTGCGGCGTTTAGATGCAGGGAGTTCGGGAGCGCGGTAAGGCTTGCCGCAAAGGCTGCCGGATCAGGATGTTGGCAGAGGATATCGAGATCGCTGCCCGGCCGATCCAGCCCGATGGCCAGGGTGCTCACCAGCGCCATATCGCTGCAGTGCGCAGCCAGCTCATCCCACAAACCTGCTGTCAGCAGGGCATGGGCTGCCCGTTGGCGCGGATTGCCGTGGGCCAGATAGTCGAGGCGGCGCCAGTTCGGGCTAGCAGTTGGGGACGCAGATGGAAAAACTGCGGCCGGGGCCGCAGTTTCATCCGTGCCGAGTTGGCAAAGATCAGTCAGCAAGGGTCACCTTGGTGATCACTACATCTTCGCTCGGGACGTCTTGATGCATACGGCCGTAGTTGCCGGTCTTGACGCCCTTGATCTTGTTGACCACATCCATACCTGCGGTCACTTCACCGAATACGCAGTAGCCGAAGCCCTGAGTGGTGGCAGATTTGAAATCGAGGAAGTCGTTGTTGTTCACGTTGATGAAGAACTGGGCGCTGGCAGAGTGCGGCTCGCTGGTGCGGGCCATGGCGATGGTGCCAACCTTGTTGGAGAGGCCATTGGCCGCTTCGTTCTTGATCGATGGGCGGGTATCTTTCTCATCAAAGCCAGGAGCATAGCCGCCGCCCTGGATCATGAAGCCGTCGATGACGCGGTGGAAGATGGTGTTGTCGTAGTGACCGTCACGGCAGTATTGCAGGAAGTTGGCCACGGTTTCCGGGGCTTTTTCAGCATTCAGGGTCAGAGTGATGTCGCCGTGATTGGTGTGCAGAGTAACCATGAGTTGTCCTTTGATTCTTTTGCGCAAAAAATGCGCGAGCAGGGGGTATGGCATAAAGTGGTGGCAATTCTAGCCCATCAGCGGCGGCGGGCATAGCCCTTCACAGTCCTTCACTTACTCCTTCCCATCGCCATGCAGATACCCCGGCGATGAGCCCTGTAAAGAGCATGTTTGGCGCCAGCACAGTGATAGCAGGCGGGATCTGGCTCGTTTTCTGCCATTGAACGGGGTATTATGACCAACCATTTTACTCACAGGCAGTGGCTAGAAGATGCTGAAGATATACAACACACTCACTCGTCAAAAAGAACAATTCAAACCTATCCACCCGGGCAAGGTGGGCATGTATGTGTGTGGCGTCACCATCTACGATCACTGTCATATCGGCCATGGCCGCACCTTCGTCTCCTTTGATGTGGTCGCGCGCTACCTGCGTTATAGCGGTTACCAGCTCAACTACGTGCGTAACATCACCGATGTGGATGACAAGATCATCAAGCGCGCCGCCGAGACCAACGTCACCTGTGACGACCTGACCGAGCGCTTGATCTGCGACATGCACGCCGACTTCGACGCCCTCGGCATGGTGCGCCCGGATATCGAACCGCGCGCCACCCAGCACATCGAAGAGATCATTGAACTGGTGGAGAGCCTGCTCGCCAAGGATCACGCCTACGTGGCGGATAACGGCGATGTGATGTTTATCGTCGAATCCTACGCTGACTACGGCAAGCTCTCTGGGCAGGATCTGGAGCAGCTGCAAGCCGGTGCCCGCGTTGACGTGGTCGATGCCAAGCGCAACCCGCTCGACTTCGTGCTGTGGAAGATGTCCAAGCTGGGCGAGCCGACCTGGGAAAGCCCCTGGGGCCCGGGTCGTCCTGGCTGGCACATCGAGTGCTCCGCCATGAACTCCAAGCACCTTGGCAACCACTTCGACATCCACGGCGGCGGCTCCGATCTGCAGTTCCCACACCACGAGAACGAGATCGCCCAGTCCTGCTGCGCCCACGGTGGCGACTACGTCAACACCTGGATGCACAGCGGCATGGTGATGGTGGATAAAGAGAAGATGTCCAAATCCCTTGGCAACTTCTTCACCATCCGCGACGTACTGGCTCACTACGACGCCGAAACCGTCCGTTACTTCCTGATGTCTGGCCACTACCGCAGCCAGCTCAACTACTCGGAAGATAACCTGAAGCAAGCCCGCGCCGCGCTGGAGCGGATGTATACCGCCCTGCGCGATCTGCCGCTGGCCCCTGCTGCCGGTGGCGACGAGCAGGTGGCTCGCTTTAAAGAGGCGATGGACGACGACTTCAACACCCCGGAAGCCTACTCCGCCCTGTTCGATTTGGTGCGCGAGATCAACCGCCAGAAAGCGGAAGATATCACCGTTGTCGCTGGCCTCGGTGCCCGTCTGCGCGAACTGGGCGCCGTGCTCGGTATCCTGCAACAGGATCCGGACGCCTTCCTCAAGGGTGACGAAGCGGATGACGAAGTGGCCGAGATCGAGCAACTGATCGCCCAGCGCAATCAGGCCCGTGCCGACAAGAACTGGGCCGCCGCCGACGCCGCCCGCAACCGTCTCACCGAGATGGGCATAGTGCTGGAAGACAGCGCTGGCAAGACCAGCTGGCGCCGTGCCTAAGGCCGGTTGCCCTGTTGCCACCAACAGGTGGAGCCAATAAAAAAACCGCAGCCTTCAAAAGGCTGCGGTTTTTGTTTGTGGCTTTTCCTTCGACACCTCTTAAGCCTCGGTGGTCTGCGCTCTGATCCCTTCTCCCCTTGCGGGAGAGGGCTAGGGGGGGCTAACGTCATCTCCGGTGGCAAGTCGTTCACCGTTTGGATGGCATGGCTTTGCCATCATCCCTTATGGCGCTCCTGACCCGTTGAACTCGACTCGGCGGTTTGCAGGGGGAACAAATACCGTGCCCGTTTGTGAGTTTAGTGTTCATGTTGATCGCCTATCAAGATGCGGATATCGAACAGTGAGATGGACTGGCGAAATAGGGTTCTAGTTTAGGTGGGCGCATTATTTGGTAAGTAGAAATAAAAACCGCAGTTCAAGACTGCGGTTTTATAGCAATAATGCAATGGATAAGCTTGAAGTGCTCTATGGTTGACTGATGAGTGGCGTTGTTGCCCAAATTGATGCAGCTTGAATGGAACTAACTGAGGGCGCGGTGATCTGATCACCACCACCCTCTTCAAGTCTGCATCATGGGCACGTCGCTTCACCCCATCACTAACTGGCCTCAA
>NZ_FKKY02000178.1:0-433 GCF_900079845.1 Aeromonas sp. EERV15 | reverse complement strand
GCAGAAGGACGAGGACGCGCCGCTCGACATCCCGATCCCGCTGCTGCTCGACTCCGAGCGGGCCATCAGCGTGCTGCTCGACCTGAAGGTCGAGCTCGACGCGCCGGCGGTCGACGCCTACGTCGACCTCGCGGCGAGGCAGCCCAAGCCCGAGAAGATCGGGTATCGGCTGGACGTCTACGGCACGCTCGCGCGGATCGACGCCGCCCTGCGGGCCGGCGAGGACACCGCGCTGGCGAGCGTCGAGACCATCAAGCCGAAGCTCGTCGCCGAGCAGCTCGGCAACGTCAAGTTCGATCAGGTGCTCGGCTACTTCGAGACGCGCTACGCGACCGGGGCGAAGTCCAGGGAGCGGACGTACAACCTCAGGCTCGCCGCCTCGAAGCTCGACGGCGTCGTGGTGATGCCGGGCGAGATCTTCGACTTCAACGAG
>NZ_FKKY02000175.1:0-434 GCF_900079845.1 Aeromonas sp. EERV15 | reverse complement strand
AGACCGTATCGTCTTTCTCGGCGGAGGAGTTGACTACAATATAGCGAATCTTGTGATAGCTCAGCTTCTTTTTTTGAGCAACGAAGACAGCGAAGCAGACATCCACTTCTACATAAACTCACCCGGCGGTTCGGTAAGCGCGGGGCTTGCGGTTTATGATACAATGCGGTTTCTCCGCTGCGATGTGGCCACATACTGCATCGGTCAGGCGGCAAGCATGGGGGCGGTTCTCTTTGCCGGCGGAACAGAGGGCAAGAGATGTATGCTCCCAAACAGCAGGATACTGCTTCATCAGCCGCTTATTTCCGGTGTAATGCAGGGGCCTGCCACTGATCTGGAGATAGAGGCGAAGGAGATTATCCGCCTCCGCAAGCGGCTTTACAACATCCTCTCATTCCACACAGGCAAAAGCGAGGAGCAGGTTGTAAAAGACT
>NZ_FKKY02000173.1:0-435 GCF_900079845.1 Aeromonas sp. EERV15 | reverse complement strand
GGGCATGAAGGTCTCCGAGCGCACCTTCGCGGCCTTCTGGTCGGCCCACGCATGGACCGGGATGCTCGTCTCCGTCGTGCTGTTCGTGACCTTCTTCCTGGGCGCGTTCGCGCTGTACTGGGAGGACTTCGGACGCTGGCAGGAGCCCCGGTTGCGGCGCGCCGTGCCGGCTTCGGAGGCGCAGGTCCTCGACCGGGTGCAGGAGGCGGTGGCCCAGCAGGCGGCGCGCGGCGCCGTGCGGCTGGACATGGATCTGCCCGACGAGCACGTGCCCTGGATCCCGCTGGCGACGCGGGATCGGTCCGACTTGCGGCAGTTCACGTGGATCGATCCGGCGACGGGTGCGCACATCCCCACGCGCAGCGACCTTGGGTACTTCCTGTACCTCATGCACGTCATCGGGCCGATCCGCGGCGGGATCTATCTCGCCGGGGT
>NZ_FKKY02000172.1:0-436 GCF_900079845.1 Aeromonas sp. EERV15 | reverse complement strand
GTCCATCAGCTCCCAGAAGTCGTCCAGGTGCTCGCGGGTCTTCTCGCTCATCGCGCCGGCGCGCGCTTCATTCCCGATGAAGAGGCCAGCCACCACCATCGCGATCGGGCCGGAGATGTGAATCGCGTACGCCAGGGCGTAGCCGCCCGCCGCGGTCGCCAGCGAGAGCAGGACCTCGACCTTGTAGTCGTCGACCTTTCGCAGCATGGCGAGCGCCACGAAGCCGAGCGCGAGGCCGAACAGCACGCCGCCGATCGCCTCCTGGACGAACAGGAGGGAGAGCCTCGGCAGGTCGAAGCCCGTCGTCCCCGACGCCATCTCCAGGAGCCCGAGGAACGCGACGACGGCCACACCGTCGTTGAAGAGCGACTCCCCGGCTATCTTCATCTCGAGCTCCTTGGGCGCCCCCACGTGCTTGAGGACGCCGAGCACCGCG
>NZ_FKKY02000065.1:0-565 GCF_900079845.1 Aeromonas sp. EERV15 | reverse complement strand
CGAGGTGGGCGCAAGGCGGGGCGTGCCGGGCGCGAGCGCGAGGATGACCCTGACGAGGCGCCGCTCGCGGCGGGTCAGGCCGGGGGCCGAGGCGGGCGCGCCCGAGGGGGACCCGGCGACGAGCGCGGCGAGGGCGCGCAGCTCCTCGATGGCCGCCCGCGCGTCGGGGCGCTGGTCGGCCTGCTTGGCGAGCAGCCGCGCCACGAAGGCGTCGAGCTCCGGGCGCAGCTCGGGCGCGAGCGAGCTCGCCCGCGGCGGCTCCTCGAAGACGACCCGGGCCAGCATGGCCAGCGGGTGCGCCGCGGCGAAGGGCGGCCGGCCGGTCAGGCAGGCGAACAGGACGCACCCGAGCGAGTAGATGTCGGCGCGCGCGTCGACCTCGCCCTCGCCGATCACCTGCTCCGGGGCCATGTACGACACGGTCCCGAGCGTCGCGCCCGTCCGCGTCCGCATCGCGGTCTTCACGCCGTCGCGCATGCGCGCGACGCCGAAATCGAGCACCTTCAGGCGCCCGGTCGTCTCGACGAAGAGGTTGTCGAGCTTGATGTCGCGGTGGATGATCCCC
>NZ_FKKY02000170.1:0-438 GCF_900079845.1 Aeromonas sp. EERV15 | reverse complement strand
GAGTCGCCTCGGCGACCGGCGGCCGCAGCATCGAGCTGCGCCTCGGCAGCCCGACCGGCACGCTGGTGGGGACCTGCACGGTTCAGGGGACCGGCGGCGCCCAGACCTGGGTCACCACGTCCTGCCCAGTCGACGGCGCGACGGGCGTACACGATCTGTTCCTGAAGTTCGCCGGTGGAAACGGGCCCCTGTTCAATTTCAACTGGTGGAGGTTCACGCCGCTCGACGCGCCGGATCCGGAGCCGACCGGCGGCGGGGGCGCCCCGAGCGAGGGTGAAGGGGGAGCGACGGGCAGCGGCGGCTCGGGCGGGGGTGGGAGCGTCAGCAGCGCAGCGACGACCGGCGCCGGAGCAACGGTGGGCAGCGGCACGGGCGGCGGTGAGGCTGCCCACGCCGAGGGCGCCGGCGGCGACGAGGGCGGGTGTGCCTTCGGGGTCG
>NZ_FKKY02000169.1:0-438 GCF_900079845.1 Aeromonas sp. EERV15 | reverse complement strand
GGCACGGAGTGTGCAGGGATAAAGCCGCCCTGCTGGTGGCTATGCTGAGGCTTGCAGGCTTCGAGAGCTATCCCGTGCTGATTCACAGCGGCCCGAAAAAGGATAAGGAAGTTCCCCAGCCGTATTTCAATCACGCTATAACATGCGTCCGCAATGAAGACGGAACATACAAGCTGATGGATTCGACAGATGAAAGCACTCAGCGGCTGATGCCCTCCTACCTCAACGACTGCAGCTATATTGTTGCAGCACCTTACGGGGAAACCCTGCTGGAATCACCAGTAGAGCCGGCTGAAAATAATATGCTGAAGATAACTACCAAAGCCCAAATAGATAAAAACGGCAGCTACAAGGCAGAAAGCACGCTCGTTTTTGAAGGCATTAACGACAATGCATACCGCGGGGCATTCCTTAGAAAGAAGCCTGAGCAGAGAAAGT
>NZ_FKKY02000099.1:0-480 GCF_900079845.1 Aeromonas sp. EERV15 | reverse complement strand
GCGGCTCTCGGCCTACCACATCCGGCGCGCCTGCGAGGAGAGCCTGCGCCGCATGCAGACGGACCACATCGATCTCTACCAGATGCACCACATCGACCGGGAGACGCCCTGGGACGAGATCTGGCAGGCGATGGAGCAGCTCGTCCGCGAGGGCAAGGTCCTCTACGTGGGCAGCAGCAACTTCGCCGGCTGGCAGATCGCGCAGGCGAACGGCCTCGCGGCGCAGCGGCGCTTCCTCGGCCTCGTGTCGGAGCAGAGCCTGTACAACCTCGACGCGCGCACCGTCGAGCTCGAGGTCCTGCCCGCGTGCCGCGCGTTCGGGCTCGGCGTCCTGCCCTGGAGCCCGCTCGCCGGCGGCCTGCTCGGCGGCGCCCTCCAGAAGGCGCGCGAGGGCCGCCGCGCCTCCGCCGACGCGCAGGCGCGCATCGAGAAGGCCCGGCCCAGGCTGGAGGCGTACGAGGCGTTCTGCGCCGACCTCGG
>NZ_FKKY02000168.1:0-439 GCF_900079845.1 Aeromonas sp. EERV15 | reverse complement strand
CTGGGTCAGGTCACTCCTTGAACGGCGCCGCCAGGATGACGTCGTAGAAATTGGGGGCATGGAAGCCCGGGATCAGGCGCTCGGCGATGTCGGCCGTGAAGTTGTAGAAGGCAGTCTCGGGCTTGCTGGCGAGCATGTCAGCGATCGCCTGCGGGAATGCGCGCTTGAAATCGAGACGCGGGTACGCCTGGAGCACCTCATCCACCTCGTCCGCAGAGTGCTCCTTCAACTCATCACCAGTGATATCCATGACAGTTCCGACGTGGAGCAGCGTCACCTCGGGCCGCTTGTAGGACGGGACCCCCCTCACGGTGTGCAGCGCAATTGCGTCCCACACGACGCCGATCGCCTCCTCGGGCACGCCGTGCTGCTTCAGGAACTCGCTCGCCGCGTTTGCGCCTTCGACCTCGTACCGCTCCGGGCCCCGGAACCTCTCGGC
>NZ_FKKY02000192.1:0-419 GCF_900079845.1 Aeromonas sp. EERV15 | reverse complement strand
ACGACCAGCAGTGCTGACTACAGCGCCAGCAAGACCACGGTCGCGGTAGGCGAGGTGTTCAGTGCCAAGGCGGTGAACGACGCGCTGGCGGACAACGGCGAGCAATTCAAGGTCAGCCTGAATGGCGGCAGCTTCAGCGAAGCGGGCAAGTACGAGAAGGTGGAATACAGCGACGCCACCGTCACCACCACCATCACTGACGAAACCGGTAATGATCCGGATGTACCGGGTGACAACGACACCGCCTTCACCCTGAAACTGTTTGCGGTGGATGCGGAAGGTCAGCTGGTCGACAGCTCCACTGTGTCGGAAGAAGGCGAAACCAGCGCGTACTACGTGGTGCGCGCGGTGGATGCCAACGGTACCGTGCTGGCGACCCAGCCGGGCGGCAACGTGAGCGTGAGCTTTGGCAACCTGGG
>NZ_FKKY02000165.1:0-439 GCF_900079845.1 Aeromonas sp. EERV15 | reverse complement strand
ACGTACGCCCGCCGCGTGGCCTCGTCGACGACGAGCGGCAGCGGCGCGGGGGCGTCGCTGAGCAGCGCGGGCCGCGCGGCGCGGCGCAGGACGGCGCGCACGCGCGCCACGATCTCCCGCGGCGAGAACGGCTTCGTGACGTAGTCGTCGGCGCCGGTCTCGAGCGCGGCGACGCGGTCGGCCTCGCTGTCGCGGCTCGACAGGACGATGATCGCGGCGCGCGCCGCGCTCCGCCGCACCTGGCCGATGAGGTCGAAGCCGCTGCCGTCGGGGAGCATCAGGTCGAGGATGATGAGGTCCGCCTTGTCGATCTCCCGCTCCGCGGTCGCGAGCGTGGTGGCGACCGTGGCCGCGAACCCGTCGCGCCGCAGGAAGTAGGCGATGGACACGGCGATCGCCGGCTCGTCCTCGACGACCAGAACCTTGGCCATGGTCCGGG
>NZ_FKKY02000058.1:0-608 GCF_900079845.1 Aeromonas sp. EERV15 | reverse complement strand
CAGGACAGGCCGTCGTGTGCGCAGTGCGCGGCGTCCAGTCGGACCGCTGCCTCGACGTCGAGCAGAGGAACCAGCAGTGGACCTTCGCGTCAGACGGCTCCATCAGGAGCGTGGCGGCCGGCAAGCGCCTCGACGTCAACCTCGCGGCCACGGCGAACAACTCACCGCGGATCATCCGGTCCTGCAACGGCCAGCCGAACCAGCCGTGGACCAGGATGTGAACGCCTCGCCCGCTTGAGCACCGGAGCACCTCACGCTGGCGCCCATCGGCGCATTCACGACGCGCGAAACCGAGGAGCGAGATGGCACGTTTTGGAAGCAGCTCGAGAGCACGAATCCTGGTGGCGCTCTTGTGGACCTCCGGGTGCAGCGACCCGGCGACGACAACCGGCGGAGACGCAGGACCCGGTGCCGAGCCCCACGCGTGCTCCGAGGGCACCTGGGATCACGATGGCGATAGCGCGACGAGCTGCGTCGCATGGACAGGCTGCACCGCAGGCACCTTCGCGAGCGCCGAGGGCTCGTCTGCGGCGGACCGGCGGTGCACGCCGTGCCCGGAGGACACCTTCAGCGACACGATGAACGCGCCGAGCTGCACGATGCACACG
>NZ_FKKY02000056.1:0-671 GCF_900079845.1 Aeromonas sp. EERV15 | reverse complement strand
ATGATCGGGTACCTGCGGTACCTCGGCATCACGGCCATCGAGCTCCTCCCGGTGCACGCCTTCGTGCACGAGAAGTTCCTGCTGGACAAGGGGCTCCGGAACTACTGGGGCTTCCACACGATAGGCTTCTTCGCGCCGGACGTCGGGTACCGCGCGGGCAACGACGTGATCGCCGAGGTCCGGCAGTTCAAGGAGATGGTCAAGGCGCTCCACGCCGCCGGGATCGAGGTCATCCTCGACGTCGTCTACAACCACACGGCGGAGGGCAACCACCTGGGCCCGACGCTGAGCCTGCGCGGCATCGACAACCCGACCTACTACCGCCTCGTCCCCGGCAACGAGCGCTACTACTTCGACTACACGGGCACGGGGAACACCCTCAACGTGCGCCACCCGCAGGCGCTCCAGCTCATCATGGACTCGCTGCGGTACTGGGTCCTCGACATGCACGTCGACGGGTTCCGGTTCGATCTGGCCGCGGCGCTCGCGCGCGGCCTGCACGACGTCGATCAGCTCTCGAGCTTCTTCACCATCGTCCACCAGGACCCGGTGCTCAGCCAGGTGAAGCTCATCGCCGAGCCGTGGGACGTCGGCCCGGGCGGCTACCAGGTCGGCAACTTCCCGGTGCGCTGGGCCGAGTGGAACGGCCGCTACCGCGACACGCTGCGCGA
>NZ_FKKY02000163.1:0-439 GCF_900079845.1 Aeromonas sp. EERV15 | reverse complement strand
TCCATCAGCGAGACGCGGCCGCCTCGCCTCGACCGGGTCCCCCTCAGCCGACCGCCTCGAGGGGGATCCTCCCGCTGCGGGGCGCCGCGGCCGGGAGATCGAGCGTGAACTTCGCGCCGTGGCCCGGGCCCTTGCTCTCGGCCCGGAGCGCCGCGCCGAGCAGGCGGGCCTCCAGCACGCTCGCGTGCAGGCCGAGCCCCGTGCCCTCGGGCCACGTGGTGAACCCCTGCTGGAACAGCCGCGCCAGGTGCTCCGGCGCGATGCCCACGCCGGTGTCCTCGACCTCCACGGAGGAGCCGCCCCCCTCGCGCGGCGCGCACCGGACAACGACGCGGCGCGCCGGGCCCACCGCGTGGCACACCGCGCGCCGCGCGTTCGTGATGAGGTTCGTGACGATCTGGAGCAGCCGGTGCCGGTCCGTCTCGACCCGGGCCTCGTC
>NZ_FKKY02000207.1:0-128 GCF_900079845.1 Aeromonas sp. EERV15 | reverse complement strand
GACGCAAACCAAACTTAAATTGAAGAGTTTGATCATGGCTCAGATTGAACGCTGGCGGCAGGCCTAACACATGCAAGTCGAGCGGCAGCGGGAAAGTAGCTTGCTACTTTTGCCGGCGAGCGGCGGAC
>NZ_FKKY02000162.1:0-439 GCF_900079845.1 Aeromonas sp. EERV15 | reverse complement strand
AATACTGGACCTCCCGCTTTTCTTTCTCGGAGAGCTTGGCGCCGTACTCCTCGAGCAGGTGCAGATCGAGGAACTCTTCGGGCAGCAAAGGCACCTCGGGGTTCATCGGATCCACATCGATGTTCCAGGGCAGCGTGTCCCCGTTCCACTGTCCCTCCTTGGCGCGTCGGTACAGATCCGCCATCTCTGGTTGCTCGCTCGGCTAGCGCCAGTCGACGTGAGCGCTGTGCGAGGCGGCCATCTGCGTGGGGACTCCTTGCTTCCCCCGATGCAGGAAGATCCCTCTCACCCCCGAAGGCCCGAGCGCTGCGAGGACGCGCGGGTCTCGGATGTGGAGGAGAAGATCGAGCGCTTCCAGGTAAGCGTCGAGCTGACTGCGCATTCTGGGAGGGAGGAGATTCGTCAGGCGTGCGGTGTCGATCATGGCGGTCCTCAGAGC
>NZ_FKKY02000060.1:0-605 GCF_900079845.1 Aeromonas sp. EERV15 | reverse complement strand
CGGTCGCCGGCGGCGCGGTGCCCCGGTGGCCGGCCGGCCTCATCAGCTCGCGCTGATCGGGATCTGACGGGGCTTGGGCGAGGCGCTCTTCGGCAGGTGAATCCGCAGGGCGCCGGCCTGGAGCTACGCGGAGATCTTGTCCGAGTCGATGCCCTGCGGGACAACGAAGCTGCGGCGAAAGTCCGGCAGGTTGTCCGCGCCCTGCTCGCGCTCGGGCGCGTCGGCGCGCCGGCCCTCCCCGCGGTCGCGGGCATGCTCACCCACGACTACCCGCTGGCGCGCTACGTCGTCGGGCACGGGATGGCCGCGGCCGCGGGGCGGCCGCTCGCGATCGACCTCGACGGGGAGCGCGACGCCATCGCCGCGGCGGCCGCGCGCTGGCTGAAGGCCGCGCCGGCCGCTCGGGGCCGCCCCTCGCCCTGAGCGCGCGGGGCCGAGGCCACCACCTCCGTACACGCCGTTGCGCCTGGCGTCTCCCCATCCACCCGCGCAACCGGGATGAGCCCGGCCCCGGCTACGCCTCCGGACCGGGAAGCCACCATGAGCCCACGCGGATCTCGCCCTCGAACGACGGCAGGGCGATGCGGTCCTGGTCTCGCGCGATC
>NZ_FKKY02000157.1:0-441 GCF_900079845.1 Aeromonas sp. EERV15 | reverse complement strand
CGCCATGCCGGGATTCTCGCGGGATCTGAGCCCATGGAGCCGACGACCTCGGGCGGCGCGGGAGCAGACGCTCGCCCCGGCTGCGACCGCGCTCCCGTGGTAGGGTCGGCCATGAGCACCGGCGTGCTGCCGCACAACCTGGATCCCGCTCGGAACGCACCGGAGGTCGAGGCGGCATTCGAGGCGGTGCCCCCCGAGCAGGTGGCAGAGATCCTCGACGGGGAGCTCTTCACCTTTCCGCGGCCCGGCCGCCCCCACACGCGGAGCGCATCGCGCCTCACGATGAAGCTCGGCGGCGCCTTCGATCTCGGCGACGGCGGGCCCGGCGGCTGGGTGCTCCTGGACGAGCCCGAGCTCCACCTCGGGCCGCGACCCGACAAGGTGGTAGCCGACCTCGCAGGCTGGAAGCGGGAGCGCATGCCGGATGCCCTCGGGGACGAG
>NZ_FKKY02000083.1:0-502 GCF_900079845.1 Aeromonas sp. EERV15 | reverse complement strand
ATATGCCCCACAGACTGCTCGAGCGTCTCGGAAAGGCCCTCGCCTTGTTCGGGGCCTTCGCTCTGGCCACGTACTTCGCGCTCCAGTTCGGTCCGGGCGGCCTATGGCGCGGCTTCGAGCCGGCGCTCGCGGTCACGGGCCCGTCGGCGAAGGCGCCGTACGACCTGACCCGCCTGGAGGCCGTGAACGAGACCCTCAAGATGATCCGCGACAAGTACGTCGACCCGGAGCGGGTGCGCCCCCGGGAGATGTTCTTGTCGGCGCTGAACTACGTCCAGCGTGACGTGGCTCAGGTCATCGTCCTGAGCAACGGCGATGCGAACGAGGTGACGATCCGCGTCGAGAACAACGAGAAGAAGTTCCGCGTCGACAACATCCAGGGGCCCTGGGATGTGTCGGCGCGCCTGCGCGAGGTGTTCTCCTTCCTGCAGAAGCACCTGCGCGGGACGGAGGTCGATCTCCGTGACGTGGAGTACGCGGCGTGCAACGGGATGCTGCACAC
>NZ_FKKY02000156.1:0-441 GCF_900079845.1 Aeromonas sp. EERV15 | reverse complement strand
ACGCTGTCCGGGCTCGGCGCCCTCGACCGCAGCGAACGCAGGCGGATCTTCGACGAGACAATGCGGCGCGTGGTCCTCCCGGGGCTGCGACACCTCGGGATCGACACGGGGCACGGCGAGCAGTGGCTCGCCGAGCGCCTCGGGTGACGAGGCGCGCCCGCCGGGCGGCGATCAGGCAGCGACCTCGACCCCGCCCCGCTCGCCGCGGCGGGAGGCCGGGTCGTCGCCAGCGAAGACGATCGTGAACACGACGAACGCGGCCCACAGCGCCGCCAGGTGGTAGAGCATCGCGACCCCGCCCTCCGCCTGGTAAATCGCGCTCGACGCGGGGGGGCCGAGCAGCATGCCCGCGGCGTAGAAGACGTTGTACAGCGAGTTCGCGCGGGCATAGTCGCGCGGGGCGGTGACCACGCCCTGGAGCGCCAGGCTGAGCGGCGAGAT
>NZ_FKKY02000155.1:0-442 GCF_900079845.1 Aeromonas sp. EERV15 | reverse complement strand
GAAGCGGCCTCGGCGACGCCCTTCTCCTTCGGAGCGGCCTCGGCGACGCCCTTCTTCGCAACGGCTTCCGCGGCGCCCTTCTCCTTCGGAATTTCTGCCGCAGCGCCCTTCTTCCCAACGGCTTCCACGTCGCCCTTTTCCTTCGAAGCTGCTGCCGCGCCGCCTTTCTCCTTCGGAGCGGCCCCCGCGGCGCCTTTCTCCTTCGGAGCCACCCCGGCGGTCCCCTTCGCGGCGCCCTTCTTCGCAGCGGTCTCCGCGGCGCCCTTTTCCTTCAGACGGCGCAGGCCCTCTACAGGCGCCTTCGACGTCGCGTCGAGCGCGCCCTTCTCCCCGAGGTCCGCGTCCGGCGCGGGCCTCGGCGATTCCGTGGGCTGCTCCGGCGCCGCGTCGACCGCGCCCTTCTCACCGGGGTCCGCGTCCGGCGCGGGCCTCGGCGCTTCCG
>NZ_FKKY02000154.1:0-442 GCF_900079845.1 Aeromonas sp. EERV15 | reverse complement strand
GTGTTCCCGGCGAGGCCTTCCCGCCCGGGGATGCACGCGCTGCGCCCGCGAGCGGGTCCGGCGTCGTCAGGGTCTTCCCGACGTAGGTTCGCCGCGATGAAGACGCACGAAACGAAAAGCAAATCCTCGATCCCGGCCGGTCGATGCAAAGGGACGTTGCTGGTCAACCTCCGGTCGTTCGTCACGACGAACCGCGACGCAGGGGCATGGGAGCGCCTTGTGACCTCGCTGCACAAGTCAGACCGGGACGTACTTTATCAGCCGCTGCTGCCGAGCAGCTGGTATCCGATCGGCGTCTGGAACCGGGCATTGCGAACGCACGTGCGCTCGGCGAGCGACCAACCCGCCGAGATCAAGCGATTTGCCCGCTACGTCGCGGATCGCGACCTCAATACGGTGATGAAGTTCGCGCTCTCGATCGCGATGCCCGACACGATCGTCG
>NZ_FKKY02000148.1:0-447 GCF_900079845.1 Aeromonas sp. EERV15 | reverse complement strand
GTCGCCAGCGAGGGCGACGTAAGCGCCGACGTCGAACAGGGCTTCGATGTCGGAGCGCTGGAGCGTTTCGTAGACTCGGTGTCCGGACATGGCTGGGTCCTCCCTCGCGCCATGGCGTCCAATGTGCGCACCATGGCCTGCGGAAGAACCCTACCGCCGCGAGGCGCGCGCGGGCAATCCAGGACGGTGAGCTGGGGCACTGAGCTTATGTCCGCGTCGCGGCATCCGGGTCGCGGGCGACGCAGGCGCGCTCACGTCAGGGGCCGCGAGGACGGACGACACGGCAGGAGGAAGGCGACCCGAGGGTGGCGAGGACGGTCCACGGAGGCCTGTTTCGTGGTCTCCACCACGGTCGAGGCGTCGTCCGGGGCCCGTTTTCGTGGTCTTTGTGGGTTTGACCGGTCGAACACCCTCCGGTCACACGTGCACAAGGGGGTTTGACCGGTC
>NZ_FKKY02000146.1:0-448 GCF_900079845.1 Aeromonas sp. EERV15 | reverse complement strand
CCGGGCTCCCCGTCCTTCTCGGTGCTCTTCACCGTCGCCGGGCGGCCTCCGCGCGACTCGGCCCACTGGCGGATCTCGTCATGATCGATGGTCATCTTCGATGAACTGGCCGACATGGTCACTGGTCCCGGCCGACTGCATCTTGCTCGGCGCAGACAGCCTCTCGATCGACCTCTCGATGCTCACGGGCGAGACGGCCCCTGTCGATCGCGACGCCGCGCCGGTCGCCCCGCCGGGCCGGGGCGCCGAGGTGCTCGCGCTCCCGAGCCTGCTGCCGAGCGGCGCGTCCGTGGTGACCGGCGCGGGCGAGGCGATCGTCTTCGCGACGGGCGCGGAGAGCGCCGCGGGCAAGATCGCCCTGCTCCTCGAGCAGGGCGGGCGCGAGGGCTCGCTGCTCGAGCGCCAGGTCGCGCAGCTCTCGCGCGTCACCGCGGTCGTCGCGGTGATC
>NZ_FKKY02000145.1:0-448 GCF_900079845.1 Aeromonas sp. EERV15 | reverse complement strand
GCCGGTGAGGTTCATACGGCTTCGCCTCCAAAACCCCGCCCCGCGAGGTACTCACGGAGCTTGCGTCGCGCTTCGTGAACGCGCCAGGCCACCGTCCCCTCGGGGCAGCCCAGGATCTTCGACGCTTCCTCGTGAGGAACGCCGTCGATGCAGACGAGGATGAGCGTCGTCCGGAGCGTGTCCGAGAGGGCATCGATGCCATCGCAGAGCGCCGTGGCGAGCTGCTTCTGTTGAGAGGCCGTCGCGGGATCACCACCGAACGTGAGCCGCGTCTCGCGCAAGAGGCTCTCGACGCGGGGATCGTCCGAGGACGTGGCGTCCCGTGTCGGCTTGCGCGCGCGGATCGTGTTGAGCGAGAGGTTCACGGCGATGCGATAGAGCCACGTGAAAGGCTCGCTCCGCCCGTCGAAGCGGCCGAGGGCCTGGTAGGCGCGGACGAACGTCTCCT
>NZ_FKKY02000147.1:0-447 GCF_900079845.1 Aeromonas sp. EERV15 | reverse complement strand
GAAGAGCGACCCACCTTCACCCCGGAACGAGACGCGGAGCGGTCCACGCGAGGTCTGGATGTTCGACTTCTCGTAGATGTAGTTGGTGAGGCTGCAGATGAACCAGGGGGCATAGATCCCGAAGGTGATCAGCGTGAGCAGGTAGCCCCCGATCACCTTGCCGAAGAACTCGCCACCTTGTCCCTCGAAGGCCATGCGGACTTCACTGCCCGCGTTCACATCGGCGGGAGGACCGTACCCCTGCTGGACGAACGCGCCCGGCGGAGCGCCATAACCGCCGCCCTGGGCAGGGTCGAATCCATGGCCAGGAGGCTGCTGCGGCTGTCCCCACCCCGCGGGCGGGGGCGCTCCGTAGCCGCCCTGTGGCTGTGGTGGCGCGCCATAGCCACCCTGCTGCGGAGGCGCCCCATAACCACCTTGCGGTTGTGGAGGTGCGCCATAGCCACC
>NZ_FKKY02000144.1:0-450 GCF_900079845.1 Aeromonas sp. EERV15 | reverse complement strand
GTTGCTCGACGGACTTCGCGCGGAGCTCGACGGGGCGAGCGACGAGATCGAGATCCGGTATCGAAACGGCGTTCGCGACGCCCGGAGCATCCGCGAGCTCACGCTCGACATCCATCGTGGCGCCGCCGAGGCGGTGCGGGCTGGAAGCGTCGTATGGATCACGGGCGGCCTGGGCGGTCTGGGCCGGATCCTCGCCCGTCACTTCGGGGCGACGTCGGGCGTGACCATCGTGCTCAGCGGGCGCTCCGAGCCGCTGGGGAGCGCTCGGGACGCGCTCGATGCCCTGCGAGAGCAGGGCATCGACGCGCACCATCGCGTCTGCGACGTCTCTGATCGAACGCAGGTCCGTGAGCTCGTCGAGGGCATCCAGCGGCAGTGGGGCCGGCTGTCGGGGGTCATCCACTACACCTCGAGGAGATCGTAGGGGAGCCGGCGGCCTGGCTGCCGCAT
>NZ_FKKY02000066.1:0-552 GCF_900079845.1 Aeromonas sp. EERV15 | reverse complement strand
CTCGGTCAGCGTGCGGAAGCCCAGGCTCGCCATGATCTGCCGGAGCTCCTCCGCCACGTAGAAGAAGAAGTTGAGGACGTGCTCCGGCGCGCCCGTGAACTTCTTGCGGAGCTCCGGGTCCTGCGTGGCGATGCCGACCGGGCAGGTGTTGAGGTGGCACTTGCGCATCATGATGCAGCCCGCCGCGACGAGCGGCGCCGTCGAGAAGCCGAACTCCTCGGCGCCGAGCAGGGCGGCGAACGCGACGTCGCGGCCGGTCATCAGCTTGCCGTCGGTCTGCACGATGGCGCGGCCGCGGAGCCCGTTCATCACGAGCACCTGGTGCGCCTCGGCGAGCCCGAGCTCCCACGCCACGCCGGCGTGGTGGATCGACGTGAGCGGGGAGGCGCCGGTGCCGCCCGAGTCGCCGCTGATCAGCACGACGTCGGCGTGCGCCTTGACGACGCCCGCGGCGATGGTCCCGACGCCGGCCTCGGCGACGAGCTTCACGCTGATGCGCGCCTTCGGGTTGATGTTCTTCAGATCGAAGATGAGCTGCGCGAGGTCCTCGAT
>NZ_FKKY02000189.1:0-429 GCF_900079845.1 Aeromonas sp. EERV15 | reverse complement strand
CCGGAACGACGCGGTGGCCGAGCGGCTGATCGCCGCCGGCGTCCTGGTCGTGCAGGACCGCTGCCTCATGGTCGACCACCGCCGCTTCGCCGCGCGGGGCTGAGGTCGGCTGACCGCGCGGTCGATGGGAGCGATCCGGGTAGCGCTCCGGTCATGCTCCTCAGCGTCGGAATCGCGAGCCGGTCACTCGATGCAGCACATCGTGCCGGTCCAGTGCTTTCCCGAGCCGGTGCAGGTGCCCTAGGTCCCGGTCGAGCACGCCGACGCCTCGACGCAGCAATCGGTTCCCGTCCAGTGCTCCTTCGTATCCGAGCCCCCGCAGGCGCTCGACGTCCCGCTCGTACAGATCGACGCCTCGACGCAGCAGGCGGCTCCCGTCCAGTGCTCCTTCGTATCCGAGCCCCCGCAGGCGCTCGACGTCCCGTTCAC
>NZ_FKKY02000143.1:0-450 GCF_900079845.1 Aeromonas sp. EERV15 | reverse complement strand
CGGCGACGCGCACGGCGAGTTCGGCCACAACCTCGCCCGCTACGCGCTGCTCTCGCGCGGCGCGCTGCAGCTCTGCCACGCGCTCGGGTTCTGGCCGGACATCGTCCACGTCCACGACTGGCAGTCGGCCCTCGGTCCGCTCTACACCAACGTCCTGGAGCACCGGTCGCCGCTCGCGCGCGCCGCGACCGTGCTGACGATCCACAACCTCGGCTACCAGGGGTGGGTCAACCAGCTCCAGCTCGGCACGACAGGGCTCGGCTGAGAC
The DNA here is from genome assembly GCF_900079845.1 of Aeromonas sp. EERV15. Taxonomy (NCBI): domain Bacteria; kingdom Pseudomonadati; phylum Pseudomonadota; class Gammaproteobacteria; order Aeromonadales; family Aeromonadaceae; genus Aeromonas; species Aeromonas sp. EERV15. Next base: position 182 of record NZ_FKKY02000143.1, on the reverse strand, counting down.
CAGTTCCACAGGTTCTGCCTGGAGGCGTACGACAGCATCAACCTGCTGAAGGCCGGCATCTACAACGCCACGCTCGTCTCCACGGTCTCCCCCCGGTACGCGCAGGAGATCCAGACGTGGGAAGGGGGCGAGGGCCTCGACGGCGTGCTGCGGGATCGCGGCAGCGACGTGATCGGGATCCT
>NZ_FKKY02000142.1:0-451 GCF_900079845.1 Aeromonas sp. EERV15 | reverse complement strand
ACTGGGCGTTCGGGTGGCGGGTCTTCTCGGTCGCGGCGATCTTCTGGGGCTGCCAGCCGTCAGCGCCCTTCTACTGGACCGGCGGCGCGTTCCTCCGGCAGGACTGGCTCTTCTACCTCGTCTTGTCGGCCTGCCTCATCCGCAAGCGTTACCTCAAGCTGGCCGGCGCGAGCATGGTCTACGCCGGCCTTCTGCGCGTCTGCCCCGACCTGCCCGTGATCGGCTGGCTGACGGTGGCGGGGATTTACCTGTTGCGCGACAAGCGCATCGCGAAGACGCACGTGCAGTTGCTGATCGGCGGCGACCTTGCGGCGGCCGTGCTCATCCCCGTGAGCATGAAGGTCTCCGGCACGGACTCGTACGTGCGGTTCTACGAGCACACGCTCAAGGTCCACGACCAGACGCCGCTGACCAATCACATGGGCCTGCGCGTGCTCGTCGCCCATGAGCC
>NZ_FKKY02000139.1:0-452 GCF_900079845.1 Aeromonas sp. EERV15 | reverse complement strand
CGGCGCACCGCGTCAACATCGACGGACGCCGGACCGCGTTGATCGCCGGCCCGCCCGACGCGCTCGAAGCCGAGCAGCGCATCGACGGTTGGCGCTGCACGCGACGAACCCGCCGTCGCCTGGGCACCGCCTCCTGTGCGCGGCGACCCGCCGCTACGCGCCCCTCGGGATCGAGGATGGCCGCGCGTCGGTCAATTCTGGTTGACGCCCAAAATGTTAACGTTCACAATCTGCTCCTCCGAGCTGCGACGGCTTGGCCGAGCTTGCCTCTTACATGACAGGAGACGTCGGATGTCGATGAGCATGAAGCTGATGAGCGCGGTGTTGATGAGCGTCGGCATCGGCTTTGCGGGCGCAGCGTGGGCCGCGAGCGGGACGGCGGACGCCCCCGGTTCCGTTGCCGAGGGAAAGGATTTTGGCTGCGGTGGAAAAGGACAGAAGGCCTGTCCGAT
>NZ_FKKY02000138.1:0-453 GCF_900079845.1 Aeromonas sp. EERV15 | reverse complement strand
CGGCGCGAGCAGGAACGACGCGCTCGCGTCGAACGCGATCTTCGGCGGCCTGCGCCAGACCGGCGCGTCCTCGTCGCGCTCGAGCTGCAGCGTGACCACCTCGCGCTCGCCGCTGTCGAGCGTCACGGCCCGCGACGCGGTGATGAACCCGTCGGCCTTCACCTCGACCTGGTGCCGGCCGCTCTTCAGCCGGCCGAGCCACACGCCGTTGCCGACGTTGACCGAGTTGATCCACACGCTCGCGCCCGGCGGCGTGGGGTTGACGCGCAGCGAGGCGTCGAGCTCCTCGGCGAGCAGCGACAGCGTCGTGAGCTCCTGCGGCCGCACCGGCGCGGCGGTCGGCTGGGAGCCGAGCTTCCCCTCCCCGCGCAGCGTGACCATGTGGTTGCCCACCGACAGCGTGCCGAGCCACGGCGTGCGCCCGACGACGACGTTGTTGACGAGCACGTCGAC
>NZ_FKKY02000137.1:0-454 GCF_900079845.1 Aeromonas sp. EERV15 | reverse complement strand
CACGTAAAAGAAAAGAACTATTAAAAGAGTAATGTGGACGAGCCTTCCGGATATGCTTTTGTGCTGAAGGTCGGGAAAGATTACTCACTACCAAAAGCCAAACTCGACGAGCATAAAAACACTTTCACAACTGTAGATACATATAAGCCACAGATTACGCAGAGGTTTTTTAAAGATGAGAAGCAGCCGCTAATCAGCACTAATTTTTCACTAATAATTTTGCCACTCGCCATCCGCCTCAGGCGGACTTACAGCTCTGCCACTATCTTTATCTCATCCTCCTCCGTGATCCTCCGAGCCCTCTGTGGTAGAGAAAAAAGAAATTAACCACCGAGGGCCACAGATGTTCATTAAATTGTATGCCGAGACAGCAGCAGGGTATCGGGAAGTCAAACATTTACAAAACCTGCACGAAAACCCAACCGGTAGGGAAATTCGACCAGTCCGAAAACCA
>NZ_FKKY02000019.1:0-109657 GCF_900079845.1 Aeromonas sp. EERV15 | reverse complement strand
ATCATCAATGCAGAGGGATGGCCAACCTGCTGGCCCGAGTGAAACACTTCATGGATACCGTGTCTCCTTTCCCGGGGAATGGCTATGGCACAGCGAAGGTGTAGCACTATTAGGATCAGTTATTTAGCTCAGGTAAAATAATGAGATCAACTTGCTTACCTCGTTCATTTCGTTCATCATCATCGGTGCGCTGTGCATCAATGTGTTTACACACTAGAAGGGCGACTTCCGCGACATGACGTCGATGTTTAGATCGAAAACTTGCATTATTTAGCATTAATCCATAGTTATTAAAATCAGAAATTCTCGGTAGTTTAGATTGAACCATAGCGACCGTTAAATTATTTTTACATTCTTTCCAATCAAGAAAAACTTGCTCAACCAAACCAAGCATTTGAGTATTCTGACAGTAGTTTTCTTTAAGAACAGCCAATCGTTCATCAACAAGCTTTTTAACACTATCGACAGACCATATTGTAGGCCATATGTAACCCTGATCATTTACCGATATACCGGGCCAGATTAAAAGCTTTGATAGTAACGTGGTCAGCCAATGGGAAATTTGTGCTGATTCACCACCAATGGATTGTGGCGTATTCATCATGCCTACGGCCCTTTTGTCACCGCTGCTTTTTATTCCACGATAACCTATTTTAGGCTCAATACTAGAGCTAAAACCTGACCAATCAACATTACCTATTAAACTAGAACGTATACATATAGCGACGCGTTGTAAAATTCTTATTTCAATCTGATCGCTATGCAGATGTGTACTGAGTGCAGAAGAGGCACTAAATTTAGGTTTCACTTCTAAATTAGCATCAAATAAATAAAAGCTAGGTGGTGAGGTATATACAGCACCAACTAATTTTACTTTTGTTGCCTCAATATCTATAAACTCATATGAACCACATTTAGCAAGATTAGCTGCGTTGCAGAGAAGCGATCTCATCAACTTTAAGGCCATCAACTCATTATTAAATGGATTATCTGCACGCTGTATTAACCTTAATAAGGATTGTTCACCATCAATCTTATCGAGAGGAGTTCGTAAAGGATTAAGATCTACATTATGTAGCTTTATTAAATCTTTAACTTGCGTCTGTTTTACCCAAGCATATGTAAGTGGACGTGCATGTCTAATAAGTGCTTTGAAAAAGATAATATCTTGTAATGCAATTTTTGATAGAACTATTACACATTTTTCTAAATCTAGCTTTTCAAACAAGCTAGCAATCGCACGATTAAGAGGCTTAACGTCAGTGGTCAACTGCTTTGCCAGCAATATGTTTGCTGCTAGTTGATCGACATCTATAACCTTTTCAATGGCTATATCCCTAAAACCATTAATTAACTTTATAATGAAGTCGAAATTATGATCGCATGACTCTTTTTCTAAAGTACTATCAAGCCTCACAAGCAGCAAAAACCTTGCCTGCTTAGCTAATAACTCAAAGCCTTCCTCACCATCACTTTCAAACCTCTGACATAGCTGTACTGCTTCACGTTGAAGCTCTTCAAAAAAGGTCTCGTGGTCTGCATGTAACGGAATGTACTTAGGATCAAGGCGATGAATTGTTATAGCAGCATGCCTAAATATTTCTGATAGGCAATACTCAGCAACAGCAATGATCTTAGGATTTTCATCCCTGAGCTTCTCATTTAACTGTTCAAGGATAGGGCTTAATATTTTAACACAAGGAAAGAGCTCCAATCCTTTCTTTAATAAAAGTACTAATGATGGGTCTTGGGACCAACAAGCGATAAGTCGCCTTGCTAATCTTTCTTGCTGATAGTCCCAATCGCAGGGGATAGGATGACCATGTTTATCTATAGCATGAGCCGTATAGTTACGAATCACCTTTAATATCCTAGCGATCTTGTTTGTTGCAAATCTTTTTAAAGTATCGCCCCTCACATCCATATGTGGCTGCTCAATCAATGCCAAACGATTTGGTTTACATCTGTCACCTTGTTCGTATCCTTCTACTTCTGAAGACATAAACAAAAGGGCTTCTAGTTGACCAAGATATTCTTGTGAATCATCAAATGGAATTGGACCACTTAAACGTTGTTGAAGTTTATTCAATTCACCAGATATTCCTTTTAGCCTCGGCTTATACGATTCAAGCTTGGTTTTTTTGCTATTTAAACTTATTGCATCGGTAGTATGTTTTTTCAACAACACGTCAACATACTCGGCAATAAATTCCTTTACCTTGTTATGATATGATCTTACAATATTTTCTTTTTTGTATTCATCTGACAATGCGGAGTACTTAGGGGCTGAGATAGTTAAACGCATGTCATCAACATAACGACAATAGTCAATTAATGTTATCTGAACACCTTTATCTTCAGATATTTCTTTGCCAATAATATTGGTCATGGCTTGATCAAAAGACAACAAGTAGATATTAGCAAGAAACCCCCCTGCAACCAACCCCTGCGGTATGCCTCTTGGTGCACTAGGTACGCTATCTGATTTACATAATAACTCATATTCGTTAGAGGCTTGCTCACTCCATTGCCAATTTTCAAACGCAGATAGAAATTGATTGATAAGATTTTTTTCATCTACTTGCGAGGTTGTTTTTTTAGCAAAGTCTCTAATTTTTTCACAAAGTGTTACTCTATCAACTAAATCGAAAAATTTTGACAAATCTAATTCTATCAGGAATATTTCCTGATCATCACTTAACTCCTTTTTGGCAATTTCGGCGAAATAGTATGGGCGTTCCAAGAAGAGACGGTTGTCGGAAAAATACTTGCTATAAATAGTCGTAGCGCCATAGCTATGATCTGCATTACCCTCTTCGTCATAACGGCAATAGAGTCTATTTCCATAATTTACAACTTTTTTTTCATGTACTCGATCAAATTTTGTAGCAGGATCTCCTTGTGCAGTTTCTACATCATTCGCAAGGCACATCATCAGCAATGTCATCATGCTTTGTTCGCGAACAGGTATATGAGCAAGTGGCCTTAGCTGTAGCTTTACTTCTTTAGGCTCTATACATGATTGTTGGCCATACTCTTCAAGTTCTTCCTTATTAGGGTGCCAATATAAACACTCATCACCAGTAGCAGTGTCTGGTTTATTTTTATGAAAGCTCCATTTATATTGTTTAGGTGCTGGCACAAGTTCTAACTCCTTAAATAGGAGATCTCTACTTTTAATATCTTCACACCACTTTTTGACAGTCGTTGATAATGAGAGCGCAGACAAATCCAGCTCAAAATTATCTGCATACCAGTTTGTGGTTCTTACATAGTGATGACTTTTCTTCCAAGCTAGAGTCATCAGCAAACTATCAGTTAAATATTCATCAGTTAATGCTAATTTTTGATACTTTTTCTCGATCATTGTCATACCCTAGCTCCTAGACTGGTGTTATTGGACAGGCGAGACACTCGGTGGAGCACGAGTAGGGTCAGTTTATATCCTAAGATTGAATCGCTCATAGTATCAGTACACATGACGCCACGCTGTCTAAGTTAGACAACAAAAATGTACCACGATGTGCATCAAGAAAGACTTGATTTAGGTCGCACGATTAACCAATTGATTAAAGTTTGGACAGAGCAGGAAATGAACATTACATTTGGATACTGCCTTTCAGAAACACAGCTTGTACGAAGACAAGTCTACAGCCTTCGTGCCAAACCATATTGCCTTTATCTCAGCCATCAATTCCTCGCTCATGGAGAAATGCTAACGACCAGGGTAGATAGTCTCTAAGCTCGACTTCGACACTCCTCTGCTCGGTATGGTAAGGAAAGCATGTCTTGAAACAAACACAAGAGTCCAACAAGCAATACAGTCCAGAAGACGAATTGAGGCTGCTGCTTTCCAGATTGAGCTCACGTCAACCAAGATATTCATTCCACACACCGGATGATACTGGTAAATATGAAGGCACGTTTAAAGACAGCTGGCTCACATCGGCAGCCTTGTTGTGTTGAGACGTATTGACAGTAAAATGAAGTAACTTACCCATGATACTGATGTGAAGTGGTTTTGGTAATCAGAACCTCAATGGCGATAGCGGTTCCGTTTGGAGTGCAATCTTTTCGAGAGTAACGCCATGTATGGTTACATTCTGTTCTGTGTATCGGAGAGAATGACTACCCCATTTTTTTGGCATATGCGTATACGCACACTACAGGGCACTTTAAGTGCGATTAACGACGTAATAATTGATACAAAAACAAGTAGGACCCGAGCATGAGCTACCAGATATTTTCCGCCACCACGGCCAGCATCACCGAATTTAAACGCAACCCAATGGGCACACTCAAGAAAGGAAATGGTTCTACCATTGCCATCCTCAACCGCAACGAACCAGCCTTCTACTGTGTGCCACCCAATCTCTTTGCCTACTATGTAGAGCTGGCCGAAGATGCGGAGCTTAACCAAATAGTGGATGAACGCTTGTCCTCACTAGAGAGGGTCAGCATCTCACTGGATGACCTATGACGCATACCATGCTGTTTGACCGTAGCATTGAAGCTATTGGTATTGGATGGTCTAGTGCCGAGGTCTTGCCCATTGGGATGACGATAGGAGGGTTAGTGTTGAGAGAAAAACCATTCAGAGGTAGATAATGTTGTAACACTCCAGACTTAAATGCCACCCAACAAAAACAACTTTCACACAGCAACTACTTCACCGACCTCAGATGCATATTATGAAAGAGAAAATCACTAACATCGATTACGTACGGTTTTTTAGTTATGAAAACATCCTCCTTCGCTTCAAGCGGGCCAAAAGCGAAGATACACTCGACCTCATGTACCGAGGAGCCGTCAAAAATGTCCATGAGAAACTACAAGGTAAAGAGCTGTACTTGGCGCAAATAGCAATCGAGCGGGCCTTGAATCAGTGCCAACAAGATTTCGATACTTCTCTGCTCGGTATCGCCAGAAAAACAAACCATGCCTTGAAACAAACACAGGATCCATGCAAACAGTACAATCCCGAAGACGAGTTGAGGCGACTACTCTCCAACTTATGCTAACTACGACCAAGATGCTCATTCACTCTCGTATGAACTTGGACTTCTGGCTCTCCTCAGCACTAAAGTGTAAGAAAAACGGGGTCATAATGCCCACTCAGCCATTTTTATTACCATTTCAAAAAAAAACGACAGAAAAATGTCAGATCTTCGCATGCAAAAAAACCAACAAACAACTGAAAGTAATAACAAAAAAAATTTTCACCACTCTATATAACCAGTCATTCATTAAAAATCTTACATGTACTACCGTTCTAAGAACAGAAATATTGAAAAGGCCCTGATAAATCAGGGTCTTTTTTTATGCACTCAAGGCTGAGCCTGTCAGCCAGACAGGAATATGACGTTTTATGGTGGCCTCTCTTATGGTGATGGATATTCTCGACAGGAGCGCTTTGTGAAAGGTGCAATGCAGCTGATCACCACTTTATTGCTACTGCTGGCCAGCTTGCTGCCCGGCCAGTTACTGGCCAAGCCACTCAAGGTTGGGGTCAGCTTTGCCATTCCCCCCTATGTAATCAAAGACGCTCACCGTGGCATCGAGCTGGATCTGCTGAAAGAGGCGTTCGCCGGTAGCGGCTATGAGCCCAGCTTTGAATTTCTGCCGCTGGAGCGAACCTTCCGCCTGTTCGAGTCAGGAAAGCTGGATGCCATCATCAATGTCAGACCCGGCATGGTTGATCCCCACTTTCTGACCCGGCCCGTAATTACGTTCCATAACCGGATCTTCACCCTGCGCAGCACCCATATCAGCACCCTGGACGATCTGCATACAAAGCGAGTCACCGCCTTTCAACGGGCAAGGATCATTCTGGGGGGCGCGTTCGCCACCATGGCCAACCAGAATCCCCACTATGAGGAGGTAGCCAAGCAGCAGGGGCAGGTGCATCAGCTGATGCGCGGCAGGGTCGATGCCGTGGTACTGGAGGAGCGGGTGTTCTACTACTATCTGGACCAGCTGATCGCCGCAGCCCAGACTGGCGAGCGCTACCAGCGCAATCAGGTCAGGCAGGCGGACCTCTTCCCACCCACCGTCTATCACTTTGCCTTCCGTGCGGCCGATGTCCGCAACCTGTTTGATGAACGCCTTGAGGCAATGCGTCAGGATGGTCGCTATCGCCAGATTTTCGCGGCTTACGGCGCCACGCCGTGAGCCACAAACATAAAAGCCAGCCGTTAAGGGCTGGCTTTGTACTGGCTCCGAAGGAACAGCAGTAGAGGAGCGTTACTTCATTGCGCTGCCGTTTTTCAGATCTGCTTTCTGACGTTTGGCTTCGCGTTTCTCTTTCAGTGATAGCTGCGGTTTTTTCTTGGCATCTTTGCCGTTGTGATGTTCTTTGTTACTCATCATCAAACTCCAAAAATGTTATCTAGACAGTTGGAGCCGCGAGGGATCCAGCATGCCATCCGAATCATCAACTTCAGTACGCTTGGTGTGATGGCAGGGGCCATCAACAGAACCAGCATACCCTCCACTCGAATCCGGATCCAGCCTCATTCTCACCAAAAAATAGCTACGAGCAGTCCCTTGGAACATCAAGCCCAATGGGCTCGATACGAAAAACCAAAAAAGAGTGATTTGCATTATTAAATGTTGTCACGCTTATATTAAGGCAGCACTTCCGAGATATTTTCACGGATAAATATAAATCTCTCTCATTATTTATTGCTGTTTAAGCGGCCACCATTTTAATAAGCATTCGCAATATCACCAGAAACATCAGGTTACAACACCTAATAGGTTATTTCCGGTCAGCCAGATATAATGCGCGCCGCACCGAAATATCCGTTTTTATTCAGGAAGCTGTGACATGAACAGAAAAACCAGAGCAGCCATGGTATCCGTCTGCTCCAATATCAGCCTGATCATCATGAAGGTAATGGCAGGTATCGCCAGTGGCTCGGTCAGTATCATCTCGGAAGCCATCCACTCCGCGATGGATCTGGTGGCGGCGCTGATCGCCCTGTTCGCAGTGAAAAAGTCAGACCTTCCTCCCGATGAGCGCCACCCTTATGGCCACGACAAAATTGAAAATGTCTCCGGTGTTATAGAGGCCCTGCTGATCTTGCTGGCCGCAGGATGGATTATTTTCGAGGCGGTCGACAAACTGTTCCACCCTGCAGCCATCGAAAGTATCGGCTGGGGCGTGCTTGTCATGGTGATTTCAGCGGTAGTTAACAGTGGTGTATCCGCCTACTTATATAAGGTGGCGAAAGAAGAGGAGTCTGTCGCGCTGGCTGCAGATGCACTTCATCTGAAGGCTGACGTGCTCACCTCCGCCGGAGTGGCCATCGGTCTTGGCGGTATCTGGCTGGCCAGTCTGTTTGGCCACTCACTCGCCATCCTCGACCCACTGGTGGCAATTGCTGTCGCCATCTTTATTGTCAGGGAGGCGATCAGCATGCTCAATGAAGCCTTCCACCCCCTGCTCGACCATAGCATGAGCCACGAGGAGCTGGAGACGACCAGCCGCATCATCACTAAATGTTGCCCTGCCGCCAGCGGTTTTCACGATTTGCGCAGCCGCCGTGCTGGTCGTCGTCGCCATATTGATTTTCACCTCACCCTGCCAACCGAGATGACTATTGGTGAAGCTCACGATATATGTGACCGCATCGAACATGAGATCATAGAGCAACTACCTCACGCCATTGTGTTGATCCATGTCGAGCCAGACGAGCAGATGGCGCTATCTCCACTGGCCATCACCTGACATGCGGTAAACAAGCGCTAAAGTTGCCGCGAAATCTCGGGAACCTGGCTCTAACTGGTGTTTTTGCCGCTGGAATGCCGATTGCATAAGAAGTGATCGGCACAACTGTGTTAGGGTATCTAACCCCCCTGCCGCAGGAGCGCGCTGTGAAAAAGCTGGAAATGAAAGATCTGACCGAGGCTGAAAAAGCTGAAATAGCCTTGTTATTGCAGAAAGCGCAAGCCAATGCAGACCACCAGCTGACCAACGGAGAGCGGAACAAGATCCGTGAAGAGGGTCGCCTGAAAATTGTGGCAGATCGCGCCGAAGCAGCCAAAGCGGCCTCCAAGCTTGCTCGCGAGAAAGCAAAAGAGCGCGCCAAGAATCAGGTACTGCCAGAAACCTTTAGCTGGATAGATTCAGTCAGCAACAAGTTTCGCAGCAAACGCTAATTCCCTGCTTAGTGAAAATGCCCGCTCGCACTTGGTGCTGAGCGGGCATTTTCATTTATAGCCCCGAGCGCGCACTGCCCACAAGCGTGAAGCATTTCAATCTGATCATGAGCGTCATCTTTACTGCCAAACCTGGCTACATTAGTGATACAAAAAAGCGTAAGCGAGATTCCTTAGAAGCGGTTCCCGTTAAAATGGGACATTCTATACACTTGAAATAAATAGCTTTTACCAAAAAACAACCAACCTCACGTTCGTTACAAAAAATTAATATAGAGATAAGGTTTGCTTTAACAATGAGAGCGTGTTTTAATCTCTCTCGATGGTTCGGCAGTTCAGACCTGATTATGTTAGGCAGTCATTTTAGTAAAGCAGTGATTAGTGTAAGCGTTATCCTAGGATAATTCTTACAAAATAATTCTCCTTCTTTAGTGCTCCCCATACGTATTGCTGACGAAAAATCACCGATTGCTACATTTTGTAGCATTTCAAATACTATTTAAGGAAATTATTATGTCTAACAAAATGACTGGTACCGTTAAGTTCTTCAACGCTGAAAAAGGTTTTGGCTTCATCTCCCCGGCTGACGGCAGCAAAGACGTGTTCGTACACTTCTCCGCTATCCAGTCCACCAGCTTCAAAACCCTGGACGAAGGTCAGCGCGTTGAGTTCACCATCGAGCAAGGCCAGAAAGGCCCGGCTGCAGCCAACGTAGTTGGTCTGTAATTCAAGCTTGAGCACATTGCTTGTGGCTAACGCCATTCGCTAATCGCTCAGCAAGAATTTAAAAAACCCGCCTCAGGCGGGTTTTTTGTTATTCCATTTTCCCACCAATTCCCCTCCTCAGAAACACCTCACACTGACTTTCCTCCCTTTTGAGTCTGCACTTGAACTCCGAATGGGCCCTTTATGCAAAATATTGATGAAAAAGTCAGGTTACCCACTGCATTTTCCGCGAATTCTTGCTATTTTGCGCGCCACAAAAGCAAACGATTTCCTTCACACTTTTAGGATAAGTTATGGCAAAGCAAGATATGGCCGCCAACGGCACCACCGGTGGCTTTTTGGATTCTTATTTTTCCATTTCTGCGCGCGGTAGTAGTGTGCGCCAGGAACTGTTGGCCGGTTTGACCACCTTCCTGGCCATGGTCTACAGCATCATAGTTGTGCCGAATATGCTGGGTGCCGCCGGTTTTGAGCAGGGCCCGGTCTTTGTGGCCACCTGTTTGATCGCCGCCTTCGGCTCCCTGCTGATGGGGCTGTGGGCCAAGCTGCCGATGGCTATCGGTTGTGCTATCTCCCTCACCGCCTTTACTGCGTTCAGTCTGGTACTGGGGCAGGGACTGAGTATTCCGGTCGCCCTCGGCGCCATCTTCCTGATGGGTGTGCTGTTCACCCTGATCAGCATCACTGGCGTGCGCCAGTGGATCCTCGATAACCTCCCCTCCGGCATTGCCCACGGCACCGGCATAGGTATCGGTCTGTTCCTGCTGCTGATCGCCACCAACGGCGTCGGCATGGTGATCAAGAACGAAGGGGCCGGTCTGCCGGTTCAACTGGGTGAAGTGACCTCCTTCCCGGTCATCATGACGGTGCTGGGTCTGGCCGCCATCTTCGGTCTGGAGCGTCGCAAGGTGCCGGGCGGCATCCTGATGGTGATCATCGCCATCTCCATCCTTGGCCTTATCTTCGACCCGAACGTGACCTGGCAGGGCTTCTTCGCCATGCCGAGCCTGACTGGTGCGAACGGTTCGCTGGTGGGCAGCATGGATCTGCTGGGCGCCCTCAATCCGGTGGTGATCCCCACCGTGCTGGCGCTGGTGATGACTGCCGTATTTGACGCTACCGGCACCATCCGTGCCGTGGCCGGTCAGGCGGGCCTCATCAACGAACGTGGCCACATCATCAGCGGCGGCAAGGCCCTGACTGCCGACTCTGTCAGCAGCATGGTGGCGGGTGTAGTAGGTGGTGCCCCAGCGGCCGTCTACATCGAATCTGCCGCAGGCACCGCCGCCGGTGGCAAGACCGGTCTGACCGCGGCGCTGGTCGGCGTGCTGTTCCTGATGATGATTTTCCTGTCGCCACTGAGCTATCTGGTACCGGCCTACGCCACCGCACCGGCCCTGATGTACGTCGGCCTGCTGATGCTGGGCAACGTCACCAAGCTGGACTTCAGTGACTCGGTCGATGCGCTGGCCGGTATGCTGTGCGCCGTCTTCATCGTGCTCACCTGCAACATCGTTACCGGTATCATGCTGGGCTTCGTGGCGCTGGTCGTTGGTCGTCTGTTTGCCGCCGAGTGGAAGAAACTCAACGTCGGTACCGTCATCATCGCCGTGGCACTGGTAGTCTTCTATGCCGGTGGCTGGGCCATCTAACACTCGCGGCTATCAACACGCGCCGGCACTTTAGTTGCTGTTATAAAAATGCCCCACCTTCCGGCGGGGCATTTTTCGTTTGAGGGAGTGACTTACCCACGTCATCCATTACCTCGGTTAAAAGCCCCGTAGCTTACCCCTCCATCAACTCTTCTGCTGTCATGGGCCGCAATACCTTGCAGGGATTACCTACCGCCACCACATTGGCGGGCACGTCTTTGGTCACCACCGAGCCTGCGCCAATCACGCTGTTGTCACCGATAGTGACGCCGGGACAAATCACCGTGCTGCCGCCGATCCAGACGTTGTGACCGATCCGCACCGGCTTGCCAAACTCCACCCCCTTGATGCGCGGTGCGACGGCAACGGGGTGAGCCGCAGTGTAGATCTGCACCCCGGGCGCCAGCAGCACGTTGTCACCGATATGCACCTCGCACACGTCGAGGATGGTGCAGTTAAAGTTGGCGTAAAAATTCTTCCCCACATGGATATTGGTGCCGTAGTCGCAAAAAAATGGCGGGGTAATAAAGCAGCGTTCAGCACGGCTACCGAGCAAACGCGTGAGGCGCTCATCCCACCCTGGGGAATTGGTCGACTCCCGGTTCAGTTCACCCAGCAATGCACGACACTGCTCGCGTGCAGCAACCAGCGCGGGATCCCCCGCATCATAGGGATCACCGGCCACCATCTTCTGCCACTCGGCACCACGCGCATGCTGCTGTTCAGCCGCAACCATTTCCTCGCTCATCCACTACTCCATCAGCCAGATCAGGGATTCATAAGGGCGCAGCATACAAGATTGCGACTTGGCCGGACTATCGGGGTAGTTGCCCAGCAGCAGCCGACCTGCAGCAGCTTGCAGCTCGGCAGGCAAGGTAAATTCAACCGGCTCGCCATAGAAGTTGCTCACCACCAGCAGGGTCTGGCCGTTGGTACTGCGGGTATAGGCCCAGACTTTCTCATGCCCCGCCAGCAGCTCCTGATAATCCCCTTGCGTGAAGATGGGGTAATCCTTACGCAGGCGAATCAAATCCCGATAGTGCCAGAACACCGAGTTCTGGTCGGCCAGCGCCGCCCCGGCATTGATCTCGGGGTAGTTGGCCGCAGGCGTGAGCCAAGGAGTGCCTGCCGTAAAACCGGCGTTAGGCGCGGCGCTCCACTGCATCGGGGTACGGGAGTTATCGCGGGACTTGGCCCCCAGAATCGCCAGGATCTCGGCCTCGTTCATCCCTTCCGCCTGCTTGATGGCGAAAATGTTACGGCTCTCCACATCCTGATAGTCATCGATGCTTTGATAGCCGGGGTTGGTCATGCCTATCTCCTCCCCCTGATAGATGTAGGGAGTGCCTTGCAGGCCGTGCAGGGTGCTGGCCAGCATCTTGGCGGCCACCACCCGATGCTCGCCCTCGTCGCCGAAGCGGGAGACGATGCGCGGCTGATCGTGGTTGCACCAGAACAGCGCCGACCACCCCTTGCCGTGCATGCCGCTCTGCCAGTGGTTGAAGATGCGCTTGAGTTCGAGGAAATCGAACGGCGCCTTGGTCCACTTGTCACCGTTGGGGTAATCCACCTTGAGATGGTGGAAGTTGAACACCATGGAGAGCTCGGAGCCATCCAGTGCACCGTAGCGCTGGCAATGTTCCAGACTGGTCGATGACATCTCCCCCACCGTCATGGCCCCCACCGGGGCGAACACATCGCGGCTCACATCCTGCAAAAATTCGTGGATGCGCGGCCCGTCGGTGTAGAAGCGGCGGCCATCGCCAATCTCGTCGTTGGGGAATGCCTGATCCTTGGAGATAAGGTTGATGACGTCGAGGCGGAAACCGTCCACCCCCTTCTTCGCCCAGAAGTGGATGATATTTTTCACCTCGGCGCGCACCGCCGGGTTCTCCCAGTTGAGGTCCGCCTGCTCGCGGGCAAACAGATGCAGGTAGTACTGACCGGTAATCTCATCCAGCGCCCAGGCGCTGCCGCCAAACTTGGATTGCCAGTTGTTGGGCACACCGCCCGCCACCGGATCCTGCCAGATGTAGTAGTCGCGATAGGGGCTGTTCTTGTCCCCCAGCGCCGACTTGAACCAGGCGTGCTCGGTGGAGGTGTGGTTGACCACGATATCCATCACGATGCGGATGTCCCGCGCGTGAGCGGCGGCCAGCAGCGCCTCAAAATCTTCCATGGTGCCGTAGGCGGGGTCGATGGCGTAGTAGTCGGCGATGTCGTAACCGTTGTCCACCTGCGGGGAAACGTAGACCGGGGTCAGCCAGAGGGCGTCGACGCCGAGGGTCTTGAGGTAGTCGAGGCGGGCCATGATCCCCTTGAGATCACCGGTGCCACGGGCGCCGGAATCCTGAAAGCTCTTGGGGTAGATCTGGTAAATCACGGCACTCTGCCACCAGGGTGTTTGGCTCATGGGTCTTTCTCTTGTCTCGAATAGGAAATGGAGAGGGCGACCCATCGGTCGCCCTGATAATCAGTGTCAGGCGCTGGCTTGGGCCAACTTGCCAGCGGCTTGCTGGCGCTTGTAGACCAGCAGGGTCAGTACCACCGGCACCACGATGGCAACCAGCATGGCGATGGAGTAAACGGCCCAATATTGTGGCTGGATGGAGAGAATGCCCGGCAGGCCGCCCACCCCGATGCCGTTGGCCATCACCCCGGCGAAGCCGCAGATAAGCGCCGCCAGACTGGAGCCCACCATGGCGCACAGCATGGGGAACTTGTACTTGAGGTTGATACCGTACATGGCCGGTTCGGTCACGCCCAAGTAAGCCGAGATGGCGGCAGGCACCGAGATCTCCCGTTCGTTCTCCTTGCGGCTAATCAGGATGATGCCCACCACGGCAGAAGCCTGAGCGATGTTGGAGAGCGCAATGATCGGCCAGATCGGCGTGCCACCCATGCTCTGCATCAGCTGCAGATCCACCGCGTTGGTGGTGTGGTGGATACCGGTAATGACCAGCGGTGCGTAGAGGAAACCGAACAGGGCTGCGCCGATGGGAGCAAAGGAGCCGGTCATGGCGGCCTTGGCAGCGAAGCCGACGCCCTCACCAATCCAGCGACCGAACGGGCCGATAAAGGCGTGGGCCACGATCACCGCCAGCAGCAGCGAGACAAACGGCACAATCACCAGATAGAGGTAGGCCGGAATGATCCGCTTGAGGTTGGTCTCCACCCAGGCCAGGAATACCCCCGCCAACAGCGCCGGAATAACCTGCGCCTGATAACCCACCTTCTGGATGACGAACAGTCCGAAGTCCCACACCTCGGGGGTCTGCTGACCAATGCCGTAGGCGTTCATCAACTGTGGCGACACCAGGGTCACCCCCAGCACGATACCCAGGATCTCTGAGCCACCCATCTTCTTCACCGCAGACCAGCAGACACCGACCGGCAGGAAGTGGAAGATCGCCTCGCCCAGCAGCCAGAGGAAGGCGTGGACCTGAGCCCAGAACTGGCTGATCTCGGTGAGGGTATGCGTGCCATCGTCGAACATCTTGATGTCGCCGATGACGTTGCGAAAGCCCAGGATCAGACCGCCGGTGATGATGGCGGGCAACAAGGGAACGAAGATCTCCGCCAGATGGGAGATGCCCCGCTCCAGCGGATTCATGTTATGACGGGCAGCCTGCTTGGCGGCCTCCTTGCTGCCGCAGCTGACGCCGATCTCTTCGGTCAGCGCCTTGTACCACTGCTCTACCTCGTTGCCGATCACCACCTGGAACTGACCGCCCTGGGTGAAGCTCCCCTTCACTGCCGGGATGGTTTCGATGGCCTTGCTGTCGGCTTTGGCCGGATCGTTCAGGACGAAGCGCAACCGGGTCAGGCAGTGACTGACGGTGGCGATGTTCTCCTTGCCGCCGATCTTGTCGATCAGGGTGGCAAGCTGTTGTGCGTTGATCTTGGACATGGGTCTTCCCTCTGTGACGCCATTGAATAGTGGTCTGTATCGCCCTTTTGAGCCAGTCTGTCGGCTGGAGCGTTTTTGGTATCGTTCCCATTTAGCATGCCGACAATCTGGCCAGATCGAAATGGGAACGTTCCCAATTCGTGGCCAGCGTCACAAAAAGCGCGTTTTTTGTTCAGTCGGAAGTGATGGGGCTCACAGGGTTCGGCAGGGGGCTATGGTCACCAACGGCGGCTGCTCCTGCTCAATCTGACCGAGCAGCTGGCGCGCTGCCTGCTCCCCCGCCCCCTTGTAGCCCAGATCGAGACTAAGGGCGTTGGGGAAGAGGAAGCTGAGCATGGGGTTGTTGCCAAGGCCGGTCACCAGCACCTCGCTACGTCCTTGTTCTTGCAGGTATTTTGCCGCACCGATGGCGAGGGTATCGCTGGCGCAAACTAGCGCCTGGGTGGCGGGAGTAAGCAGCTCGGCAGCCAGCCGGTAGCCACTCTGCAGGCTGAGATCGCCGAGGGCGCTGCGCGGGCTCAACCCCTGCTCTGCGCAGTAAGCGAGATAGGCGTCGAGGCGACGCTGGCCGGTGGTGAGATCCGAGGCATCCACCCCCAGATAGGCGATGTCGCGGGCGCCACGGCTGGCCAGCTGCGCCAGCATGGTGCGCACCGCACCGGCGTCATCGAAGCAGACCGAGGAGAAATCGGGATATTCGCGGGCAACCAGCACCAGCTTATCTTTCAGCGGGGCCATGGCGGCATAGTCCAAATCATTGAAGGCGAACAGGATGATGCCATCCACCCCGCGTCGCTCCAGCACCGACAGATGCTCCTGCACCTTGGCGGGGGAGAACTTGCTCTCCATCAGCACGGCGTCGTAACCGCGCTGGTAGAGGGTCTCCAGCATGCCGCGCACCGCCTGATTCTCCGAGCTGGAGTCGAGCCGCGAGACGATGATCCCCACCACCTGCTGGCTCTGGCTGCGCATCGCCCGGGCCGACTTGCTCGGCACAAAGCCGTGTTCGGCGATGATCTGCTCCACCCGCTCGCGGGTCTCCTGCTTCACCTTGGGATCCTGATTAAGCACCCGGGAGACGGTCGACTTGCCGACGCCACTCAGTCGGGCGATATCGAGGATGGTCAGTTTCTTGTCCATGAATTGGCTCACAGGAGGCTAGGCGGTGGAATTGCCCACATTGTTGTGATTAACCCCTGTGAATACAAGCCCATGGCGTTAGAATGCATTTTTGCCCCGCCACCAGGGCGTGTGGGCACAGCACAGGACGCTATCATGGATCTGCTGGCCAGTCTGCTCTTCTCCCTCTCCATCACAGGCCCCATCTGCGTGGTGCTGTTGCTCGGGATCTGGCTCAAGCGGCTGGGATTGCTGCCGGATCCTTTTATCGAGTCGGCCTCCCGGCTGGTGTTTCAGGTCACCCTGCCCGCCCTGCTCTTTTTGAGCATTCTCGGTACCAATTTCGCCACCATGCCAAGCCTATGGTTTATCGGCTATGGCCTGCTCGCCACCGTTATCAGCTATCTGCTGCTGGAACTGCTGGCGGGGCGTTTTATCACGGCGCAGCGGCTGCGCGGCATCTTCGTGCAGGGCAGCTTTCGCGGCAACAGCGCCATCATAGGGCTCGCCTATGTGCAAAACGCCTACGGCCACGACGGGCTGGGGGCGGCGGCCTTCTATGTCGGTGCGGTGACCGTTCTCTACAACATTCTCGCTGTCATTACCCTCACCCGCAGTCTCGGCGGCGCCACCGGTATCCGCCCCATCCTGCTCGGCATCATCAAGAATCCGCTGATCATCGCCATTGTGGCGGCGCTGCCGTTTACCCTGCTCGGCATCAAGATGCCGCAACTGCTGCTCACCACCGGCAGCTACTTCGCCAACATGACGCTGCCGCTGGCGCTGCTCTGTACCGGCGCCTCCCTCAGCCTCGACGCCCTGCGCGGTGGGGCAGCGCTGGCTGGCTGGGCTGCGGTGATGCGCCTGTGCCTCATCCCGGCCGCCTTCACCATGGGGGCGGCCCTGCTCGGCTTCAGTCATCTGGAGCTGGGCATCCTGTTTCTGATCAGCGCCACCCCGACCGCCGCAGCCAGCTATGTGATGACACGTGCCATGGGGGGCGACAGTGCATTGGCAGCCAATATCATTGCCGTCACGACTCTCGGCTCACTGGTCACCACCAGTCTGGGGGCAACCCTGATGAACTATCTGGGCTTGATGTACTGATATCTTTGCCTTGCCGGAGTCGGCTGCGTGCAGGCACTCTCATCATCGCCACCACGACCCTGGACTCGCAGGTCACTGCAAGTCCAGGGGCAACCCTGATGAACTATCTGGGGTTGACGTACTGACATCTTGACCTTGCCGGAGGCGGCAGCTTTAGGCTGGCGTTCATCAACAGAGGAGATACCCCATGACCATCGAACTCACCGTGTCCGGCATGTCCTGTGGTGGCTGCGCCGCCAGCCTGCAAAAAGCCCTGCTGGCCCAGAGCGCTGTCGCGACGGCTACCGTCGATTTCGCCAGCAGCAAGGCCGTTATCGAAAGTGATCTGAGCAAAGCAGCGCTGATCGCTCTGATCGAAGCCCAGGGCTTTCAGGTAGGTTAATTTATCTCTATAGAGGTATAAAACAGGTTAAAAATCTGTACTCACCTGTCTTTTGGTGAGTTTTATCACAACAAACCGCTACAGAAAGCGCAAAATCGCTGCAATTTCCCCTCTCAGAAGGATTTGCCGCATGACCTTACCGATCCGCAAGACCCTGCTCGCCGCCGTTGTTGGCCTGACCCTATCCCCGATGGCTATGGCCCTGCCCAACGTCCACATTCTGGCCACTGGCGGCACCATCGCCGGTGCGGGTCAGTCTGCCACCCAATCCAACTACGAGGCGGGTAAAGTCGCCATCGAAACCCTGATTGCCGCCGTGCCCGAGATGAAAAACGTGGCCGATGTGCAGGGTGAGCAAGTGGTCAAGATCGGCTCCCAGGACATGAACGACGAGGTGTGGCTCAAGCTGGCCAAGCGGGTCAACGAGCTGCTGGCCAAGGATGACGTGGATGGCATCGTCATCACCCACGGCACCGACACCATGGAAGAGACCGCCTACTTCCTCAACCTGACCGTCAAGAGCGACAAGCCGGTGGTGCTGGTTGGCGCCATGCGCCCCTCCACAGCCATGAGTGCCGATGGCCCGCTCAACCTCTATAACGCCGTGGTGACCGCCTCCGACCCGAGCTCCAAAGGCCGTGGCGTGATGGTAGCGATGAACGATACCGTGCTGGATGCCCGCGACGTCACCAAGACCAACACCACCGGGGTGCAGACCTTCGCCTCCCCCAACTTTGGCCCGCTGGGTTACATCCACAACGGCAAGATCGACTATCAGCGCACCCCGGCCCGCCTGCACACCAGCAAGACCCCGTTCGACGTGAGCAAGCTCGACAAGCTGCCGCAAGTGGGCATCGTCTACAACTATGCCAACGCCACCGATCTGCCGGCCAAGGCAATGGTAGATGCCAAGTTCGACGGCATCGTCAGTGCTGGCGTGGGTAACGGCAACCTCTACCACACCCTGTTCGATACCCTGACCCAGGCGAGCAAGGATGGTATCCGCGTGGTGCGCTCTGCCCGCGTACCAACTGGCGCCACCACCCTGGATGCCGAGATCGACGATGCCAAATACGGCTTTGTGGCCTCTGGCACCCTCAACCCGCAAAAATCCCGCATCCTGCTGATGCTCTCTCTGACCCAGAGCAAGGATCCGGCCCAGATCCAGCGCTGGTTCCAGCAGTTCTGATCAGCTCAGCCTGACAGACCATACCAAGGGCGGGATTTCCCGCCCTTTTGCATCAGCCCACCCCATCCGGATCATCTCTGCCAGCCATGCCAAGCCAACGTCATAAAATGAACCCGCTGCAACACCTGCTTTCACAAGCACATCTGCGCCAAATTCATTACACTGCCCACGATCTTCTCTCTCTCTAAGAGGCACGACTGCAGTATGGAAATCTTGATCCTGTTGGGATTGATTTTGCTTAATGGCATTTTTGCCATGTCAGAAATCGCCATCGTCACCGCTCGCAAAGCGCGCCTTGGCAAGCTTGCCAGTGAAGGCAACCGTTCCGCCGCTATCGCCCTCAAGCTGGGCGAAGATCCAACCAACTTTCTCTCCGCTGTGCAGATCGGCATCACCAGTATCGGCCTGCTCAACGGTATCTATGGCGAGTCCCTGCTGGCTCAGCCCTTCTCGCTCTGGCTGCAGGAGTGGGGACTCTCGGCTAAAAGTAGTGGCCTGCTCGCTACCGTTATCGTCATTGTGGTTGTCACCTACCTCTCCATCGTGGTGGGGGAGTTGGTGCCCAAACGGCTGGGGCAGCTGAATGCCGAGCGCATCGCCTGTCTGGTGGCTCGCCCCATGCACTGGCTCGCCACCCTGACCCGCCCCTTCGTCTGGCTGCTGTCCGCCTCGACCAATGCCGGCCTGCGGCTGCTGCGGGTCAACCAGAATGGCAATAGCAACGTCACCGAGGAGGAGATCCACGCCATGCTGGTGGAAGGGTCGGAAGCCGGGGTAATCGAAGACCACGAGCACACCATGCTGCGCAACGTGTTTCGGCTTGACGAGCGCAGCCTCTCCTCACTGATGGTGCCACGCAGCGATATCCACTATCTGGATCTGGCCCAGCCGCTGGCGGTCAACCTGCAACGACTGGTGGAGTACCGCCACAACTTCTTCCCGGTCTGCAATGGCAGCCTGTCGGAACTGGTTGGGATCATCAACGTGAACACCCTGCTACTGGCCTATATCAAGGGGGAGCCCATCGATCTGGCGGCCCTGACCGAGGAGGGTAGCCTGCTGCCAGAGACCCTGGACGGCCTGGAGCTGCTCAACCATTTTCGTTCCCATGCCGAGCACATGGTGCTGGTGGTTGATGAATATGGCGAGCTGCAAGGTCTGGTCACCCAGCAGGATCTGCTGGAGGCTCTGGCGGGGGATTTCCAGCAGGAGGATGGCTCTGATAACTGGGCATTCCAGCGTGCCGATGGCAGCTGGCTGCTCGACGGCCTGATCCCGCTGCCGGAGTTGAAGGACTGTCTGGAGCTGGTTCGGCTGCCAGAAGAAGAAAAACATCACTATCACACCCTTGGAGGGCTTATCATGCTGCTCCTTGGTCGTGTTCCAAAAACCGGAGATCTGGTGACACTGGAACAGTGGCAACTGGAGATAGTTGACATGGATGGTCTGCGCATCGACAAGGTGCTCGCCATGCCCTTGACCGATCAACCCAGCTAACCTGCGGAGTTTGCAAGATGGAGCAGTTTTACCAACTGGCTCACGCCTTTATGAATCATGATCTGAACACCCTTTCCGATCCCAAGATGGCCTTCATGATCTGTGGTGTGATTTTGACGTTTCTGGTATTGGAAAACGGATTCATCCCTACCGCCTTTCTACCCGGTGACAGCCTGCTGATCCTCACCGGCGTGCTGATTTATCAAGACGTATTGTCCCTCGGGGTGATCCCGCTGTTGATCATGGCCACCTTTGTCGGCACCTGGCTTGGCTATATGCAAGGGCGCGTCCTCGGCCACACCCAGATGTACCATCGGCTGATGTCCCATGTGGAAGAGCGACACCAGCAGAAGGTTTACCACCTGCTGGACAAGTACGGGATCATCACCCTGATCACCGCTCGCTATATCGCCTTCGTGCGCACCGCCTACCCCTATATCGTCGGTGCCACCGAGCTGCCGCAGGGGCGCTTTCTCATTGTCAACCTGATCAGCTCCATCATGTGGATCTGCCCGCTGGTCGGTTTCGGTTATTATCTGAGCCATACCAAGCTGGCGGCGGAATACCAGACCCAGTTCCTCAACATCATCATCTATCTGCCGGTGGTGCTGCTGGTGGGTGGCATGGTGGCACTGGTCTGGCGCTGGATCAGCAAACGCAGGGCAGTACAGCCACGGGATTGATCTGTCACCCAAACCTAAAAGCCCTCACCCGAGGGCTTTTTTGATCGCGCTTTTGCGCAAACAAGATAAATAGTCTCGAAAGGCCCTTGTAAAGCAGGGGCAAAAATGAGTGAATCTAGCGCCTTTTTTGGATGGGAATGGAGTCGGTTGTATGCGGTATCGGATTCGCGCAGTAGCGCTGGTTGTCGGCTTGATGGGAATGCTGGGATTGCCTGGGGTCAACGCCGCCCCCAACCCTGCCAAACTGGATGTTCGCTCCAGCAGCGCGCTGGTTCTTGATGTCAACACGGGCAAGACGCTCTATCAAAAAAATGCCACCAAGGTGCGCCCCATTGCCTCCCTCACCAAGCTGATGACCGCGTTGGTAGTGCTGGATGCCAAACAGAATCTCAGTCAGACCCTGACGGTTGACAAGAACGATCTGGATCGGGTCAAACACACCCATTCACGCATCCGCATGGGCACCAAGGTGACCCGCCGTGATGCGCTGCATCTGGCGTTGATGTCCTCAGAGAACCGGATGGCCTCCGCACTGGCGCGTCACTATCCGGGTGGCCGCAGTGCCTTCGTGCGGGCCATGAACAACAAGGCCAGACAGCTGGGTATGCGTAATACCCACTTCTACGACTCCACCGGCCTCTCCACCCGCAACGTCTCCACCGCCCAGGATCTGGGCAAGCTGGCCGCCGCCGCCTATCGCCAGCCGCTGATCCGTCAGTTCACTCAGGATGAGAACCGGGAGATGCGCTTCAGCGCCCCCGCCTACAGCCTGATGTTCAACAACACCAACCCGCTGGTGAAAAACCCGGATTGGGACGTGCGACTCTCCAAGACCGGTTTTACCGATGAAGCGGGCCGCTGTCTGGTGATGCGCGCCAAGCCCGACCGCCAGGAGCTTGCCATTGTGCTGCTCAACTCGGTGGGCAAACGCACCCCGATCGGCGATGCCAATCGTATTCGCAAGTGGCTGAAAAGCTGAGTTGACCTTCTCACGTCAAAAGGATGCTGCGGCATCCTTTTTTATTACCCGTAAAACACCACTGCTGGTGGTACAAGGGGTTGGCTGTTACGCCCTGAGCGATGACATGGCACGCTATCCCCCGTTGCAGCAACAGACATACAGAGCGCAGGCAGAAGCGGTAATAGAGATAGGGGGTAACCCTGGTCAGAAAACCGGTACCCAATAGCGGGAAGCGAAGCAGAAGAGATGGCAAGAGCAGATCGACAGGACGGTGGACGACCCGTCACCACGGAAGCAGATCCGCACCACAGAGGTGAATTTCGCATATAAAAAAACAGCCCCGACCTGAGTCGAGGCTGTCTATATGGTGCGCCCGGGAGGATTCGAACCTCCGACCACCTGGTTCGTAGCCAGGTACTCTATCCAGCTGAGCTACGGGCGCTCATAAACTTTTTAATACTGCTTTCAAATATGGTGCGCCCGGGAGGATTCGAACCTCCGACCACCTGGTTCGTAGCCAGGTACTCTATCCAGCTGAGCTACGGGCGCTCACAAACTTTTTAGTACTGCTTTCAAAAATGGTGCGCCCGGGAGGATTCGAACCTCCGACCACCTGGTTCGTAGCCAGGTACTCTATCCAGCTGAGCTACGGGCGCTCACAAACTTTTTGATACTGCTTTCAAATATGGTGCGCCCGGGAGGATTCGAACCTCCGACCACCTGGTTCGTAGCCAGGTACTCTATCCAGCTGAGCTACGGGCGCTCTGTTTTAAAACGATAAAAAAAGCTTACTTATCAGTAAGCCTTTTTCAAAGTGCCGACTTGCTGATGGTCAACACATGACTCTTGCTTGAGTCTAAATATGGTGCGCCCGGGAGGATTCGAACCTCCGACCACCTGGTTCGTAGCCAGGTACTCTATCCAGCTGAGCTACGGGCGCAAATGGCGGAGAAGGGGGGATTCGAACCCCCGATGCGGGTATAAGCCGCATACTCCCTTAGCAGGGGAGCGCCTTCAGCCTCTCGGCCACCTCTCCGTTTGCGGGGCTGATAATACTTCACAGGGATTTTTAGTCAAACACTTTTTTGGAGAAAAAAGCGCGTTCGCTCAGCATTTGGTCAAAGCGTGGAATATTCAAGCAATATCACTACTTAGGGCACCGTTTTGCCCGTTGCAGGGCAATGTCAGCTATCAGAAAAACAAAAGGCGACACATAAGGTGTCGCCTTGTCACAGTCATCAACCGCTACTTAGAAGTTAGGTTGTGCCGGCACTTTTTCAGCCTGGATACGCTGGTAAATCTCTTCACGGTGTACAGAGACCTCTTTCGGTGCGTTGACACCGATACGGACCTGGTTACCTTTAACGCCCAATACGGTGACAGTCACTTCATCACCAATCATCAGGGTTTCCCCAACACGACGAGTCAAAATAAGCATTCGCTTGCTCCTGTATCTTGTTTTGTTTTTATATCGATATGCGACATTATCTTACAAAGATACCGATATGGTAAATGGTTGAAACTAAATCAATCAGAGATTGTTAGCCCAAGGGCTGCTCCAGAGGCGCCTGATCCAACCCGAAAGCCGCGTGCAGGGCCCGCACTGCCAGCTCCAGGTACTTCTCGTCAATCACCACAGAGATCTTGATTTCAGAGGTCGAGATCAACTGCATGTTGATCCCCTCCTCGCCCAATACCTTGAACATGGTGCGAGCAACCCCGGGGTGGTTCCACATGCCGACACCGACAATGGAGACTTTGGCTATCTCGCCATTCCCTTGGACACAGGAGGCGCCCAGCGCAGTGGCGGTCTCCTCCAGCAATGCCCGGGCACGACGATAGTCATCACGATTCACCGTAAAGGTGAAGTCGGCAGTGCCATCACCCAGGGTGTTCTGCACAATCATGTCGACATCAATGTTGGCGTCGCTGATCGGATTGAGGATCTGCGCGGCAACGGTTGGTCTGTCAGGCACGCCCAGAATGGTCAGGCTGGCCTCGTTGCGGTTAAAAGCGATCCCGGATACCAGGGGAGCTTCCATCCTTTCACCTCCATATGTGATTAAGGTTCCCTCTCCAGCGATAAAGCTCGACAGCACCCGCAGCGGGACACGGTACTTGCCCGCAAACTCCACCGAGCGGATCTGCAGCACCTTGGCCCCCAGACTGGCCATCTCCAGCATCTCCTCGAAGGTGATGGTATCGAGACGCCGGGCCTTGGGTTCGATGCGCGGATCCGTGGTGTACACCCCATCCACATCGGTAAATATCTGGCACTCATCGGCCTTGATGGCCGCCGCCACCGCAACCGCAGTGGTGTCCGAGCCACCGCGGCCCAGCGTCGTGATGGCGTTATGCTCGTCACGGCCCTGGAAACCGGCGATCACCACCACCTTGCCCGCCCCCAGCTCAGTCTGAACCCGTTCGGTGTCAATGTGGGTGATACGCGCCTTGCCATAGGCGGAATCGGTATGAATACGCACCTGATCACCGGTCATTGAGACCGCCGGGCAACCACGCTGATTCAAGGCGATCGCCAGCAGCGCTATGGTGACCTGCTCACCGGTGGAGACCAGCACATCCATCTCGCGCCGGTTGGCATCAGGGTCCAGCTGCTGGGCCATGCCCAGCAACCGGTTGGTTTCGCCCGACATGGCAGAGACAACCACCACCACATCATGTCCTTGGGCGCGGGTCTGTTGAACCCGCTCCGCTACCGCCGCGATCCGCTCGAGAGTGCCGACCGACGTGCCGCCGTACTTCTGTACATAGAGTGCCACAGATCACCTCACCTGCTTACAGGCGCTCTTCCAGCCAGGAGTGAACAGATTGCAGCGCCGCAGGCACAGCTTCCGGCAGAGTACCACCCGCCTGAGCCATGTCTGGACGGCCACCGCCCTTGCCACCCACCTGCAGGGCAACCAGATTGACCAGCTCACCAGCCTTGACCTTGCTGGTCAAATCGCTGGTGACACCGGCGATCAGGTTGACCTTGTCATCACCGCTGGTTGCCAGTAAGACGACACCGGACTTCATGCGGTTTTTCAGCTCGTCCAGCATGCCACGCAGGGCTTTTGGATCGGCCCCTTCCAGCGCGGCAATCAGTACTTTCTGACCGTTAATCTCGATCACCTGGCTCAGCAAGTCACTACCGGCCTGAGCCGCCAGTTTGGCCTTGAGCTGCTCCAGCTCGCGCTCCATCATCTTGGATTTATCCAACATCTGGCGCACCTTGCTGCCGATGGAGAACTGATCGCCTTTCACCAGCGCGGCAGCCTCTTCAAACTGCTCGGCCAGCTGGTGCATGAAGTCGATAGCGCCCTTACCAGTCACCGCTTCGATACGACGAATGCCTGCCGCGATACCACTCTCGGCGATGATCTTGAAGAAGCCGATATCACCGGTGCGCTTGGCGTGAGTACCACCACACAGCTCGGTGGAGTAGTCGCCCATGCGCACGACACGCACGTCATCTTCGTACTTTTCACCAAACAGCGCCATGGCACCGGCAGACTTGGCTGCATCCAGATCCATCACCTGAGTGTCGATCTCATGGTTGGCACGGATCTGGGCGTTGACCAGCTCTTCGATGCGACGAATGGTCGCCATGGTCAGCCCTTCGAAGTGAGAGAAGTCAAAGCGCATACGCTCGGCCCCCACCAGAGAACCTTTCTGGGTCACGTGATCCCCCAGCGACTGACGCAGGGCGGCGTGCAACAGGTGCGTCACCGAGTGGTTCAACGCCACGTCCTGACGACGAGCATCATCAACCACAGCTTCAACCTCGGCGCCCTTCTCCAGGGTGCCCAGCTCCATGTAACCTTTATGGATGATCGCCTTACCCGCCTTCAGGGTATCGGTCACGGCAAAGATGCCGTCGTCCACTTTCAGGGTACCGCTGTCACCTACCTGACCACCGGATTCGGCGTAGAAGGGGGTCTGCTCCAGCACGATGACGGCTTCGTCACCGGCGATCAGGCCGCTCACCTCTTCGGTGCCCTTGTAGATGCCGAGCACACGGGTGCGCTCGCTCAGGTTCTGGTAACCGGTAAACGGCGTTTCGAAGTCGAGCTTGAGCATCTCGTTGTAGTTCACGCCGAAGCTGGATGCCTCTTTGGCGCGAGCACGCTGCTTCTGCATCTCGACGGTGAAGCCCTCTTCATCGATGCTGATGTCGCGCTCGCGCACTACGTCAGCAGTCAGGTCAGCTGGGAAGCCGTAGGTGTCATACAGCTTGAACACCACCTCACCCGGCACGACTTTGGCGTCGCCCAGGTTGGCCAGCACATCTTCCAGCAGCAGCAGACCACGATCCAGAGTGCGGACAAACTGCTCTTCCTCGATGCGCAGCACGCGCTCGACCAGCGGCAGCTGGGCGATCAACTCACCCGCCACATCCTTCATCTGCACCGCCAGCTCGGCAGCCAGTTTGAAGAAGAAGACGTCGGTAGCGCCCAGCTTGCGACCGTGGCGCACGGCGCGGCGGATGATGCGGCGCAGCACATAGCCACGACCTTCGTTGGACGGCATCACGCCATCTGCGATCAGGAAGGCACAAGAACGAATGTGGTCGGCGATGACGCGCAGAGACTGGTTGCTGAGATCAGTGGTACCGACGATCTCGGCCGCTTTCTTGATCAGCGCCTGGAAGATGTCTATTTCGTAGTTGGAGTGCACACCCTGCATGATGGCGGAGATACGCTCCAGACCCATACCGGTATCCACGGACGGACGGGGCAGCGGCTCCATGGTGCCGTCAGCCTGACGGTTGAACTGCATGAACACCACGTTCCAGATCTCGATGAAACGGTCGCCATCCTCTTCCGGTGAGCCGGGACGGCCACCCCAGATGTGATCGCCGTGGTCATAGAAGATCTCGGTGCAAGGACCGCACGGGCCGGTATCACCCATAGCCCAGAAGTTGTCGGACGCATAAGGAGCGCCTTTGTTGTCACCGATGCGCACGATGCGATCGGCCGGTACACCGACCTCTTTTTCCCAGATATCGAACGCTTCATCGTCAGTCGCGTAGACAGTTACCAACAGGCGCTCTTTCGGCAGCTGCAGCACTTCAGTCAGGAATGCCCAGGCAAACTTGATGGCGTCATGCTTGAAGTAATCGCCGAAGCTGAAGTTACCCAGCATTTCGAAGAAAGTGTGGTGACGGGCGGTATAGCCGACGTTTTCCAGGTCATTGTGTTTACCACCGGCACGGACACAACGCTGGGACGTGGTGGCGCGGTTGTAGGCACGCTTCTCGGCGCCAAGGAACACATCCTTGAACTGGTTCATACCCGCGTTGGTAAACAACAGAGTCGGGTCGTTATGCGGTACCAGCGAGCTGGAGGAGACAACCTGGTGTTCCTGGGAACGGAAATACTCGAGAAACGCCGCGCGTATCTCTGACGTGGACATATACATGGAAAACCCTGCTTGATTCGAATACGGACTTTTAATCGCATTAATGTAAGTTTTCTGCGGGGCAAAGTAAAACGTACCAGCCAGTCACGGGCGAAAAAGCGCGCATAAACGGATACGAAGAGAAAAGAGAGGCAAACAGCGGCTTTTTGAGCCAGAGATCAAGCCAAAAGCAGAGGAAAATAGGCGAGTGACACGGAAGAATCGGCCTTTTGCCATACCCGACACCCAAGCCACTGAATGGGCAGGGAAAATCCTATAAAGGTGAAATAAGGGGTATCACCGAGGGATGCAAGGAAGAGGAAAGATCGCTGCCGGAGCGCAGGAACAACCATACGCGGCATGGACTGCGGATCGCCATCAGCACGAGCCGAAACAACAACACCATCCCGTGCTCAATATGTCTAGCAATAAGGCGGGCACAACATCGCCTCACGACCTTGCATCACGGGACAAGGCACCGGCCCCGTTACTCTGCGGCCGACTCTTGCAGGGCTGAGATCGCATAACGCGCCTGATCCTGGGTAAAGCCACGCCCCAGCAGGTACTTGAGCCACTTCATCCGCAGCTTGAAATCCGCCAGATCAGCCACCCGGGCGCGCCGTTCGAGCAGGGCAAACGCCAGCTCGAACCAATCCAGCTCCGGCTGATCGAAGGCGGCATCGATCTGCATATCGTCGAGCCCCTTGCGACGCAGATCGAAGCGGATCTTGATGGGGCCATGCCCCTTGGCCGCACCGGCCCGCACCGCCATGCCGCCGTAACGTTCGTCGTTGACCCAGTTGTAACCGCGGCAGTAGTCAACCACCGCCGCAATCACCTCTTCCTTGAAGCCCTGCTGGCGCAGCCGATTGGCCAGCTCAGACTCGGCGCTCTCGCGGCGGGCCAGACTGCGCATGGCAAAAGCGCGGGCGGCAGCAAACAGCTCTTCAAAGGAGGGTTCAACGGGTTCAGGGGCGTGACCAGAGGAAGATTCATCGACCATAAATGACAAGGCCGGGTATCAACCCGGCCTCCTTTACCTTATTCGAACTCTTGTTCGCTTTCATCTTCGAGCTCTTCGTCAGCCACTACCGGCTTTTCGGCGGGAACCGCACCGGATAGCAGCAGCTCACGCAAGCGCACCTCGATCTCGGCGGCCATCGTCTTGTTCTCGGCAAACAGCTTCATCACGTTGGCCTTGCCCTGACCAATCTTCTCGCCGTTGTAGCTGTACCAGGCACCGGCTTTGTCGATCAGCTTGTGCTTGACCCCCAGATCCACCAGCTCGCCCTCTTTGGAGATACCGACACCGTAGAAAATCTGGAATTCAGCCTGCTTGAAGGGCGGGGCCACCTTATTCTTGACCACTTTGACACGGGTCTCGTTACCGACCACTTCGTCGCCTTCCTTGATAGCGCCGATACGACGGATATCCAGACGCACGGAGGCGTAGAACTTGAGCGCGTTACCACCAGTGGTGGTCTCCGGGCTACCGAACATGACGCCGATCTTCATCCGGATCTGGTTAATGAAGATGCACAGACAGTTGGCGTTCTTGATATTGGCAGTCAGCTTGCGCAGCGCCTGGGACATCAGACGGGCCTGCAGGCCGACGTGGGAGTCACCCATCTCCCCTTCGATTTCCGCTTTCGGGGTCAAGGCCGCCACGGAGTCAACGATGATGACGTCAACGGCGTTGGAGCGAACCAGCATGTCGCAGATTTCCAGCGCCTGTTCACCGGTATCCGGCTGGGAGATCAGCAGGTCGTCGACGTTGACGCCCAGCTTGGCAGCATAGATAGGGTCGAGGGCGTGTTCCGCATCGATAAAGGCACAGACCTTGCCTTTCTTCTGGGCTTCCGCGATCACCTGCAGAGTGAGGGTGGTTTTACCGGAAGATTCCGGGCCGTAGATCTCGACGATACGGCCACACGGCAGGCCGCCAATGCCCAGCGCCACGTCCAGCGAGAGGGAACCGGTAGAGATGGCTTCGATATCCATGGTCTTGCTGTCGCCCAGACGCATGATGGAACCTTTGCCGAACTGCTTTTCAATCTGACCCAGCGCAGCCGCCAGTGCCTTCTGTTTGTTCTGATCCATGCCAATCTCCGCTGGAAATCGTGAGTAAGAAGTGAAGTTGGGCTAAGTATACTGTCTATTCATACAGTATCAAGCCCAATTTATCTGAGCAGGGCCAACAGACCCGACAAGGCCTGTCTCACCGCCTGCTGGCGCACCTGTCGGCGATCCCCGTCGAAACGGGCGAGCAGGGAGTGGTGACGGCCGTTGCGATCGGCCCAGGCGAACCAGACAGTGCCGACCGGCTTATCCTCAGTGGCGCCACCGGGGCCGGCGATGCCGCTAATGGCAACGCTGATAGAGGCTGACGAATGAGCCAGCGCGCCGCGGGCCATCTCCAGCACCACGGCTTCGCTCACCGCGCCATGCTGTGCAAGAGTCTCGCCGCTCACCCCCAGCATCTGCTGCTTGGCCTCGTTGGTGTAGGTGACAAAACCGCGATCGAACCAGCCGGAGCTGCCCGCGATGTCAGTGATGGCGCTGGCCACCCCGCCGCCAGTACAGGATTCGGCGGTCGCCGCCAACCAGCCCCGCTGACCGAGGGCCTGCCCCAGCTCGATGGCAAGCTGCTCTATCTCTGTATCCAGTTTCATCACGACTCCTGCTGATCCGCTCAAGAGGCACATTATGCGATCCCGCTACCGCCGCCCGCAACCACGGCAGACCGCGCTTGCCTGCTGCAATGGGGTGTCGCTCCGATGTCATGCCTTCAATACTGCAGAGCAGCCGCGCCCGGAACACCCGCTCCCCCGTCGCGGCGCTTATGTGTAGAATGGCGCCATCAAGCTCAAGGCTCATCACCGCAGACACTGGCCCGCAGAGGCCCCTTCTGGAACAGAACATGACCGCACAACACCAAGCCAGCGGCGCCACAGGCTCCGCTTCCGGCGCCAATCTGAGCGCCCACACGCCCATGATGCAGCAGTACCTTTGCCTCAAGGCCGAGAACCCGGAGATCCTGCTGTTTTACCGGATGGGCGACTTCTACGAGCTGTTCTATGACGATGCCCGCAAGGCCTCCCAGCTGCTCGATATCTCCCTGACCAAGCGCGGCCAGTCGGCGGGCAGCCCCATCCCGATGGCGGGGGTGCCCTATCACTCCATTGAGGGCTATCTGGCCAAGCTGGTGCAGCTCGGCGAATCCGCCGCCATCTGCGAGCAGGTGGGGGATCCCGCCACCAGCAAGGGGCCGGTGGAACGCAAGGTGATCCGTATTATCACCCCGGGCACAGTCTCCGACGAGGCGCTGCTCAGCGAGCGGCAAGACAACCTGATCGCCGCCGTCTACCACGATGGCCGCCGCTTCGGCTATGGCACCATGGACATCGGCTCCGGCCGCTTCTTCATCAACCAGTTCGACAAGGAAGAGACGTTACTGGCGGAGCTGCAACGCACCAATCCGGCGGAGCTGCTCTATCCCGAATCGTTCGAGTTCCTGCACCATATCGAGGGTCGTCGTGGCCTGCGTCGCCGCCCCGAGTGGGAGTTTGAGCTCGGCACCGCCCGCAAGCTGCTCTGCCAGCAGTTCGGCACCCAGGATCTGGTGGGCTTTGGCGTCGACAAGAGCGAGACTGCCCTGTGCGCCGCCGGTTGCCTGATGCAATACGTGAAAGACACCCAGCGCACTGCCCTGCCCCACATCCGCAGCGTGCGCCTCGAGCAGCCCGATCACGCCGTCATCATGGATGCCGCCACCCGCCGCAATCTGGAGCTGACCCAGAATCTGGCGGGGGGCTATGAAAATACCCTGGCCGAGGTGCTGGATCGCACCGCCACCCCCATGGGCAGCCGCTTGCTCAAGCGCTGGATCCACCAGCCGATCCGCGATCGGGTGATCCTGAAAGGTCGCCAGAGCACCATCAAGGAGCTCATCGAGCAGAACCTCTACGACGAGTTGGGCGGTCTGCTGCGCCAAGTCGGCGACGTGGAGCGGGTACTGGCTCGTCTGGCCCTGCGTTCGGCCCGTCCGCGCGACCTCACCCGCCTGCGTCAGGCCTTCGCCCAGTTGCCCGAGTTGCAGCGCCTGCTGGCGGACAACCAACACGAAGCGGTGCAGCAACTGGCCGAGCGCGCCAGCACCTTCCCCGAGCTGCTCGACCTGCTGGAGCGCGCGGTGATGGAGGTACCGCCGGTGCTGATCCGCGATGGCGGCGTCATCCGTGACGGCTTTAATCAGGAGCTGGACGAGCTGCGGGATCTGGCCGACGGGGCCACTGCCAGCCTGGCCCGTATCGAGGAGCGGGAGAAGCTGCTGACTGGCATCAACACCCTCAAGGTGGGCTACAACCGGGTACACGGCTTCTACATCGAAGTGAGTCGCGCCAACAGCCATCTGGTGCCAGCCCACTACATCCGCCGCCAGACCCTCAAGAACAACGAACGCTACATCATCGACGAGCTGAAAAAGTACGAGGACAAGGTGCTCACCGCCCAGTCCCAGGCGCTGGCGCTGGAGAAGCGGCTCTACGAAGAACTGCTCGATAGTCTGCTGCCTCACCTCGGCGATCTGCAGGAGTCCGCTGCCGCACTGGCAGAGCTGGATGTGCTGGCCAATCTGGCGGAGCGGGCCGAGAGCCTCGACTACCGCTGCCCGACCCTCATCGACGAGGAGCAGATCCTGATCGAGGCGGGCCGCCATCCAGTGGTGGAGCAGGTGATGAGCGATCCCTTTATCGCCAACCCGATCAATTTGCAGCGTAGCCGCCGCATGCTGATCATCACCGGCCCCAACATGGGTGGTAAATCCACCTACATGCGCCAGACCGCGCTGATCGTGCTGCTGGCCCATATCGGCGCCTTCGTGCCCGCCGACAGCGCCCGCATCGGCCCCATCGACCGCATCTTCACCCGCATCGGGGCGTCGGACGATCTCGCCTCCGGCCGCTCCACCTTTATGGTGGAGATGACCGAGACCGCCAATATCCTCAACAACGCCACCGCCCGCAGTCTGGTGCTGATGGACGAGATTGGCCGTGGCACCAGCACCTACGACGGCCTCTCGCTGGCGTGGGCCTGCGCCGAACAGCTGGCGAGCAAGATTGGCGCCTATACCCTGTTTGCCACCCACTACTTCGAGCTGACCCGGCTGCCGGAGCTGATGGAGGGGCTGGCCAACGTCCATCTGGATGCGGTGGAGCACGGCGACACCATCGCCTTTATGCATGCGGTGCAGGAGGGGGCGGCCAGCCGCTCCTACGGTCTGCAAGTCGCCGCTCTGGCGGGGGTACCGAAATCGGTGATCCAGCAGGCCCGTCACAAACTGCACGAGCTGGAAAGCGCCACCCCGGTGGCCGCCGGTGAAACCCGCCCGGCCCCGGTGACCCTCGCCCCGCAGCCCCATCCGGTGGTGGAAGAGCTGGCAGGGGTGCGCCCGGACGAGCTGACCCCCCGTCAGGCGCTCGACCTGCTCTATCGCCTCAAGCAGATGTTGTAAGCTCTTGCCGCTACTCAGGCATGCAAAAGGGGAACCGTGAGGTTCCCCTTTCTTTGCCTGCTCGCTTAGGGCGTCCCCTTGCCGAATTGCTGACGAATGGGGTCATACTGGTAGGGGGTAAGGTCAACGCCGAGGGGGGTTAATAGTGGATTTTCCAACTCAAACAGCTGACGGGCCGGCAAATTGGCCCGCTCAAGGCCGGCTCTGAAATAACTCGCCCAGAGCT
Source organism: Aeromonas sp. EERV15 (assembly GCF_900079845.1). Classification (NCBI taxonomy): domain Bacteria; kingdom Pseudomonadati; phylum Pseudomonadota; class Gammaproteobacteria; order Aeromonadales; family Aeromonadaceae; genus Aeromonas; species Aeromonas sp. EERV15. The sequence continues at coordinate 77,130 of NZ_FKKY02000019.1, read as the reverse complement.
TTTGCAAAGATCCATCAAGCCAGGCTAATTGCAACCCCTTGGTAATACGGATAACCCCCTGCTTGTTATCCTTGTTGGTGTAGAAAAGATGGGGGAAGGGATAATGGATCAGCACCTGCTTGTCGACCCGCAGCCCCAGCTCCGGGCGCTGTTCCAGCTCGGTATACAACTCGTTGGCACCACGGCAAAACAGGTCTATCCGCCCGCGCGACACTAACTTGAACAACCGCTCATAACTGTCTACCTCCTGCACCTGCATACCCGCATGGCGCAAAATAAACACATCCTGCCAGCCACGTCCCTGTCCATGCTGCAGTGCTTGTAACTGCTCCAATCGGGTGATATTGGCGACCTCACGCTCCCGCTGGGGGCTGACAAAACAGATGCGATAACCCAGGATGCCAAGCTCGGCGGGGAAAGGCACATAATCAAGGAATAGCATTTCATCAGGGGTGCGCTGGCTATCGGCCGAGAAGAAGTTGGGATAAGTGCCCAGCCGGACTTCAAGACGAAGTCGAACCCGGTTCATCTGCGGGGCAGGCCGCAACTGGTAGTCACCATGGCTATCGAGGGTTTTCTCCAGCGCCAGCTGCAGCACATCACGGTAGTAGAGTGCCCGTGTATCCTGATCACTTTCAGGGCTGGGATGAGTAAAAATAGCGGCGGCCTGCAGGGCTGGCATTGGTAACAAAACGCCACCCAACAAGCAAAATAGCAAGCGCCAGCAAGGAGTCATAAACAGTATCCATACAACCTGATGATTTGAGTGTAGTGCGCCAGCCGCTATTGGGAATTACCAGAACACCCGCCCCAGCAGGGGCGCCAGCAACACGGTCACCATACCGGCGATCATCATCACCATGCTGGAGACCACCCCCTCTTCGTTACCCATCTGATAGGCCTTGGCGGTACCGGCGCCGTGGGCCGAGGCACCAAAACCCGCCCCCTTGCCGAGACGGCTGCGAATGGCCAACACGGTGAGCACGCTCTCCCCCACTGCCATGCCGATGACGCCGGTCAGCACCACAAACAGCGCAGTGAGATCGCTCTGGCCACCGATGGCACGGGTCGCCTCCACCGCAAAAGGCGTGGTGATGGAGCGCATCGCCAGACTGCGCTGCAGCATGTCGGAGAGATCCAGCCAGCGGGCCAGCAGCACTGTGCTACCGACCGCCATGATGACCGAGGCGACCACCCCCACCGACAGCGACAGCCAGTGACGACGCACCAGCTGGCGGTTCTCGTAGACCGGCACCGCAAAGGCCACGGTGGCCGGGCCCAACAGCCAGAGCAACCAGTGGGACTCGGCCATGTAATCCTGATAGGGGATGTGGAACAGCAACACCACCGCCACCAGCAGGGTCGGCGCCAGCAGCAGGGGCATCAGCGGCAGGATGCGCTTTTTGCCGTAGAGCCACTTGCTGGCGTAGTAGAAGATCAGGGTCAGGGCGAAACAGAGCAGCCCGAGCAGGGTATCAGACATGACGGCGACTCCGGCGGGCCAGTTTCAGTTCAAGGCGATAGACCCGATCCACCACCAGCGCTGTGGTGCCCAGCACTAGCGTGGTGCTCACCAGCAGCACCACCATGATCCGCCACCCCTCCTGCAACAGCAGATCCTGATAGTTGACCACCGCCACCACGGCAGGAACGAAGAACAGCAGCATCTCCGCCAGCAGCCAGCGGGCCCCGGCACGGAACCACTCGACCTTGACCACCCCGAGCAGGATGCAGGCCAGCAGCAACAGCATGCCGGTAAGGTTGGCCGGAAGTGGCAGATGAAGGGTGCGCACCGCGGTATCGGCTAGCAGCCAGATGGCTGCCAGCAACACAATCTGGAAGGGAGTCTGTAACCAGCGCAAGCAGAGGGCTTTCATGAGCATCGTCTTTCTGTGAACCGGCTCACAGTATAGAGATGCGCCAAACCTGCCAGAAATGAATTAAAATTATCGAATTCATGCCAAATAGGCATACTTAATCCCGTACCCGCCAACACGAGTCGAGAGAGTCCATGGATATTCGCGCCCTGCGCTATTTTGTCGAGCTGGTGCGAGAGCAGAGCTTTACCCGCGCCTCTGAAAAACTGTTTGTCACCCAGCCCACCATCAGCAAGATGATCCGCAATATCGAGGAGGAGCTGGGCCAGCCCCTGCTCAACCGGGAGGGGCGCCGCTTCACCCTGACCGACAGCGGCCAGGTACTGTTCAACCGGGCCCAGACCATTCTGGCGGAAATGCAGCAGCTGGAGGCCGAACTGGCGGATCTGCAGAGCCTGCAACACGGTCGCCTCACCCTCGGCATTCCCCCCATGGTCGGCCACGTCTATGCGGATCTGATCCGCGCCTATCGTACCCGCTATCCCAAGGTGGAGCTGACGCTGGTGGAGTACGGCGGTCGCCGCATCGAGCAGGCGGTGCTGGAAGGTGAGCTGGATCTGGCCATCACCATGCTGCCGACCAAAGAGGGGGGCGCCCTCAGCGCGCTGGAGCTGGATCAATACCCGATTAGGGTGGTACTGCCGGATCAACCCCGCTGGCGCGGCGATACGCCGCTGCGACTGGCATCCCTGCAGGAGGAGCCATTCTTGCTCTATACCCAAGCCTTCACCCTGAGCGAGCGACTGGAGCAGGCATGTCAGAACGCGGGCTTTGTGCCGCAGGTGGCAGCCCGCAGCAGTCAGTGGGATTTTCTCACCGCCATGGTGCGCAGCGGCATGGGGATCGCCTTTTTACCGGAGCCGGTCTGCAACCGGCTGACCCCGGACGGGCTGGTACTGCGGCCGCTGGAGCCCGAACTGAGCTGGCAACTCGGGGTGATCTGGCCGAGCGAGCGCTATCTGTCGCGCACCGCCGAAGCCTGGCTGGCCCTCTGCCGCCAGCGGCAGCAGCCTCATTGATCGCCGAAGCGATCGGTTTGCGGATTGTAGAAGTAGGGGCGGTAATCGAAGCTTATTCCCTTGAGAAAGGGGTTTTCCAGCCGAATGAGGCGTCGCTCTGGCAGCTTGGCAAAGGCGATGGCCGGGCCAAAGCTCTTGCGCCACAGCGCCTGGAGCGAGCCATCCTGCCACGCCAACTGCAACCCCTGCTCGACCCGCTTGAGCGCCTCGCGATTGTTGGGGTTGGTGTAGAAGACCCGCGGCAAGGGGTAGTAGAGCATCAGGGCATCATCGACCTTGAGCCCCTCAATCTCCTGATGAGTGAGCTGCTCGCTGCGCAGCTCGCTCACCCCTCGACAGAAGAGATCGAAACGGCCCCGCGCCACCATCTTGAACAGCAGCTCATATCCCTCGATATCCACCACTTCGAGCCCCGCGTGACGCAAGATATCCACATCCAGCCAGCCCCTGCCCTGACCGAAGGTAAACTGACGCAGCCCCTTGAGGTCGGTCACTCTGGCCACTGCCGCCTGTTGCTGCGGGCTGACAAAACAGATCCGGTAACTGACGATGCCCAGATGGATTGGGAAGCGGACATAGGCCAACCCCAACCGCTCGCGGGTCCGGCTGTAGCTGTCCATCACAAAGAAGTTGGGAAAACTATCGAGCTGCATGCTGAGCCGCTCGCGCGCCTTGGTCATGGGCGGCGCAGGCTCCAGCAGATAGTCACCAAACTGATCGCGGGTCTTGTCGAGGGCGAGGCGCAGCAACTCCCGGTCATAGGTGGTGCGCGGATCCCGCTCGCTCTCCGGGCTGACATAGGTGTAACGGGTTGCGGCCAGCAAAACAGAAGGGAACAATAAGAGGCAGAACAGCAGTCGCGACATGTTGGCCAAGCTCACACAACAAGGTCTATCCAGTATAGACCTGCCCGTATCCCCTTGAACACAGTACGATAATGGGAGGGATCAGAGCCCGAGCAGTAGCGTGGCTCTGCTCCTGACTCCTCTTACTGCTCGCCCATCTCACTCTTCACCGATAGGGGCGGCGATCCACTTCATCAGCGTCAGCATATCCTGCGGGGCCACCCCCACCGAGAGGCCGCGCTTGCCGCCGCTCACCAGGATCTCGTCAAACTGCAGGGCCGACTCATCGAGCACGGTGGGCAGCAGCTTCTTCTGAGCCAGCGGGCTGATGCCACCCACCTTGTAACCGGTCAGCTTCTCCGCTTCCGCCGGCTTCATCATCTCCACCTTCTTCAGACCGGTCGCCTTGGCCAGCTGCTTCAGGCTGCACATGCCGGATGAGGGAACGATGGCCACCACCGCCTGCTTGTCGTGATGGGCGACCAGGGTTTTGAACACCTGTGCCTCCGGCAGCCCGAGCTGGGTCGCGGCATGCTTGCCGAAATCGTCGTGGGCTTCGCACTCGTAGGGGTAGAGCTTGTGGGGAATTTTGAGCTTCTTCAGCAGGTTGATGGCAGGAGTCATGATGGATACCTTGAATCGAATCGCATAAAAACAAGGCCAAACAGTCTGCACCTGCATGGCGGGGGATGCAAGCCGGATAGAAAGGGGAAAGGTATATTGGTCACTGGCCTGTATTTAAAATGAGACCAAAACGTCTGAAAAATATCTGATAACAAAGCGAAATAAAAACGACTGCGTCGCATTAAAAATAATTCAGCCTGCTCAAGCAACACGTTCTGACCATATAATCGCAAGGGGATAACAAAGTATAAAAAGCTTACTCAACATAACCACATGAAAAGCCACAATATAGTTACTCAGCTGACACAACTATCAGCCCATTTTATTTTTAATCTGCTTGACCATTGCTATGCCACATCTGTAAATCTGGATGTGAAATAAATTTAAACAAATAGGACTGACATGACTAACCGAAAACAGAGTGGATTATATCGTAAAGATCCTTAAAAACGACCTATTTATGTCTTGAAGTTCACTCAAACATCTTGTGCTTGATCGCATTAATTATATGACGACCATACGACATTTTCTTTATGTAACCAGAAACCACCGTTGAAAAGACCAAAGGAGTTCATTATGAAAAAAAATATTGCCTTTGCAGCAACCCTGCTAGCCCTACTGTTTAACAGCACAGCCTATGCGAACAGTAACGCCTACCTCAAGGCTGGCACTCAAGAGCTCAATGTTCAGGGATTGGTCGATTTTGAAGCGGAAGATAGCTACGCGATAGACCTTAATACCAAGTATGGCTATTTCATAAAAGATAACTGGGAACTTGGCACAAATATCACAACTGATCTGAGTAAAAGCTATAAATCTGGTGGTATCGGCATATTTACAGAATACGACTTTACCAACAGCACCAATTTTGTACCATATGTGGGAGTTACCACAGAGCTGATCCGTGCAAACTATAATAAAACCAATCAGGATGACAGATTAAAAACCAAATCCTTTGATGCAACAGCAGTAAATTTCAAAACTGCACTTGGATTAAAATATTTCATTAGCAGTAATGTCGCACTTTCCGCAGAAGTTAACTACAACATCAGCACGGACAAAATAAAAGTATCAGGTGGCGATGCCAGAGACTCCTTTACCAAGTTTCTCATCGGCACCAGCTTTTACTTCTAGATATTCTGGCTAAACAGCCTTCCCAAAGTCGGTGCGAATAATTTACCGGACACGCAAGACATGCACCTGTCATCGCAGGAACTGAAAGCGACCAACGCTTTCAGTTTCATTGCTGATGTCACTTGTTAGCTCTCTCCCTCACGGGGTACCCAATGAATTTAATAAAGAAGAACCGGAAAGTCATGACACTGCTAAGCACCTCTGCGCTCGCCATCAGCCTGGGCAACTCTGTGGCCCAAGCGAACCAGCCCGGCCCCGTGGAACTGGTTGATGCCCTCAATAACACCTTTGGTCTACATAATGGCATGCGAGCCTCGCATGCCAAGGGATTATGTATTAAGGGCAGTTTTGAGCCAGGATCTGAACTTCGTCGCAGCACGCTTGCAACACTCTTTGCAGGTCCGCAGCTGGATGCTATTGGTCGGTTCTCGATCGGCGGCGGCAATCCTGCTGCGTCCGACAAAAGCCGCACAGTTCGTGGTATGTCTCTTCGTATCGGTGGTCAATACGATCTGGTGCTGATCTCCGAACCGGTCTTCTTTGCCGCTACACCAGAGTCTTTCGTCAGCTTCTTGCAAGCCCGCGTACCCGATCCACAAACCAAGAGACCTGACCCGGACAAGATCGCTGCCCACAATATCCGTTACCCCGATGGTAAAGCCCAGCCACAGTTACTTGCCCAACACCCCGCACCGGCATCCTATGCCACCACCCCCTATTTCTCGACCCATGCATTCCGTTTTGAACCGGCTCAGGGCAATGCTGAATGGATGCGTTTAAGCTTGCAGCCAGAGGCGGGGACCCACTATTTGGATACCGCGGCAGAGGCCAACCTACCGGACAGCTTCCTGACCGATGAGCTTGGCAATCGCCTGCTCTACGCCCCTGTTACCTTTCAGTTAATAGGGCAACTGCGTGGCCCTAAAGATAGCCTTATCGACTCGACTCAGATCTGGCAAAGTCGTGAGCAACGGATACTAGGGCGATTAAGTGTGACAGCCTTAGCTGACAGCTCGGTGTGTGACAGCATCACTTTCCTCCCAACGACACTGCCCCAAGGTATCGAGCCCGCAGACGATCCAATCCTCAAGGCGCGCGCCGCTGCCTATGCCATTTCCTTGGGGAAACGCCAAGAAAAATAAGCACCGCTTTTCTAATGAATCAGTCACGTTTGGCCCCACTCAGCGCAACTTCGACCAACCACACACAGGTTGTGTACTAACGAAGCCGGGCGGTTACCACAAAAAAATGGGGGGGGCTTCCCCCCCCCAAAAAAATCGGACATTACAAAAATAGACGCTACGCTCTGTTCAATCGGCTAACCAACAGCCACGATTTTTGCACTGAAGAAACAAGAATCAGACGGATTGTTATGCCAGCGAAACCATCTCATCTAACCGGATCATGAGTAGCGGCAAGCCATGAGGTCATATGTTCCTCCGACCTGCTTGACTGTGCGGACGATTACGGCTGGCGGCTAATCGCTCCTATGGCGGCATGACTCCGCTGAGCAACAAAAAACAAAGGGCGCCTTGTCGGCGCCCTTTGGCTTGATGGATATTGCTGAAACCTGCTGGCTTAGGCTGACTATCAACCGGTGTTGCGCATACCTGCTGCAATACCGGCGATGGTGACCATCAGCGCCTTGTCCAGCTCGGGGTGCAGGGTCTCCGATTGGTTACGGGAACGGTTGAGCAGCTCGGCCTGCAGCACGTTGAGCGGATCTGTGTAGGGGTTGCGCAGCTTGATGGACTCCTTGATCCACGGCTGATCCTCCAGCAGATCCCCGCGCGGGCTCAGTTTCAGCACTACTTCAATAGATTCGGCGAGCTCCTGACGCAGCTGTTTGCCAAGGCCCCACAGCTCCTGAGGCACCAGACGGGTGTCGTAGTACTCGGCGAGCCAGACGTCCGCTTTGAGGAACACCATCTCCAGCATCTCGAGGCGGGTGCGGAAGAAGGGCCACTTGGCGCTCATCTCTTCCAGCACCGCCAGCTTGCCGGCGTCGATGGCCTGTTGCAGCGCCTTGTGGGCACCGAGCCAAGCCGGCAGCATCAGGCGGTTCTGGGTCCAGGCGAAGATCCACGGAATGGCGCGCAGGCTCTCGACACCGCCGTTGGGTTTGCGCTTGGAGGGACGGGAACCGAGCGGCAGCTTGCCAAGCTCCATCTCCGGGGTGGCTGCACGGAAGTAAGGGACGAAGTCCGGATGACCGCGCACGATACTGCGGTAGTGATCGCAGGAGTCGGCGGCCAGCTGTTCCATCACCTCGCGCCAGCACTCTTTCGGCTTGGGCGGCGGCAAAAGGTTCCCTTCCAGCACGGCGCTGGTGTAGAGCTCCAGACTCTTGATCGCCACTTTCGGCAGGCCAAACTTGAAGCGGATCATCTCCCCCTGTTCGGTGGTACGCAGACCGCCGCGCAGGGATCCCGGCGGCTGGGAAAGGATCGCCTGATGGGCAGGCGCACCACCACGACCGACGGTACCGCCACGGCCATGGAACAGGGTGAGGCGGATATTGTTGGCTTCGGCCAGCCCCACCAGCGACTCCATGGCGGCGTACTGGGCCCAGCCAGCGGCCATCATGCCCGCATCCTTGGCAGAATCCGAGTAACCGATCATCACGTACTGACGGCCCTGAATGTAGCCGCGATACCAGTCCACCGAGAGCAGGCGCTCCATCACGGCGGTGCCTGCCATCAGGTCATCCTGAGTTTCAAACAGCGGGGCGACCGGCATGCGGAACGTGCAGCCTGCCTCCTTGAGCAGCAGTTGCACCGACAGCACATCGGACGGCGCACCGGCCATGGAGATGATGTAGATGCCAAACGCATCGGGGTCGTACTGGGCGATGACCCGGCAGGTATCCAGCGTCTCGCGTACCTCGGCGCTCGGCTCCCAGTCGAGGGGGATCAGCGGGCGGCGGGAGTTGAGCTCATTGAGCAGGAAGGCCTGCTTGTCATCTTCGCTCCACTCGGCATAGTCACCCATGCCCAGATAGCGGGTCAGCTCGGAGAAGACCAGCCCGTGGCGCTCGCCATCCTGACGGATATCGAGCTTGACCAGATGGATGCCGAAACAGGCGACCTTGCGCAGCACGTCCAGCAGCATGCCGTCGGCGATGTTGCCCATGCCGCAGGCGTGCAATGAGTGGTAGCAGAGCTCCAGCGGCTCGCGCAGCTGGGCGGTGGTTTTGACCAGATCCAGGCTCTCGCTCACCTGACCCTGCACCTTGGCGGTGAGGTGCTCCTTGGTTTCGCGCAGCGCTTCACGCAGCTCGCGCACCAGCGCACGGTAGGGCTCAGGGTGATCGCCAACCCGAGCGCGCACGGCGTCGGTACAGTCGGACATGGAGAGCTCGGAGGTGAGCTCCTTGATGTCTTTGTAGAACAGGCTCACCGCCATCCAGCGGCCCAGCTCCAGCACTTCGGCAGTCACCTTGGCGGTGACGAAGGGGTTGCCGTCACGGTCACCGCCCATCCAGGAGGTGAACTTGACCGGCGCGGCATCCAGCGGCAGCCGCACACCCAGATGGTGTTGCAGACGCTCGTCCAGATTGCGCATGAATTCGGGGATAGCAGGCCACAGGCTGTTCTCCACCACGGCGAAGCCCCACTTGGCCTCGTCGACCGGGGTCGGGCGCTGTTCGCGGATCTCGTTGGTGTGCCACGCCTGATTGATCAGCTGCTCGATGCGATTGAGGATCTTGTCCCGCTCGCGGGGCAGCAGGTCGGAAAGTTCCAGCGCCTCGAGGCAGTCGTTGAGCTGCACGTGCTTGTGGATCAGGGTGCGACGGGTCACCTCGGTGGGGTGAGCGGTCAGCACCAGATCGATATCCAGCTCGCGCACGGCCGCAATGATGGCCTCTTGCGACAGGTTGGAGGCTTTCAGTTTGTCGAACATCTGCTCCAGCGGATCCGGGGTGCAGACCTGCTCTTCGCAGCGACGGGAGATGGTGTGGAACTGTTCCGCCACGTTGGCCAGATTGAGGAACTGGCTGAAGGCGCGAGCCACCGGCAGCAGCTCGCTATCACTCAGGGTGCGCAGGGTATCGAGCAGACGTTCCCGGTCTGATTCATTGCCCTTGCGGGAGGACTTGGCCAATTGGCGAATGGTTTCGATCTTGTCGAGAAAGGCCTGACCCTGATGATCCTTGATGGATTTACCCAGCAGCTGACCCAGCATACCTACGTTGGCGCGTAGTGCGGCGTACTTTTCGTTCATTCCACATCCTTATCTTGTTGGTGCCTGACACCCATCCGGGGTGCAAGACGACCTCACTTATTGTTGTGCGATTACAACATATGCTCCGTCATCTTAGGGTGACAATCTACCCAGATTGTCTGCGCAAGGTCAAATAACAGGCCGATTCAGAACATGTATTTCCGTCACTACTCCACAACCGGCTTGTTATGTAACTTACTTACAGTTTTTACGCCCCTTTCATCGCCGCCGCTACAGGCAAAAACGTCTGATCAGGTGCTGCAACACTGAGGTGGTCGGCTTGACGAACGAGAGGTCGAGATACTCATCCGGCTGGTGCGCCTGGGTGATATGGCCGGGGCCCATGACGATGGTCTGGCAGCCAAGCTGCTGGATAAACGGCGCCTCGGTACAGTAGTTGACCGACTCGGCGGCGCGGCCGCTCGCCTTCTCCGCTTCGCGCACCAGCACAGAGTCGTCCGCGCAGGCGTAAGCAGGTATGGGCTCGTGCAGATGTTGCAGATGCAGGCAGCCCGGCTGGTGGATCTCGATGGGTGACAGCGCCTCTTTGAGCATCCCCATCAACTCGTCTGGCCCCACCTGCGGAGTGGGTCGCAGGTCGATATGCAGCTCGCAGCAGCCGCAGATGCGGTTCGGGCTGTCGCCGCCCTGAATGTAACCCAGGTTCAGGGTCGGCTGCGGCACGGCAAAGCGGTGGTCGGCGTAGCGATCTTTCAGATCCTGCTGCAAGCGCAGCACCTGCCCCATCGCCTTGTGCATGATCTCCATGGCGTTGACGCCATTGGCGGGATCCGAGCTGTGGCCGCTCTTGCCGGTAATGCGGATCGCCTCCGACATGTGCCCCTTGTGGGCCACCACCGGCACCAGCCCAGTCGGCTCGCCAATCACCGCGTAGTCGGGTTTCAGCTCGGCCGCCGCAGCGATGGCGCGCGCCCCCGCCATGGTGGTCTCTTCGTCGGCAGTCGCGAGAATGCGCAGCGGCTTGCTGAGCGTCTTGAGGTCAATCTCTTTCAGTGCCTCGACGATAAAGGCGAAGAAGCCCTTCATATCGATGGTGCCGAGACCATAGAGGCGGTTGCCCTCTTCGGTCACCTGGAAGGGATCCTTGCTCCAGCCACCCTCATCGAACGGCACCGTATCGGTGTGGCCCGCCAGCAGCAGACCGCCCTCCCCCTGGCCAATCGTCGCCACCAGATTGAATTTGCCCGGCAGATCAGGCAGCGCCGTCACCTCGCACTGAAAACCGAGCTGACCGAACCAGTCGGCCAGCAGCCGAATCACCCCCTCATTGCTCTGATCCCACTTGGGATCCGTGCTGCTGATAGAGGGAATCGCAATAATATTCTTATAAAGTGAAAAAAAATCCAGATTGGCCATCAGCTCCTCCTTGCGTCCCCGGAATGTTTCTGTTAGAAAATACAAATGCAAAGTGAGTGCATGAATATTCTGTAATTTTACCTGAATATCTGGCTCATCAACAAAGGCTTCTAGTTGTAAGGGAAAGTTAATGTTCTGTCACCTGATCTATAACCGACGACACACACCCGCCTGAATCGCCCCTCCGCACTTGTTTTATCAAGACGGTGCACCGGGGTGAATGAACCCCATGCACTGCAGCGCCATGCTGTGAATCTCGAACTCTGACTTGGAATATTCAACATGCTTAACACCGTTATCGTCGGTGCCAGTGGCTACGCGGGAGCCGAACTGGCCGCACTGGTACAGAACCACCCACAACTCAAACTGTTTGGCCTCTACGTCTCCGCCGGCAGCCAGGATGCCCACAAGCGCTTCTCTTCCCTGCATCCCCAGTGGGTTGGCGCCCTCGATCAGCCGCTGCTGCCGCTGGACGAGGATGGCATGACCCGGATCCTGACCCAGGCCGATCTGGTGCTGCTGGCCACCGCCCACGAGGTGAGCGCCGAGCTGGCGCCCAAGTTTCTCGCCAAGGGGCTGCCGGTGTTCGATCTCTCCGGCGCCTTCCGGGTCAAGGATCAGGGCTTTTACGACAGCTTCTACGGCTTCACCCACGACAGCGAACAGTGGCTGGATCAGGCCGCCTACGGTCTGGCGGAGTGGAACGCCGATGCCATCGCCAGCGCCCAGCTGATCGCCGTGCCCGGTTGCTACCCGACCGCATCGCTGTGCGCCCTCAAGCCGCTGCAGCAGGATGGCCTGATTGCCAAGGGGTGGCAGCCGATCATCAACGCCGTCTCCGGGGTTTCCGGCGCCGGGCGCAAGGCGGCCATCAACACCAGCTTCTGCGAAGTGAGCCTCAACCCTTACGGCACCTTCAATCACAGACACCAGCCGGAGATCAGCCACCACCTCGGCAAGGAGGTGCTGTTCCAGCCCCACCTTGGCAACTATGTGCGCGGCATTCTGGCCACCATCTATGTGCAGCTGGCGGACGGCGTCACCCCCACTCAGGTGGATCAGGCCTTCCTCAAGGCTTACGAAGGCAAGCCGCTGGTGCGCCTCACCGGCCAGATGCCCTCCATTCGCGGCGTCGCGGGCACCCCTTACTGCGATATCGCCTGGCAACAGCAAGGCAACATGCTGGTGGTGGTCTCTGCCATCGACAACCTGCTCAAGGGTGCCGCCTCGCAAGCCATGCAGTGCATAAATATCAAATTTGGATTTGAACCGGCCACCGGCCTGATTTAAGGACTTAAGGAAGGCTCTCGAACATGGACAAACAGACGTTGGTAATCACGTTGAGTTCGGTGCCCTTTCCGGTTGGACATAACAGCGCTATTACGCAGGCCAATGCCTGATTTAAGGAAGGATTGAGAGATATGGACAAACAGACTCTGGTAATCAAGCTGGGCGGCGCCCTTATCGAGAACGACGAGGCGCTGACCGCCCTGTTCGCCACCCTCAAAACCTTTCTCGACGATCAGCACCGTCCGCTGGTGCTGGTGCACGGCGGTGGCTGTCTGGTAGATGACCTGCTCAAGGGGCTGGGTCTCACCTCCACCAAGAAGAATGGCTTGCGGGTGACCCCGTTCGAGCAGATCCCCTTTATTGCCGGGGCGCTGGCGGGCACTGCCAACAAGCAGATGATGGCCAAGGCGATTGCCACCGGCATTCCGGCAGTGGGACTCTGTCTGGCGGATGGCGGCCTGTGTCAGGTGACCCAGCTCGACCCGGATCTCGGTGCGGTCGGCAAGTGCAAGCCGGGCAACCCGGCACTGGTGGCGGGGATCCTCGGTCAGGGCTTCCTGCCGGTGGTGAGCTCCATCGGCATCACCGCTGAGGGGCAGCTGATGAACGTCAACGCGGATCAGGCGGCCACCGCCATTGCCGAAGCCCTCGGTGCCGATCTGGTAATGCTCTCCGACGTGAGCGGCATCCTCGATGGCAAGGGCAAGCTGGTGCCCCAGCTCGACAAATCAACCGCCCTCGATTTGATGGAGAAAGGGGTGATCCGCGACGGCATGGCGGTCAAGGTAGAAGCGGCCCTGCACGCTGCAGAGACACTCGGCAAACCGGTCTGTGTCGCCAGCTGGCGCTACCCGGACCAGTTGCTCAAGCTGCTGGCAGGCGGCGCGGTCGGCACCCAAGTGGCTATTTGATCTCCACCGGAACAAGGAACATCCGATGCAACATCTTCTGAAAGACAGTGATCTGAACAAAGCCCAGATTGAAGCGCTGATTGCGCTGGGCAAAGCGGTCAAGGCCGACCCGAAGAAGTACAGCCAGGCACTGGCAGGCAAGAGCGTGGTCACCCTGTTCGAGAAACCCTCCCTGCGCACCCGGGTCACCTTCGACATCGGCATCGCCAGGCTGGGCGGCCACAGCGTCTATCTGGATCAGCAGAACGGCGCGCTGGGCAAGCGGGAGTCGGTGAAGGATTTCGCCGCCAACCTGTCGCGCTGGTGTGATGCCATTGTCGCCCGGGTGTTCGATCACCAGACCCTGGTCGAGCTGGCAAAGCACGGCACCGTGCCGGTAGTGAACAGCCTGTGCAACCTCTACCACCCCTGTCAGGGGCTGGCCGACTTTATGACCATTGCCGAGCACTACGACGACCTGTCGAAGGTGAAACTCGCCTACCTCGGTGATGGCAACAACGTCAGCCACTCTCTGCTGCTGCTGGGGGCGACTCTGGGCACCGATGTGACTCTCATCTGCCCTAAAGGCCACGGCCCGGATACCCAGATCTTCCTGCAGGCGCAGGCTCTGGCGGCTAAGTCAGGGGCGACCATCTACATCAGCGACGACGTGGCGGATATCGAAGGGTTCGACGTGGCCTACACCGATACCTGGGTCTCCATGGGCGACAGCACCCCGATGGAGCAGGTTACCGAGCTCTTTATGCCTTACCAGATCAATCAGGCCCTGCTCGACCGCACCGGCATTGCGCACGTGCTGCACTGCCAACCGGCTCACCGGGAGCTGGAGATCACCTCGCAGGTGATGGATGGCCCCGCCTCCCTCATCATGGACGAGGCCGAAAACCGGATGCATATCCAGAACGCCGTGTTGCTGACCCTGTTTGGACATAAATAGTCTGGGTGGCAAGTAACGCGGCACTCAACCTGAATCACGACCCTTTTATTGAATCATCATCGAATCATCACGGAGAGAAGTAACATGAGCGGAATCAACAAGATCGTACTGGCTTACTCGGGTGGACTGGATACCTCGGCCATCATTCCCTGGCTCAAAGAGCACTATGACGCCGAAATCATCGCCTTCGTCGCCGATGTCGGTCAGGAGCGCGACGATCTGGAAGGGATTGAGCAGAAGGCCATCGCCTCCGGCGCCACCAAGTGCATCGTCCAAGACCTGCGCGAAGAGTTCGTCAAAGAGTACGTCTACCCGACCCTGAAGACCGGCGCCGTCTACGAAGGCACCTATCTGCTGGGCACCTCCATGGCCCGCCCGATCATCGCCAAGGCGATGGTAGAAGCAGCACTGGCGGAAGGGGCCGATGCCATCTCCCACGGCTGTACCGGCAAGGGTAACGATCAGGTGCGTTTCGAAGGTGCGGTCGCCGCACTGGCGCCCCAGCTGAAAGTGATCGCCCCGTGGCGTCTGTGGGATATGCGCTCCCGGGAAGATCTGCTGACCTATCTGGAGACCCGCGGCATCCCCTGCAAGGCAACCTTGAAGAAGATCTACAGCCGCGATGCCAACGCCTGGCACATCTCCACCGAAGGTGGCGAGCTGGAGAGCACCTGGAACGAGCCCTCCGAAGCGGTCTGGCAGTGGACTGTGCCCGCCGAGCAGGCACCGGATCAACCGGAGTACGTCAAGCTGACCGTGGCGCAGGGTGAAGTGGTGGCCGTAGATGACCAGCCGCTGAGCCCGCACCAGATCCTGATGACCCTGAACGAGCGTGCTGGCAAGCACGGCGTAGGCCGCATCGACATCACCGAAAACCGGATGGTGGGGATGAAGTCCCGTGGTTGCTACGAGACCCCGGGCGGTACCGTGATGGTCGCCGCGCTGCGCGCCGTGGAAGAGCTGGTACTGGATCGCCCGACCCGCGCCTGGCGGGAAAAGCTGGGGGCCGAGTTCTCCCACTTGGTCTATGACGGTCGCTGGTTCACCCCGCTGTGCAAGGCGATCCTCGCCTCTGCCAACGCCATCGCCGAAGATCTCGACGGTGAAGTCATTCTGAAGATGTACAAGGGTCAGGTCACTGCGGTGCAGAAGAAGTCGCCGAACAGCCTCTACTCCGAAGACTTCGCCACCTTCGGTGCCGACGAAGTGTATGACCAGAGCCATGCCGAAGGCTTTATCCGTCTCTACACTCTGGCCAGCCGGATCCGCGCCATGAAGGAGCAGCATCAGGCCATCGGTGGCGACCACACCCACGGCTAAGCCTCGAGGGTTCAAGCCGCAGAAAACCGGTGAGGGGGCTTGGCCCCCTCACTTATAAGCGGCGACCTGATTCCCTCGTCTGTGAGCGGAGAAGGATAACCGATGAGCTGTGACAAGAGCGGCAGCACCCTGGCCGCTTCTGTGAGATAACAGGGGCGGCTTTCAATGAGGGGTGTGCTTTGCCCCCTTCTCCCGCTTACTTGAAAAACAAGGGGAGAAGGGTTGGGGATGAGGGGAATAGCCCTCACCCTAACCCTCTCCCAGAGGGAGAGGGAACCGATCGGGATTAGATGTAACAACAGCTGGCTAACCAGTTAGCGCTGACAGGTTATCCCACGTGGTTCGACAGAACAGCGTTTTGCTCCCTTCTCCCCTTGCGGGAGAAGGGCTGGGGATGAGGGGAATTGCCCTCACCCTAACCCTCTCCCAGAGGGAGAGGGAACCGATCGGGATTAGATGTAACAACAGCTGGCTAACCATTTAGCGCTGACAGGTTATCTCACGTGGTTCGACAGAACAGCATTCCGCTCCCTTCTCCCCTTGCGGGAGAAGGGCTGGGGATGAGGGGGATTGCCCTCACCCTAACCCTCTCCCAAAGGGAGAGGGAACCGGTTCGCAGTTACTTGATGTGACAGCAGCAACATCGATCGCTACCGCACTGTCATGCAGATAAACAGGGCACGATTTCAAGCTCGGGGGCCAGGGCGCCTACCGACAACGCATTCAAGGAGAGCAGTATGGCACTTTGGGGTGGACGCTTCAGTCAGGGAGCCGATAGCCGGTTCAAGCAGTTCAACGATTCACTGCGGTTCGATTACCGCTTGGCGGAGCAGGATATTCAGGGCTCCATGGCCTGGGCCAAAGCGCTGGTGAAAGTGGGCGTGTTGACCGAGGGCGAGCAGGCAAAGCTGCAACAGGCGATGGAGGTGCTGCTCGCCTCGGTGCAGCAGGATCCCCAGCAGATCCTCAACTCGGATGCCGAAGATATCCACTCCTGGGTCGAGAGTGCGCTTATCACCGCCGTCGGCGACCTTGGCAAAAAGCTGCACACCGGCCGCTCGCGCAACGATCAGGTCGCCACCGACCTGAAACTCTGGTGCAAGGCACAGGGCGAACTGCTGCTCGGCTCCATCACAGCACTGCAACAGGGGTTGGTCGCCTCCGCCCGAGCCAACCAGACCGCCGTGCTGCCCGGTTACACCCACCTGCAGCGGGCCCAGCCGGTCACCTTCGCCCACTGGGCACTGGCCTATGTGGAGATGCTGGAGCGGGATTACTCCCGTCTGCAGGATGCCCTCAAGCGGCTCGACACCAGCCCGCTCGGCTGCGGCGCGCTGGCGGGCACTGCCTATGCCATCGACCGCGAAGCGCTGGCACTGGACATGGGCTTTGGCAGTGCCACCCGCAACAGTCTGGATTCGGTCTCCGATCGGGATCACGTGGTGGAGCTGATGCACGTGGCGTCCCTCTCCATGACCCACTTGTCGCGCTTTGCCGAAGATCTGATCTTCTACAACACCGGCGAGGCGGGCTTTGTCGAGCTCTCCGACGCGGTCACTTCCGGCTCCTCCCTGATGCCGCAGAAGAAAAACCCCGATGCGCTGGAGCTGATCCGTGGCAAGACCGGCCGGGTGGTCGGCGCCCAGATGGGCATGCTGATGAGCCTCAAGGCGCTGCCGCTGGCCTACAACAAGGACATGCAGGAAGACAAGGAAGGGCTGTTCGATGCCCTCGACACCTGGCACGACTGCCTCGACATGGCGGCGCTGGTGCTGATCGACTTGAAGGTAAATGGCGAGCGCACCATGGCGGCGGCACAGGGTGGTTATGCCAACGCGACTGAGCTGGCGGACTATCTGGTTGCCAAGGGGATTGTGTTCCGCGAGGCGCACCATATCGTCGGCGAAGTTGTGGTTTATGCCATTGGCGCAAAGAAGCCGCTGGAAGATCTCTCGCTGCCCGAGTTCCAGCGCTTTAGCCCGGTGATTGGGGCAGACGTCTACCCCAATCTGGAACTGGAAGCGACCCTGGCCAAACGGGTCGCTAAAGGCGGCGTTGCCCGCGAGCAGGTAGAAGCAGCCCTCACTGCCGCCGAACAGTGGCTGGCAAAACGGGCGGGTTAAGTCAATCGGCTTGCCATTCGCATAAGAAAGCAAAACGGCAACCTCGGTTGCCGTTTTTTCACAGTTCATTATTCTGGGTAAATATCAATAATGTTACACTCTCGACAGAGTGAAATGTTGACCAGCGAAAAATAATGAGAGCATGATGATACTGAGCAATCAAGGACTGTCTTACGATATAATTGCGGAAGGCTTCGCTGAAATGAGAGATTCTTTTTATACGGAGGAAAAATACATTGATCTGTTAATAAATAATATTCATGCAGGTGCACATATTTTAGATGTCGGTTGTGGCTCCGGGTTTCCGATTGCTAACTATTTGGTTGAAAAAGGTTTTCAGGTCACAGGAATTGATGGTTCACGAGAACTGCTAAATATCGCCAAAAGAAAATGTCCGAAGATGCGTGGTATTTATGGCGATGTGCGCTTCACGCCATTCAATGAACATGTTGATGCTATTGTTGAATGGTGGTGTCTGTTTCACCTCCCTCAGAATGATCATGAACTCATGATTGCACGTTTTGAAAAGTGGTTAAAGCCGGGTGGGGTTGTTCAGTTCACAAGTGGTGACAGTGACTATCAAGGCACCGACAGTAATATGTTAAATCAAGAGCTGCATTTTTATAGCTTGGCTCCAGCAGCTTACGAAGCGCTACTTAAAAAATACGGTTTTAAACTTTTACTAAAAGAAAGTGACCAAGAACATCATCTGGTTTGGCTAGCGAAAAAGGCAACCTGAGATGGCTTATTTCAATAAGAAGACAAAACTCAGAGCACAGCAGAAGCTGGCTGGCTGGCTGGCTGGCTGGCTGGCTGGCTAAGCGAGCGGGTTAACCCACAGAAATTGCCACCGAAATAAAACGCAACATGACAATCATTGGTTGCCGTTTTTTATTGCTCACCGCCGTTCACGCACTGGCATTAAGCAATTTGCCAACCCCCTCCCCCTTGCCATTGGGCAGGGTCTGTTTAAAGGCGCCGAGCAGCTGATCGAGATTGAGTTCGCTGGTACCGAGGGAATCCTTGAGGGTATTGAGCTCGCTTTGCAGGGCATCGAGACGAGTACTCTGGGTGCCGTTGGCCAGCTGGCTACGTGCGCTATCGATGGCAGCAGGGAGGGATTGGCCGCCATTCTCCTGCCCCAGAGTCTGCATCAGCTCCCCCATAAAGTGGTTGATAGCAGCGCGGTTCTGCTCGCTGTCGGCATCCTTGATACCGAGTCGCTGGAACAGGCTCTGGACGGTCGGTGACAGGCGTTCCTCCTGCACGGTTTGCTGCGCCGCGGGCTGGGGTTTGCTACTGCTGCTGAGCAACTGGCTGCCCAGCTTGAGGGCGATAGAGGCAAGGGGAAGCAGGGTACTGATCATGATATCTCTCCGCGACGGCAGCCCTTGGTGGTGATGTGAGAAGGTGTGCATAAGCGGGGCCAGAACGATGAAAAAAACGCCAACCATAGCCAACTCATTGAGCCGTCGAGCGATTTGAATAGCTACCTCGTGCTTGGGCATGACCACTGCGGCTATCAGGAGGGAGCCGGGCGGCCAGCGGCTGCCGCTACGGATCAGCGCGGCAAAGGGACATTGCCGGAGCAAACCGGAAGCGATGGAATTTCCTTATCCTCCACTCCCACCATCCCCTCGATCACGCCATTTTTCATTCAAGAAACTTATGACCATTAAGATCATGTAAATTTTCTTATCTAATATGTTCGCGCATGATGGCTCTCAAACCGGATTTACCGCTGCCGCTATGCTGGCCGACAGCCGCTCTCCCCTTGCCTCTTTCGATTCTGGAGTCGTTATGTCCCTGATCACCCCCCATATCTCCCCCGAAGTCAGCCAACTGGCCCCCGGCTTTCGCGCCCTGAGCATCACGGTGCAGGCCGCGACCGTGGTTGACCCGAACGTGGGGGCGCGTGCCCTTGATGAAGCCTGCAGCGCTATGACGGCCGCCGATGTGCCGTGGGCAGAGGCGCACCTCAGCGCCTGGGGTGAGCTGTTCAGAAAGTTCGGCGCCAAGCCGCAGCGGACCCCCTGCTCCGCCGAGGCCCTGAGAAAACGGGTCGCCCGCGATGGCAACCTGCCCGCCATCGACCCCGTGGTCGATCTCTACAACGCCATCAGCCTTCGCTACGCCATACCGGTCGGGGGTGAAAACCTGCTTGCTTATGAAGGGCAACCGCGACTGGTAGTCGCCGATGGCAGCGAGCAGTTCGATACCATGAGAGGGGGCGAGCCCGCCCACGAACCAGTGGATCCCGGCGAAGTAGTCTGGCGGGATGACAAGGGGATCACCTGTCGGCGCTGGAACTGGCGGCAGGGTGTGCGTACCCGACTAAGTATCGATTCGGGCCAGATGTGGTTCATTCTGGAGAGCCTGCCCGAGATGCCGCTGGCAGCGCTGCATGAGGCGGGGGAAAAGCTGGTCGCCGGACTGCGGGATATGATGCCGGAGGCGGTGATCACGCAGTGCCTCATCGGCCATATTGAATAAACCGGAGACCAGACGAGTTTCGTCAGCAGATAAGGTAGGCCAGCAGATTGGCGACGCTCATGGTGGTTCCCTTGCTGCGCCCTGCAATGGTCAGCTCCCGTACCCGGCTCTCGGGTACGACCTGCAACGCCTTGAACAGCATGCCGAAATTGGTCTCGATAGCGAGCAACAGCTCGGCCTTGTTTTGCGGGCTCCCCACTCCTCTCCCCCGTTCAGGTTTGCTTGCGGCGCATCCGAGGCGATTGCCGCAGCCAAGGCAGCGCGCTAGGCTAGCCCTCTTCCATCCTGTGCAGCTCATCCAGTGCAGGCCAACCATCACGGCAAGATCAGCAATGAATCAACTAATCAGCTATATCAGGGCCATTCATCGACAGGCGAGCCCCGTCACCCTCACCCACCAAGAGAGTGAACACTATAGCGAGCATGATGAGAACGGCACTGTGATCCGGCACCAGATAACGACCAGCTGGTTTGCCAATGGGGTCGTCATCCGCCAGCAAACCGAGCAGGACGAAGCGCCATCGCAACAGCTTTGCGCCGAGTGCTGGATCAGCTATCGGGTCATCGCCAGCCCTATCCCCATCACTCCAGCCAGCAAGCTGTTTCACAACCACTGCCAGGAGCGATTCTGGTTGAAGGTACAGGGCATCACGCCGCAAGGGTGATTGGTGCGCCCATGAACAGGACGCGGCAGGGAGAAATGCAAAGAGGCTCCGAAGAGCCTCTTTTTGTATCCGTATCTGAACCCGACTCAGCCCAGCAGCATATAGAGCTGGTGAGCGGCCACCCCGGCAATCAAGCCGCCGATGGTGTGGGCGACGATGGCGCGGGAGGTGAGGTGGCGATAGCCGAGGGCATCCAGCATGGCGGTGTGGGTGCTCAGGAAGCCGCTCCAGCACATCCCCATGGCGGTAAACACCGCGACCTCGTTACCGGTGATCCACCCTTTGGCGATAAAGGGGGGCACCAGCGACATGGCGGCACCGACCGCGCCGAGCGAGGTAGCAGGGAAGGCGACCAGCTCCGGCTGCTTGAAACCGAACAGCAGGTCAAACAGCCAGCTCACCTTGGCGGCCAGCACCGGCAGCAGGGCAACCCCCTGAAATGCTTCGCCGGTATACCCCTTGTCGCCCGGGCCGAAGGTCAGCAGCATCACGAAGGTACTGATGATCAGCACCCCGGGGATCACCGCCATCCCCAGCTCCACGCCGGATTTGCCGCCATCGAGCAGGGAGTTGAGGATCCGCAGCCAGCCGGGAGCGGCCTCTTTGGTCACTCCCACCTTGGGGCCGTTGCCCGCAGGCTGGTCATCGATCAGCTCTTCACCCACCAGCGGGCGGATCATCCGCTGCATCAGTCGGGTAGAGACTACCGAGCCCACCAGAGCGCCCAGCAGGCCGATCAGCGCCGCGCTGGCGGTGGATTCACCGCTCGGCAACTGCAGGGTGGCCATAAAGGTCACCACGATCAGCCCCATGCCAAAGGCGGTGCCGAAGTTGGTGAGCGACACCAGCTGCCAAGGGGTGAAGCCTTTGCGAAAGCGGCTGTCCTTGGCGAGGCTGATCACCGCCGGGTTGTCGGAGAAGAAGGTCATCAGGGCAGCCAGCGCGGTGCGACCTGGCAGGCGAAACACCGGCTTCATCAGCGGGGCCAGCAGCACCTCCAGCAGGCGGATCACCCCGAACTCGCTGAGCAGCTGGCTCAGGGCACCGGAGAGCACCGTGATCCCCATGATAAAGAGCACGGTATTGAGCAGCAGCTGGTGGGCGGTATTGAACAGGGTGTTGACCATGGCCGAGAGGCCCATCTGGCTGCCGAGGTAACCGAACAGGCTGCCGAGAATAAGCAGCACCAGCACGGGCTCCAGCCAGTCCCGAATGGCGGCAAGTCGCCCCTTTGACTCTATAACTACATGATTTTCCATATCTATCCTGCGGTTCATCTGTGCGTGTGTGGTTGTTTTTATGGTTATAAACGGGCTTGGCCCAATAAAAAAAAGCCCTTGTCTTGCGACAAGGGCTTTTTAAATGGCTCCTCCTACTGGACTTGAACCAGTGACATACGGATTAACAGTCCGCCGTTCTACCGACTGAACTAAGGAGGAATTGTACTTGGTGCCCAGAGACGGAATCGAACCGCCGACACGGGGATTTTCAATCCCCTGCTCTACCGACTGAGCTATCTGGGCAAATCTATAAATGGTGCCGGCTACCGGAATCGAACTGGTGACCTACTGATTACAAGTCAGTTGCTCTGCCTACTGAGCTAAGCCGGCACACTTTAAACTATTGTGCATGAACAAATTTTTATTTCATGGCACCAAATCTTGGTGCCCAGAGACGGAATCGAACCGCCGACACGGGGATTTTCAATCCCCTGCTCTACCGACTGAGCTATCTGGGCGTGGGCGCTATTAAACGGATTTTAAGGCTGATGGTCAACGGGAAATTTCACTTTTTGTTTCGTTCGTCTTTTTTTTGCGCAACATCGCTCATTTTTGCCACTTCCTCGGCGCAGTTGCCGGATTTTCGCCCCCATAGCCGGGGTTCCTCCCCCTTTAGCAGGCGGGAGATGTTCTCGTGATGGCGGATCAGAATGAGGCAAGAGAGCAAAGAGACCGGCAGGGTGTACTCAGGTTTGAGCAGGTAGGTAAATAGAGGAGTCAGCAGCACGGTAATGATCGAGGCCAGCGAGGAGTAGCCGCTGACCAGCAGCACCAGCAGCCAGGTGCCGATAACGGCGCCTCCCATGGTAAAGCCGAGCGGCATCATGGTACCCAGTGCCGTGGCCACCCCCTTGCCGCCGCGAAAGTGAAAGAAGAGGGGATACATATGACCAAGGCAGGCGGCGACCCCGATAAAGCCGAGGTAGACGGGTTTGATTTGCAGATACCAGGCGAGATAGACGGGGGCCGTGCCCTTAAGCACATCGAGCAGCAGCACTACCAGCGCAGCAACTCGACCGCCGAGGCGCAGCACATTGGTTGCCCCCGGATTGTGGGAGCCATGATCCCGCGGGTCGGGCAGACCGCTACAACGGGAGACCAGCACAGCACTGGATAGTGAACCACCCAGGTAGGCCAGAATAATCATCAAAATCGTCAGGGCCGTCATCTTGGTCGTTTTTACCACGATATGAATGGGGTATGATGCCGCCACACACGCTGGCATGGGTCCTTGCCCAACCTGAGCGCGCCGGCAAGCCTGTTGCCCGGCCAGCATCCCTGCGCTGTTATCACAGCCCATCAAGAGTAAAGAAGAAGTACAGTCATGGACAAGGTGTTTATTCGCGGACTCGAGGTTTTGACCACTATCGGTGTATATGAGTGGGAGAAGGGCATTCGCCAGAAGCTTCGCTTTGACCTCGAGATGGGGTTCGACAACCGCCCCGCAGCAGCAACTGACGATATCAAGCTGGCATTGGATTATGCCGACCTCTCCAACAAAATCTGCGCCCATGTCACCGGCAAGGTGGTCGAACTGGTCGAGACCATGGCCGAACAGGTCGCCATGCTGGTGCTGGATGACGAGCGGGTGCAGTGGGTCAAGGTGACCCTGACCAAACCGGGCGCCGTGCCCAATGCCGCCGGGGTCGGCGTCGAAATCCTGCGCCATCGCACGCCGGCCGCGAGCAGCAACTGATGACCACCATCTATATCAGCCTGGGTTCCAACATCGAGCGAGATCGCCATATCCGCGCCGGGCTCGATGCCCTGCACGCCGAATTTGGCGAGCTGCGGGTCTCTCGGGTATTCGAAAGCGAGGCGGTCGGCTTCAACGGCCGCCCCTTCTACAACCTGGTAGCGGCTGCCGAGACCGACCTGCCGCTGGCCACCGTCTGCCAGCGACTGCGGGCCATGGAGTTCGCCCACGGCCGCGAGCCGGATGCCAAGAAGTTCGCCCCGCGTACCCTGGATCTCGATCTGCTGCTCTATGGCGAGCTGGTCTGCGACACCCCGCTGGTGCTACCGCGCGGTGAAGTACTCACCAACGCCTTCGTGCTGTGGCCGCTGGCCGAGCTGGCCCCCGATCTGCGCCACCCCATCGATGGCCGCACCATCGGCGAGCTGTGGCAGGCTTATGACAAAACCTCCCAGCAGTTGTGCCCCATTCCCTTTCATTGGGAAGCGTGTGAATTGCAGCATCACTGATCGACAAGGGCGCCTCACGGCGCCCTTGTCGTTTATAGCGAAATAAGAGGGCCCGGCCCTGCGAGGCTGGCAGGGTAGCGCCCACTACAGGAGAACCCCATGCCACTCGATACCATTCACCATTTCAACTGCCAGCTGCTGGCCGAACTGCCCCACCAGCGCTATGAGCACGAGCCGATCCTCGACTACGCCACCGACGAACGGGTCAAGGTCCGCCTCGGCTGGCAGGCGGAGTTCAGCAAGACCCTGTTTCTCAAGTTCAAGGATGGCCGCTTCGCCCTGCTGCTGACCCACAGGAACGGGCGACTCGACAACAAGGCGGTCAAGGCTGCGCTCGGCGCCAAGCCCTCCATCTGCACCGCCGAGGAGATGCAGACGGCGATCGGCTGTCTGCCGGGGGCGGTCTGTCCCTTTCTGCCCCGCGCCGATATTCCGCTACTGGTGGATCCTCAACTGCTCAGCCACGCCGCCTTCACCTGGACCCCGGGCCACCCGGAGCAGACCTTTCTGCTGGCGACCGAGCATCTGGCGGAAGTGCTGGCGCAGCTCCCCTGCGAAGTCAGCTATCTGCCCGCGCCGACGGCATAGCCCCATCGCGCGCCAGCTGGGCAAAGATCAGCGCCGCCAGCATGGAGAGCAGCCCGACACAGAGGTAGGTAAGGTGGAACCCGGCCAGCCATTGACCGTTGGCAGCTGACGATCCCGCCGAGAAGAGCCCGAGCAGGCTGGCGGCAATCGCCACCCCCAAACTCATGGAGAGCTGCATCACCACCGAGAGCAGACCGTTGCCGCTGCTGGCCAGGGTCGGGCTGAGATCTTGTAGCGTGAGAGTGTTCATGGCGGAGAACTGCAGCGAGTTGATGGCGCCGAAGATCGCCAGCCAGCCCAGCAAGACCCCATAAGGGAGCTGGTTGTCGATAAAGTAGAAACTGGCGATCATCGCCCCCAGCAGCAGGGTGTTGCCGATCAGAATGCGGCGATAACCCACCTTGGGGATAAGCTTGTTCACCAGCGTCTTGGTCAGCATGGCGCCAATCACTGTGGGGATCATGGTCATCCCCGCCTTACTCGGTGAAAAGCCGAGCCCCAGTTGCAAGAAGAGCGGCGTGAGAAATGGCATGGAACCGCTGCCGAGGCGGGCAAACAGGTTGCCCCAGATGCCG
Organism: Aeromonas sp. EERV15; assembly: GCF_900079845.1. Classification (NCBI taxonomy): domain Bacteria; kingdom Pseudomonadati; phylum Pseudomonadota; class Gammaproteobacteria; order Aeromonadales; family Aeromonadaceae; genus Aeromonas; species Aeromonas sp. EERV15. The sequence goes on along the minus strand of NZ_FKKY02000019.1, from coordinate 51,643 downwards.
ATGGCGAAGCTGGATGTTTTGAACAGCTTCAAGCTAAAGAGCGGCTGCTCCGCATTGGCTGCATAGAGCCAGTAACTCGCCATCGCCGCCAGCCCGAAGATCAGCGCAAACAGCGCCCAACCGGTAGCGATGCTGTGCTCCCCCAGCCCTTGCAAACCGACCGACACCAGCACCATACCGACGCTGAACATCACGAACCCTTGCCAGTCGAACCGGGCAGTCTGCTGCCGCAGCTCCGGCATAAAGTGCCAGCTGGCGATAAAGCCGAGCAGCCCCACCGGCAGGTTGATGAGAAACACCCAATGCCAGCTCGCCACTTCCACCAGCCAGCCACCGAGCGCCGGCCCCATCAGCGGGCCGAGCAGCCCCGGGATGGTGACAAACGACATCACCCGCAACAGCTCGTGCTTGTCATAGACCCGCAGCACCGCCAACCGCCCCACCGGCATCAGCAGAGCGCCGCCAATCCCCTGCAACACACGGGCCGCCACCAACATGGGAAGGGAGTTGGAGGCGGCGCAGGCGATTGATCCCAGGGTAAAGAGCGAGATGGCGGCCAGATAGATGCGGCGGGTACCGAACCTGTCCGCCAGCCAGCCGGAGGCCGGGATCAGCAGCGCCACCGTCAGCATGTAGGCGATGATCACCGACTGCATCTGCAGCGGGCTCTCCCCCAACGTCTCGGCCATGCTGGGCAGGGCGGTGTTGAGAATGGTGCCATCCAGCGCCTGCATAAAGAAACCGACCGCTGCCAGCAGGGGCAGCCACTTGCGCTGGGCGGGAGTCACCCTCTGTGAATGTTCTGACATAACCGCCCCCTCCTCTCTCGCATCGCTTGCATAAAAAGAGACCCGCACTCGTTGGGTTACAACGGGGCGGGTCACGTTGGCCTGTCAGGCGTCCGGTTGGCCGAGCATGGCTTTGAGCCGCTCTTCCAGGGTGGGCTCGGGGGCCTTGAGGGTCGCCATAAAGAGTCGCTCTATTCCCGCCTTGTCCTGACTTTTCACGATAAACACCAGCCGGGACTGAGCCTTGCCCTCCGGCCAATCCCCCAATGCCTGCAACGGATAGAGCTGACCGTGGACGCCGTGGATCACCACCGGCTGGCTCTCCCCTTCCAGCTGCAAGATCCCCTTGAGGCGCAGCAGGGCATCGCCATATTGGGCCTGCACCGCATCGATGGCAGCCAGCAGGCGAGAGGGCTTGAGCGGCTCGCCGATGCGCAGGGAGAAGCTTTCGATATTGTTGTGAGCAAAAGCGCTGCCATGCTCGAAATGGGTCGGCGCCGCCGTGCCCACCTTGGCGGCGAACGGCTGCATCTTCGGCTGCATCGGTGAAGCCAATCCCTGCTTGGGGGATTCGGTGCGCAGCCAGGCCAGCAGCTGGCGCACATCGCGCCCCGCTGCTTCGTTGTAGGCGCCCAGCTTCTCCAGCACCTTGGGCGACAGCTCGCCATTGGTCACCTGCTGGATGGGGGCCGCAGGATTGAGAGCCGCCAGTTGGGCTTCGACCCGTGCCAGTTGCTCGCCGTCCACCAGATCCCCCTTGCTCACCACCAGCAGATCCGCCAGCGCCACCTGTTTCACCGCCTCATACTGGACCGCCAACTGCTGCTCGATATGACCGGCATCCACCACTGTGACGGTGCCGTCGAAGCGGTAACGCTGGGCGATAAAGCCCTCTTCGCGCAGGGTAAAGAGCACGGGGGCCGGGTCGGCCAGACCGGTGGTCTCGATAATCAGCCGCTTGAACGGTTTGATCTTGCGCTGGATGGCCTTCATAAACAGCCCCTGCAGCGCCTCCACCAGAGAGCCCTGCACCGAGCAGCAGATGCAGCCCGAATCGAGCAGCATCACCTGCTCGTCCACCTGCTGCACCAGATGGTGATCCAGCCCCACCGAGCCGAACTCGTTGATCAGCACGGCGCACTCGCCGAGCTCGGGCTGCTTGACCCAGTGGTTGAGCAAGGTGGTCTTGCCGCTGCCGAGAAAGCCGGTCAGCAGGGTCACGGGGATCCGGGTGTCTTGCATATCGGTCATATCGATGATTCCCCTCGGTTCGGCAGGGTGATGAGTACGCGGGTATCTTGCATATCGGTCATGTCAGATCCTTACCGGTTGGCAAACAGGTCGCTGAGCCAGCGGTTTTCGAAGCGGCCATGGGGATCGAGCTCGGCTTTCAACGCCACAAAGTCGTTCCAGCGCGGCAGCAGGGCCGGGAAGTCGTAGAGATCCATCGCCAGATGCTTGCCGAAATGGGGGATGCCACCGAGCGGCACCAGCAGTTGCTGCAGCTCGCGCATCTGCTCCATGGAGCCGTTGACGAAGGTACCGTCCGCCGCCAGATAGACCAGGAAACCAACCCAGCAGACCGGCTGGCCATGGGCGGCGCTGAGCCAAGCCTCGGAAGGACCGGTGCAGCGCAGGATAAAGGGATAGTGCAGCACGCCCGGGTTGGCCTGCTGCCACGCTTGCAGAGTCTCCAGCGCCTCGTTCATGCGATGAAGCGGTACCGCCACCTCGCAGTTGATCTGGGGTGCAGGGATCCCCTTGCAGAGGATCTGGTAGACGTTGCCCACCAGATCGGAGGCATCCTTGAAGCGGCGCACCGTCTCGAAGTGCTCCCCCGCCAGCGCCTCATCTTTGGTGTCTTTCGCCATCTTCTGCAAGGTGGCATCAATGGTGGCATTCATGCGGGCGTCGATATCGCCCTCCAGCAGCAGCGGCTCGCTGCCACCGGCCCGGTAACGGGCCACCTCCTCATCGGAGGCGGGATCCACCAGCCAGATGTGGCTCTCGCCAGTCCAGGCAAACCACCAGCTCTTCACAAAGCCGTGCTCGCGGTTGAGCCGCTCGTTGTGTTCCAGCAGGAAGGGGTAGTCGGTGGTGAACTTGGTGCAGCGCATGATGCGATTCGGTACGGTACGCAGGGTGACGTCGAGCAGGATGCCGAGCATCCCCATCCCCATCACGAAGGCGCCGAAGCGCGGGTCAGTGCGATCGACACGGATAATCTCGCCACTGGCCAGCATCACAGTCATGGCCTCCACCGCATCGCAGAGGGCTGACTGGTGCAGCCCCTGACCATGGGTGCCGGTGCTGAGCGCGCCGCCCAGGGTCTGGATGCCGATAACGCCGGGGGATGCAGGCAGCATCCGCTCCATGGCAATCAGCTCGGCATAGACGATGTCGAGCGGCGTCCCCGCCTGATAGGTCACGGTATCGGCGGTTTTCGCCAACTGACCGCGCAGGTGGTGCAAGTCCACCAGCAGCGCCTGACTGCCCTCGGCATAGACGCTGTGAATGGGTTCGAAAGAGAGGCCGGAGCCGATAAGACGCAACTTGCGCTCGGGGTGTTCCCGCAGCAGCGCTTGCAGCTCATCGCGGGTTGTCGGGCGCCATACCTGATCCAGCGCCCCGAGGGGATTGGTTCTCGACCAGTTGAACAGCACCTCCCGATTACCGATCGCCTTGATGCTGTGAAATGCCTGGAACTGAACCGTCATACCGCGCCTCATCTTTTACTGACGTCAAAATGAGCGCCGATTCTACCGAAAAGCGAGCCACAAGGCATGGAAAACAAGCCCCTGCACTCGAGGAGGGATAGGGAGAGAGCACTCCCCTACCCTTCCTGGCGGGAGCTTTGCCGCCCATCTGTCACCGATAGATCAGGTCGCGTTCGAGATGCTCCGCACCCCATCTGGCTGCCGGGTCTGTGCCTCTTCCGGCAGCAGCTCCTCGCAGAACTGGCGCAGCGGCATGGGACGGGCGAACAGGTAGCCCTGCAGATAGTCGACCCCCTTGGCCCTGAGATAATCAGCCTGACGCTCGGTCTCCACCCCTTCCGCCACCAACGCCAGACCGAGCCGGGTCGCCAGATCGATCACGTTGTCCACGATATGTTCCGAGAGGGACTCGGTGCCGATGCGGGCGATAAAGGACTGGTCGATCTTGAGGTAGTCCACATGAAACTGCTGCAGGTAAGCCAGGCTGGAGTGGCCGGTACCAAAGTCGTCGATGGCGAGTTTGACTCCCATCTCATCCAGCTGACGGAACAGGGAGAGGGTCTGGGGATCCGACATCAACAGCTCCCGCTCGGTCAGCTCCAGCACCAGTACCACCTTGCCGGGGACGAAGTGGCCGAGGAAGGCGCGACACTCGGCCAGCAGGGCAAAGTCGTGGCAATGGGCGGCGCTGATGTTGAAGCTGAGATGAAAACCGTCGGGCAGTTGCTCCTGTACCCGGCTTAACTGACTCGCCACTCGTTGTATGATCTGGTTGGTCATGGGAACGATCAGCCCCGACTCTTCCGCTTGCGGGATAAAGAGATCGGGGCGGATCATTCCCTCGGTCGCATGTTGCCAGCGCATCAGAACCTCTGCCCCTGTCATACGGCCGCCATTACTGGCGACCAGCGGTTGCAGATAGGGCACAAACTCCCTGGCCCGCAGGGCTCGGCGCAGCTCGTCACTTGGTGAGCCGGGGCGCCCCAGAATCCACCACACAGCCCAAGACAACAAGAAAGAAGACACCCCCAGCCACAACAGCGCCATACGCCGTGCCTCCCACACCGACTGCCAGTAACGCGGCAGGGAGTAACCGGCATGAATGGTGAAGGGATAGTGCGATGAGCTTAACGCCAAGCCGGTGCTGCGGTGCAGTTTGGGCGGGTCACTCAGATAGCGGCCCGACTCATCAAGGCGGGCCGACCCTACCTGCAAAAACAGCTCGCTGGATTGGCCACTCAGGGAGAGCATAAAACTGAGCTGGGAGCTGTCGATGGCACTCAAGGCCGCATCCCTGCCCTGCTCGGTGCGCACCACCAGCAGCGGATGATTCTGCCGCACCCGATTGCCACTCATCAGCAGCAGCTTGCGACCGGTGTAGATGGAGCCGTCGTCAGCATCATTGGCCTCACCAAACAGCGAGGTGCAGTTGATGATGCCATCGCGAACCAGATTAACCGAACGCAAGAAGGGCTCGAGCGCAACCTTGGTACGCAGAACCAACTTATTCTCGGCACAAGGAGCATTGACCAGCGGCAATACCTCCCGATTGGCCTGCTCCGCATGATCCAGCATGGCCTCCAGCAGAGCTCTGGCCTTGTGGGCCGACGCGCTGGAGTCAGCTTTCAAATCCTGTACATAATTGCTGTTGATGATCCAGCTCCCCGCCAACAGTGGCAGGGCAAACACCAGCAAGGTGGCACCGAAACGTAACCGGGTTTGGGAGAGATCTAGCCTGAACAGAAACATAAAGAACCACGCCGCAATTCGTCAGGCCTGCCCAAAGCAAGCACCCAGTGAACAGATATCCACTTTCCCTCGATAACGATGCCCCATCATTACCGCTCATAACCTAACAAAATAACGCAAAGTGTTTATAAAACGAACCACCAAACAGGTGATTGACCTTCTCGAGCAGGAACCTGTAAGTCCCTCTCAAGAAAGACGACAAATAACACACAAATAAATAATGCCGCGTAAATACGCGGCATTATTGACTTCTTATCGCGTAAATAGCGCAAGAACTCCGTTAAACAGCTTGCTGCAGGATCACCGCATCGGCCTTCTTGGTGTAGGAGGCGATCTCGTTGAAGTTGAGGTAGCGGTAAGTATCTGCCGCTGTGGCATCTAGGGTCTTGGCGTACTGCAGGTACTCTGCCACGGTCGGGATCTTGCCGAGGATAGCGGCAACTGCTGCCAGCTCCGCAGAGGCCAGGTAGACGTTGGCACCTTTACCCAGACGGTTCGGGAAGTTACGAGTGGAAGTGGAAACCACTGTGGCCCCTTCCGCTACTCGTGCCTGGTTGCCCATGCACAGGGAGCAGCCCGGGATCTCGATGCGGGCTCCGACGCGGCCAAAGATGCCGTAGTAGCCCTCTTCGGTCAGCTGATCCTTGTCCATCTTGGTGGGCGGCGCTATCCACATGCGGGTCGGCAGTTCGCCCTGATACTTCTCAAGCAATTTACCCGCTGCGCGGAAGTGGCCGATGTTGGTCATACAGGAACCGAGGAATACCTCGTCGATCTTGTCGCCAGCAACACTACTGAGCAGACGGGCATCGTCCGGATCGTTCGGCGCGCAGAGGATTGGCTCCTTGATGGTGGCCAGATCGATCTCGATAATCTCGGCGTACTCGGCATCCTTGTCCGCTTCCATCAGCACAGGGTTGGCCAGCCACTCTTCCATCCCCTTGATGCGGCGGGTAATGGTGCGCACGTCGCCGTAGCCTTCGGAGAGCATCCATTTCAGCATCACTATGTTGGACTTCAGGTACTCGATGATCGGTGCCTGATCCAGCTTGATGGTGCAACCGGCGGCAGAGCGCTCGGCGCTGGCATCGGCCAGCTCGAATGCCTGCTCTACCTTGAGAGTCGGCAGACCTTCGATTTCGAGGATGCGGCCGGAGAAGATATTCTTCTTGCCCGCTTTCTCGACGGTCAGCAGCCCTTTCTGGATGGCGGCGTAGGGGATGGCATGAACCAGATCACGCAGGGTTATACCCGGTTGCAGCTGGCCCTTGAAGCGCACCAGTACGGACTCCGGCATGTCCAGCGGCATCACGCCGGTGGCTGCAGCGAAAGCCACCAGACCGGAGCCCGCAGGGAAGGAGATGCCGATGGGGAAACGGGTGTGGGAGTCACCACCAGTACCCACGGTATCCGGCAGCAGCATGCGGTTCAGCCAGGAGTGAATGACGCCGTCACCCGGACGCAAGCTCACACCGCCACGGTTCATGATGAAATCCGGCAGGGTGTGATGAGTCTGCACGTCAATGGGCTTGGGATAGGCCGCGGTGTGGCAGAAGGACTGCATGGTCAGGTCGGCGGAGAAGCCGAGACAAGCCAGATCTTTCAGCTCGTCGCGGGTCATCGGGCCCGTGGTGTCCTGGGAGCCGACCGTGGTCATCTTGGGCTCGCAGTAGGTGCCGGGGCGAATGCCCTGCACGCCACACGCCTTGCCCACCATCTTCTGGGCCAGGGTGAAGCCTTTGCCGGTATCGGCCACCGGCTGCGGGCGACGGAATACGGTGGAAAATGGCAGACCCATGGCTTCGCGAGCCTTGTCGGTCAGACCACGACCGATGATCAGCGGGATACGGCCACCAGCGCGCACTTCGTCGATCAGCACCTCGGTTTTCAGTTCAAACTGCGCCAGCACCTGCTCGGTGCCATGTTTGCAGATCTTGCCGGCAAAGGGGTAGATGTCGATCACATCGCCCATTTCCAGCTTGGAGACGTCCACTTCGATGGGCAGGGCGCCGGCATCTTCCATGGTGTTGAAGAAGATCGGGGCAATCTTGCCACCCAGACAGACACCGCCAGCGCGCTTGTTCGGCACGAACGGAATGTCGTCGCCCATAAACCAGAGCACCGAGTTAGTGGCGGATTTACGGGAAGAACCGGTACCGACTACGTCACCCACATAGGCCAACGGGAAACCCTTCTCTTTCAGGGCATCGATGGTCTTGATGGGGCCAACGGCACCATCTTTGTCGGGGGTGATGCCGGGACGGGCGTTTTTCAGCATCGCCAGGGCGTGCAGCGGAATGTCCGGGCGGGACCAGGCGTCCGGTGCCGGAGAGAGGTCGTCAGTGTTGGTTTCGCCAGTTACCTTGAACACGGTGACGGTGATCTTCTCGGCCAACTCGGGGCGGGAGAGGAACCACTGCGCATCAGCCCAGGATTGCATCACCTGCTTGGCGTGGGCATTGCCCGCCTTGGCCTTCTCTTCCACGTCGTGGAAGGAGTCGAACATCAGCAGAGTGTGGGAGAGCCCCTTGGCGGCCAGCGGCGCCAGCGTGGCATGATCCAGCAGATCGATCAGCGGTTGAATGTTGTAGCCACCCTGCATGGTACCCAACAGCGCAACGGCTTCTGCCGCGGTCAGGATCGGAGAGTGGGCTTCGCTCTTGGCGACGGCGGTGAGAAAACCGGCTTTAACATAGGCAGCTTCATCAACTCCGGGGGGAATGCGGGAGGACAACAGCTCTTTGAGAAAGTCTTGTTCGCCAGCGGGCGGGTTCTTGAGAAGCGTTACCAGGGCGGCGACTTGCTCTGCATCCAGAGGCTTGGCGACCACGCCCTCGGCAGCACGTTCTGCGACGTGTTTACGGTATGTTTCAAGCACGACTAATTCCTCTTTGGTCTTTTTTTGGGGTTCGCCCACGCTCGCGGCGATCGTCCTTGCAGGACACCCCGTAGGGTGCTCCCCACTATATAAGTTTTAACGACTAATTAAAATCCAAACCCTGTTTACTTATTCATCACAAAAACGTAACCAACTAACCAGCCTGATATTTTTTGAAAAATTACTGCCCACCACCAACCAGAGTTAACAAATTGGCAGCAATTTGGCATTATTCGAACGTACTGCCCAATTGCAGATAGAAGACATCATTGCCCCCCTCCGCCATGCCGTAGCCAAGGAAAATGGGGCCAAGGAAGCTCTCGACTCCCACATAGACAGAGCCAGCCGTAAACGAGCTCTCCAGGCTGATATCATCGCCTTTGTTCCAGACCCCCCCCTGCTCCAGAGATCCACCCAGATAGAGCGGCACCTTGAGCGCGCCGAAGTCGTTGTCTGCCACCCGATAGATGTAACGCAAGCCGCCAAACAGGCTGTAGCGGCCACTCAGTTGGTAGCGCTGGAAACCGGAGAGGCGGAACAGCCCCCCCAGATCCTGAATGTGCAGCGGCACCACCTCTTCACTGCCTGAGCCGCCCCCTTCGAGGATAAGGTTGAGACTATGGCGGTCCCAGGACCAGGGTTTGATCATCGACAAGTGATAGTTCCACCCCTCACTGCGGGAGCTCTCGGAGGGCTCCCCAGCCAGATCGACGTGGGAATACCCCAGCTTCATATCCCACTTAACCCCTTGGTAAGGGAAGTAGAGACTATCGAGGGTATCGTGCTCGAAACGGGCATAAGGCCCCCATGCATTGGCATCCACCTCCAGGTCATTGATATTTTTTACATCGATTTTGCCAGTCTGCCCCTCCAGCCCCATCGACAAGCGGCTCCATGGCTGGCGATTCCAGCCAACAGCGACATTAGTGCTGAAGAAAGAGTATTCAGAGTCGAGATAACTGAGCTGCACTGACGAGGGGTCAGGGTCGGGGAAGAACAGCCGGCGCTGGGTCTGGTCATAGGCCAGACTTGCCTCACCATAGAAGGTCTGGGAAGGCTCAAGCGGGGTATAGAAGTTGGTCTTTAGGTGCTTGGCGGTGCCCAGCGATGCCTCGGTCAGCCACTCGGCCCCCAAATCGTTGACGTTGGTGAGGGTGTAGGACATGCCAACGTTGTAGTTGGAGGTGTTCTCGAAGTCATCGGTGAAGCCAAACTGAAAGTTGAGGTAACCCGGCCCCCAGTTCTTCTCGCTGGCATCCACCACCAGCACATTCTCCCCATCGCGCTCTTCCACCTCATAGGTGATGCGATCAAACGACTCCAATGCATAGAGGCGACGAATACCTGCTTCCAGACTCTCGTTGGTCTGCACCTTGTCCGGCCGCACTTTGAGCATGGCGCGCACTGTCTCATCAGAGAGGCGCGACTTGTTGATGATCTCCACCTTGTCGATAAAGTAGGCGGGCTGACCACTGCGCTCGGCACGACGGCTCAATTTCTGGTTGCGATAGGCGGCGTACTGCTCCTTGCTGAGGGACAGCGAGTCAAGCTGCAGCGCTGCCTTTTCGGCGACCGCCTCCCCCATCTTGATCCCCTCCGGCATGCGGGCGAAATCGGCGATCCCCATGCCACCAAACTCGGGGACTAGCAGAATATCCTTGGGCCCCAGCAGCGCCTTCTGTTTTTCAGTGCCCACCTGGGTCATGTAGGTGGTGAGCTGATCGATCATCGCCAGACCAGACTTGAGGGACTCCCGGGTGCGTAGCTTGGCGCTGATATCCACCGCGATCACCACATCGGCCCCCATCGCCTTGGCCACATCCACCGGCATGTTGTTGACACTGCCCCCGTCCGCCAGAATATGCCCGTCCCAATCGACGGGCTTGAGTGCCCCCGGGATGGACATGGAGGCCTGCATCGCCTTGGCGAGGCTGCCGCTCCCCAGCACAAAGGGGGTGACCGTCTCCATGTCGGTCGCTACCGCCCGATAGGGGATCGGCAGGTCATCAAAACTGTGCTGCACCGGCAGATTGGAGGTCGCCCCCCGCAGCAGACTGGCCATGGATTGGCCCTGGAAGAAGCCATCCGCTAACTGCACTGCATCGCCATTGACCCCGATATCGGTACGCAGCTGATACTGTTCGTTTTGCTGCTTCTTGCGCAAAGAGAGCTCATCGCGGCCCACTTTGTCCTGATAGCCCTTGTTCCAGTCAATGGCCAGGGTAGCGCGCTCCACCTCTTCGGCGCTGAGCCCCATGGCGTACATGCCCGCCACGTAGGAGCCCATACTGGTACCCACTATGATGTCGACCGGGATACGTTTTTGCTCCAGCACCTTGAGGATGCCGATATGGGCGGATCCCTTGGCGCCGCCGCCGCTGAGCACCAGAGCAATCTTGGGACGCCCACCATCAGCGGCGTGAACCAGCAGAGGGCTGAGCGCCACCAACACCAAAAGCAGACGGGTCCATCCCGCACCAAAGCTGCGCATCATATTTTCCATATTATTCAGGGGGTCAGTCACCAAAGATGGCTTCTACTATAAGGAGCGTGGCGGTTAGCGCAACCGCCAATCCGCATCCCGCGCAGCCAGCATGCCGGAGGGGCGAGCCGCCGCCCCTGTGAGCGCAAACGTAATCCGCAAATAAAGGGCTGCCTACCTCATGGACGGTGCAGCGCTGCCGCTAATATGAGGGTCGTCAACCCTCCACCTTTTGAGCACGTTTATGCTGGCAACCCTCACTCTTAAACAGAAAATACTGGCTACGGTCACCCTGGCCGTGGTCGTCTCCTGCCTGCTGGTAGGCTACTTCAGTCAACGCTCGGCCCAGCAACTGATCGAAAACCGGATGTTCGAGCAGGAGCTGCCCAACCTGACCCAGCGGATCAGCAAGGAGATTGAACAGGATCTCCACGGCATCGCCCAGGCTGCCCGCCAACTGGCCACCGACCGCTTCATCCTCGACTGGGTGGATCGGGGCATGCCCAAAGAGCAGGAGCCTATTCTCATCAACCAGCTCAAGGATGTGGCCAACCAGTATGGTCTGGTGACCGCCTCTTTCGCCGATCGCCAGAGTGCCGCCTACTACAACCAGGATGGCTTCCTGCGCAACCTGACCCCAACGCAGGATGGCTGGTTCTATGACTACACCAAGAGCCAGAAGGAGATGACCCTCAGCATCTTTCGCGAGAGCAACGGCGAGGTGAAGCTGTTCGTCAACTTCCAGCAGCTCAACGGTCGTGGACTGGCCGGCTTTGCCAAATCCCTCGACAGCATGGTGACCATGGTCGCCAACTTCCGGCTGGAAGAGAGCGGCATCGTCTTTATGGTCGATGGCAGCGGCAAGGTGAAGCTGCACCCCGAGGCTAACCGCATCGAACGCGATACCCTTGGCAGCATTGCCAGCGGTGATACCGGCAGCCTGCTGGCCAAACAACCTTTTGCCGTCATCAACGCCGAGGTGAACGGCGAGCCCATGGTACTGGCCAGCAGCTATATCCCGCTGCTCGACTGGTATCTGGTGGCCCAGGTGCCACAAGCCGAGATCTATGCCGAGCTGGATCAGACCCGCAACGAGATCCTGATGATCTCGCTGGTGATTGCGCTGGTCATGGGGCTGATGGGGATGCTGCTGGCAGGCTCGGTCAGTCGTCCGCTCAACGAGCTGGCCCGCCTGTTCAAGGAGCTGGGCAGCGGCGATGGGGATCTCACACAGCGCCTCAAGGTGGAAGGTCGTGACGAGCTGAGTCAGGTCGCCACCGGCTTCAACAACTTCGTCGCCAAGATCCACGCCTCCATCGAGCAGGTGGCAGAGAACTCCCGCCAGCTCGCCGACACCGCCAACGAGGTGGCCAACAAGGCGCAGCTGACCCAGCACAACTGTACCGCCCAGCGCGACCGCACCGTGCAGGTGGCAACCGCCATCCACGAGATGGGGGCCACGGTGAGCGAGATCGCCGGTAACGCCTCGCTGGCAGCGGACGTTGCCAAACAGGCCAACGATCAGGCCGATGCGGGGGCGGTAGTGGTGGCGCAGGCGCGCCACGGCATCGTCGGGCTCTCTGGCGATATTGAGCAGGTGGCAGGGGTTATCGAGTCGCTGGCAAGCCAGACCGACTCCATCGGCAGCATCCTCGAAACCATCCGCAGCATCTCGGAGCAGACCAACCTGCTGGCACTGAACGCCGCCATCGAGGCTGCTCGCGCCGGTGAACAGGGTCGCGGTTTTGCCGTGGTGGCGGATGAGGTGCGCAATCTGGCCAACCGCTCCGCCGCCTCGACCGCCGAGATCCAGGGGATGATCAACCGCTTGCAGGAGCAGAGTGCCCGCGCCGTCAGTGCCATGGCACAAGGGCGTAACCAGAGTCTGGAAGTGGTGAGTCAGGCCGATGCAGCCAACGCTGCCCTCGGCCAGATCACCGCCCACATCACCCAGATCAACGACATGAATATCCAGGTCGCCACCGCCACCGAGGAACAGTCCAGCGTGGTGGGCGAGATCAACCGCAATGTGGAGGATATCAACCAGCTCACCATGGAGACCGCCGATATCGCCCACCAGCTGACCGAGTCCAGCCGCAGCCTGCAGCAGCTCTCCGGCCAGCTGGACAAACTGGTTGGCAACTTCCGGCTCTGACCCACACCCTGACCTGAACCATCAACAACAGAGAGCGCCGCGGCGCTCTCTGTTGTTTCTCGTGGTTGCTCCTTCGGTATAACCGTCAGCGCTTGCTATCCCGCTTGCGCTGATACATCAGCTCATCGGCGCGGGTAAGCAGCTCGGCCAGAGATACACAACTGCGCCCGTCATAGCTGACGATCCCGGTACTGCAGGCCAGTGCATAACCACAACCACTGTGCCGATTGTGCTCGGCCAAGATAGTGTTGAAACGCTCATAAGCCAGTTGCGCCTGCGCCTCCACCACATTGGGTAGCAGGACGGCAAACTCATCGCCCCCCATGCGGGCAAACACATCGGCGCCCCGAAAAGCCTGTTTGAGCAGAGTGGCAAAGACGATCAGGGCCCGATCCCCTTCCGCATGGCCCCAGCGATCATTGATCCCCTTGAAACCATTGAGATCCAGATAGAGCAACGCCAGTGGCATCTGCAAGCGACTGGCCAGCGAGAGACTCTTCTCTGCCAACATCACGAACCCGCGCCGATTGGAGATCCGGGTCAGCTCATCAATGGTGGCCAGTTGTACCGCTTCGAGCTCCCGCACCACCATCGCCGCCAGATCCTTGAGCAGACCCACATCTTCGTCACTCAAGACCCGTGGCACAGTGTCTATGATGCAGAGGGTCCCCAGCTTGCAACCATTGGCGATCTGCAGTGGCTGTCCGGCATAGAAGCGGATGCAAGGCCCGCCCACTACCAGCGGATTGTCGGCAAAACGGGGATCCAGCGAGGCATCGGGTACGATGAAGGTCTCATTACCCATGATGGCGTGGCCGCAGAATGAAATATCCCGCGCGGTCTCGCTGACCTCCAGCCCGATACAGGATTTAAACCACTGGCGATCTTCATCCACCAGACTCACCAGCGCGATCGGGACATCAAACACCCGTCGGGCCATGCGGGTCAGCCGGTCAAACCGCTCCTCTGCTTCGGTATCAAGCAAAGAGAGCCGCCGCAGGGTGTCCAGTCGCAATGCCTCATCGGGTGGAATAGGTGCCTCTAGCATTGGGTATCTCTCGTCCGTGATAAAACCTATCTTTAGCATATTTGGCTTTAGAAAAGTCGGCGCGCTACGGAGAAAACAAAAAGCCGCTCGATTGAGCGGCTTTTTCAGGCAAGCGGGGGAAGAAAATTACTTTTTCTTCTTGGCTTTGGCGTTCGGCAGGTCGGTGATGGAGCCTTCGAACACTTCGGCAGCCAGACCCACTGACTCGTGCAGAGTCGGGTGAGCGTGGATGGTCAGCGCGATATCTTCGGCGTCAGCACCCATCTCGATGGCCAGACCGATTTCGCCCAGCAGTTCACCGCCGTTGGTACCGACGATGGCACCACCGATGACGCGGCCGCTCTCCTTGTCGAAGATCAGCTTGGTCATACCGTCGGAGCAATCAGACGCAATGGCGCGACCAGACGCGGCCCACGGGAAGGTGGCGACTTCGAAGTTCAGCCCTTGTTGCTTGGCTTCCTTCTCGGTCACACCAACCCACGCCATCTCTGGCTCGGTATAGGCGATGGACGGGATCACTTTCGGGTCGAAGTAGTGCTTCTTGCCGGCGATAACTTCGGCGGCAACGTGGCCTTCGTGCACACCCTTGTGGGCCAGCATCGGCTGACCAACGATGTCACCGATGGCGTGGATGTGCGCCACGTTGGTACGCAGCTGCTTGTCCACCTCGATGAAACCGCGCTCGGTCACGGTCACACCGGCCTTCTCGGCATCCATCAGCTTGCCGTTCGGTACACGACCGACGGCAACCAGCACGTTGTCGTAACGTACCGGCTCGGCAGGGGCGTGCTTGCCTTCGTAAGAGACGTACAGGCCATCTTCACGGGCTTCAACTGCGGTGACCTTGGTCTCCAGCATGATGTTGAATTTCTTGGCCACGCGCTTGGTGTAGATCTTGACGATGTCTTTGTCGGCAGCCGGTACCAGCTGGTCGGCAAATTCCACTACGTCGATCTCGGAACCCAGCGAGGAGTAAACGGTACCCATCTCCAGACCTATGATGCCACCACCGATAACCAGCAGTTTGCCGGGTACGGTTGTCAGCTCCAGCGCATCGGTAGAATCCCATACGCGGGGGTCATCATGGGGGATGAACGGCAGCTTCACCGGACGGGAACCGGCGGCGATGATGGCGTTGTCGAAGGTGACTGTGGTCTTGCCATCTTCCCCGGTGACTTCAAGGGTGTTCGGGCCGGTAAATTTACCAAAGCCGTTAACAACCTGAACTTTACGCATCTTGGCCATGCCAGCCAGACCGCCGGTCAGCTGGTTGATGACTTTTTCTTTCCACAGACGGACTTTGTCGATGTCGGTTTGCGGGGCACCGAAGATGATGCCGTGTTCGGCCAGCGCCTTGGCCTCTTCAATCACTTTGGCAACGTGCAACAGCGCCTTGGAGGGAATACAACCCACGTTCAGGCAGACGCCACCCAGGGTGGAGTAACGCTCGACGATAACAGTATCCAGACCCAGGTCAGCCGCACGGAAAGCAGCGGAATAACCGGCAGGGCCAGCACCCAGTACTACGACCTGAGTTTTGATTTCTTTACTCATCATGACCTCTTTGTCGTTCTTATATCCCCGGACGGCGCAGTCTCAAGCCTACTTTTTACTTAAACAAGAGGGCGGCTGCGGCCGTGAAAAAACGGGGCAAGTTTACAATCCTGTTAATGAAATGAGAAGTAAAAAGGGCAGGCTCTGGGCCCGCCCTCTCACTTACAGGACCAGTCGACGAATGTCGGACAGCACACCGTTCATGGTGGTGACGAAGCGGGCACCGTCGGCACCGTCGATCACGCGGTGGTCGTAGCTCAGAGCCAGCGGCAGCATCAGGCGCGGCACAAACTCTTTGCCGTTCCACTTCGGCTTCATCTCGGACTTGGAAACACCGAGGATGGCCACTTCCGGCGCGTTGACGATCGGGGTAAAGCTGGTACCGCCGATGCCACCCAGGCTGGAGATGGTGAAGCAACCGCCCTGCATGTCGGCAGCGGTCAGCTTGCCGGCACGGGCCTTCTTGGAGATCTCGGCCAGATCGCGCGACAGCTCCATGATGCCCTTCTTGTTGACATCACGCACCACCGGAACCACCAGACCGTTGGGGGTATCCACCGCCACACCGATGTTGATGTACTTCTTCATGATAATCCGGCTGCCATCTTCAGACAGGGAGCTGCAAAAACGCGGGTGCGCTTCCAGCGCCTTGGCGGCGGCTTTCAGGATGAACACCAGCGGGGTGATCTTCACGTCCGACTTCTGCTTCTCGAGCATCAGGTTCTGCTCTTTGCGGAACGCTTCCAGCTCGGTGGTATCAGCTTCGTCGAACTGGGTGACATGAGGGATCATGGCCCAATTGCGGTGCAAGGCAGGACCAGAGATCTTCTGGATCCGGGTCAGTTCGACCTCTTCCACTTCACCGAACTTGCTGAAATCGACCTTCGGCCACGGCAGAACGCTCATGCCGTTGCCAGTGCCGGTGCCAGCAGCCGGAGCGGATTCGGCGCGCTTGATGGCATCCTTCACATAGGCTTGCACGTCTTCTTTGACGATGCGGCCTTTGCGACCTGAACCTTTAACCTTGGCCAGATTGACACCGAACTCACGGGCCAGACGACGTACCGCCGGAGAGGCATGCACGTAAGCATCGTTGGCAACGAAATCGGTAGCGGCAGCAGCCTGGGCAACCGGTGCCGGAGCAGCGGCAACTGGTGCAGCAGCGACCGGAGCGGCAGCTTGTGCCACCGGGGCGGCGGCAGGAGCTGCGCCAGCTACTTCGAAGACCATGATCAGGGAACCGGTGGAGACCTTGTCACCCGCCTTCACCTTGATCTCTTTAATGACACCGGCGAACGGCGCAGGCACTTCCATGGAGGCCTTGTCACCTTCAACCGCGATCAGGGACTGGTCAGCTTCAACCTTGTCACCCACGGCAACCATGATCTCGGTGACTTCCACTTCGTCGCCACCGATATCCGGTACGTTGACCTCTTTGGCAGCGGCGGCAACCGGGGCAGCAGCCACGGGAGCGGCGGCTTGAGCCGGAGCAGCAACGGCAGCAGGCGCAGCGCCAGCCACTTCAAACACCATTACCAGGGAACCGGTAGAGACCTTGGCGCCAGTGGCAACCTTGATCTCGACCACGCGACCGGCGAACGGTGCAGGCACTTCCATGGAGGCCTTGTCACCTTCCACAGCAATGATGGACTGGTCAGCTTCAACCATGTCGCCCACGGCAATCATGATCTCGGTCACTTCGACTTCGTCATCACCGATGTCCGGTACGTGTACATCTTTGCACGCGGCAGCGGCAGGAGCGGCGGCCGGTGCAGCAGCTACCGGGGCGGCAACTGCAGCAGGAGCGGCAGCCGCGCCCTCTGCTTCGAAGATCATGATCTGGGAACCGGTGGCAACCTTGTCGCCTACCTTGATCAGGATCTCTTTGACGATACCGGCGGCAGGGGCCGGGACTTCCATGGAGGCTTTATCACCTTCCACAGCGATCAGGGACTGGTCGAGCTCGACCTTATCGCCCACGGCCACCATGATCTCGGTCACTTCCACTTCATCGGCGCCGATATCCGGCACCATAATCTGTTTGGACATTGTGCTTTATCCTCTTGCGTGCATCCGCGTGACTGGCTGACCGCCCTCACGCGTATCGCGCGTTAACCGTTTACTGTAAACCTAGATAGTGTCGCGCCGCAGTGCGGCGCGACACTTGATCCTCTTACGCGTACAGCGGGTTGACCTTGTCGGCATCGATGCCGTACTTGGTGATGGCATCAGCCACAACCTGCTTGTCGATCTCGCCGCGCTTGGCCAGTTCGGTCAGGGCAGCAACCACCACGTAGAATTCGTTCACTTCGAAGTGACGACGCAGGTTGGCGCGGCTGTCGGAACGGCCGTAACCGTCGGTACCCAGCACACGGTAGTGCTCGGTCGGTACGAAGGCGCGAACCTGATCGGCGAAGGACTTCATGTAGTCGGTCGCAGCGATGGTGGCTTCGGAACCCAGTACGGTAGCGATGTACGGTACGCGAGCCTCGGCGGTCGGGTGCAGCATGTTCCAGCGATCCACGTCCTGACCGTCACGGGCCAGTTCGTTGAAGGAGGTAACGCTGAACACGTCGGAACCCACGCCGTACTCGCTCGCCAGGATCTGGGCGGCGGTGCGCACATGACCGAGGATGGAACCACAACCCAGCAGCTGAACCTTGCCCTTGCTGCCAGCAACGGTTTCCAGCTTGTAGATACCCTTGCGAATACCTTCTTCCGCGCCTTGCGGCATGGCTGGCATCGCATAGTTCTCGTTCAGGGTGGTGATGTAGTAGAAGACGTTCTCCGGCTTCTCACCGTACATGCGACGCAGACCGTCTTGTACGATCACTGCCACTTCATAGGCGTAGGACGGATCGTAGGAGACGCAGTTCGGGATGGTGTTGGCCAGGATGTGGCTGTGACCATCTTCGTGCTGCAGACCTTCGCCGTTGAGGGTGGTACGACCGGAGGTCGCGCCCAGCAGGAAGCCACGGGCTTGCTGGTCACCGGCTGCCCACGCCATATCGCCGACACGCTGGAAGCCGAACATGGAGTAGTAGATGTAGAACGGGATCATCGGGCAGTCGTTGGTGCTGTAAGAGGTCGCAGCAGCCAGCCAGGAGGACATGGCGCCCAGCTCGTTGATACCGTCTTGCAGAACCTGACCCTGCTTGTCTTCCTTGTAGTAGGAGACGATGTCACGGTCTTGCGGGGTGTACTGCTGACCGTGCGGGCTGTAGATACCGATCTGGCGGAACAGACCTTCCATACCAAAGGTACGGGCTTCGTCAGCCAGGATCGGTACGATGCGCTTGCCGATAGACTTGTCTTTCAGCATCACGTTCAGGGAACGCACGAACGCCATGGTGGTGGATATTTCGCGCGCCTGCTCACCCAGCAGCGGGCCGAAGGTTTCCAGCGCCGGGATTTCCAGCTTGGTGGTGCTCTCCTGCAGACGGGTCGGCACATAGCCTTTCAGCGCGGTGCGACGGTCGTGCAGGTATTTGTGCTCGGCAGAACCGGCTTCGATCTTCAGGTAAGGCAGATCGGCCAGCTGCTCGTCGGCCACCGGCAGGTTGAAGCGGTCACGCAGGTGACGCACGGAGTCCAGCTCCATCTTCTTGACCTGGTGCGCGATGTTCTTGCCTTCAGCCGCTTCGCCCATGCCGTAACCTTTGATGGTCTTGGCCAGAATAACGGTCGGTTTGCCCTTGGTCTGGGTCGCCTTGTTGAACGCAGCGAACAGTTTGCGAGGATCGTGACCACCGCGGTTCAGGGTAAAGATCTCCTCGTCGGTCATGTCTTTGACCAGCGCGGCCGTTTCCGGGTAACGGTTGAAGAAGTTCTCGCGGATGTAGCCACCGTCGCGGGACTTCATGGTCTGGTAGTCACCGTCCACGGTCTCGTTCATCAGCTGGATCAGCTTGCCGGAAGTATCTTTCTTCAGCAGCTCATCCCACTTGCGACCCCAGATCACCTTGGTGACATCCCAACCGGCGCCAGCAAACAGACCTTCCAGCTCGTTGATCACCTTGCCGTTACCGACCACAGGACCATCCAGACGCTGCAGGTTGCAGTTGACCACGAATACCAGGTTGTCGAGCTTTTCACGCACGGCAACGGTCAGGGCACCCTTGGCTTCCGGCTCGTCCATCTCGCCGTCACCCAGGAAGGCGTAAACGGTCTGCTCGGAGCAATCCTTGAGACCACGGTCGGTCAGGTACTTCAGGAAACGCGCCTGATAGATGGCGGCGATAGGGCCCAGACCCATAGAGACGGTCGGGAACTGCCAGAAGTCCGGCATCAGTTTCGGGTGCGGATAGGAAGGGATACCCTTGCCATCCACTTCCTGACGGAAGTTGTCCAGCTGCTCTGCGGTCAGACGACCTTCAGCAAAGGCGCGGGCATAGATGCCCGGGGAGATGTGACCCTGGAAGTAGACCAGGTCACCACCATCCTTCTCGCTGCGAGCGCGGAAGAAGTGGTTGAAGCAGACATCATAGATGGTCGCAGAAGAGGCGAAGGAAGACATGTGACCACCGAGGTCCAGATCTTTCTTGGAAGCGCGCAGCACGATCATCATGGCGTTCCAGCGGATGATGGCGCGAATGCGGCGTTCCATCTCCAGGTCGCCCGGGTAGTCCGGCTCATCGCTGGACGGGATGGTGTTGATGTAATCGCGATTTGCCTTGGCAGCCACGTCCACACCGCTTGCGCGGGCTTTCTCAGCAAGCTGTTCAAGAATGAACTGAGCGCGTTGCGGACCCTCTTCACGCAGCAAGGATTCCAGAGAGGCAAGCCACTCCAGCGTTTCTATCGGGTCCACATCGTTCTTCAGGATATCAGACATGGCTGGTTCCTATTTTGTTGTGATTGCACGGCATTGCGCGGCGAAGGGCGCAAACATTCGACAATAAAGCCTTGTGGGATTAGTTTTCCTGCTGACGGATCCGACGCATGGATCGCTGGATCCGGGTCTCTTCCCTCTGCATATCCAACAAGGTGTCCTCGATAAAGGCCAGATGCTCATGACAAGCAGTTCTGGCCCGCTCCGGAGCCCCCGAAAGAATAGCCTCGATCAGATTTGCACGATGGCGACGGATCTTGGCTACCACTCCCGGGCGGCGATTCAAAATTTCGTTATTTTGCAGAATGTTCTGCTCAAGCATCGGGCCCATCGCCCGCAGCAGATGCAGCAGCACCACGTTGTGGGACGCCTCCGCCACCGCCAGATAAAACTGGGTCACGGCTGCTGACTCGGCCACCAGCGAGCCCAGCTGGCCCGCCTCTTCAATGGTGATTTGCACCTGACGAATGCGCTCGAAATCGGACTCGGTCCCGCGCAACGCCGCATAGTAGGCACAGATGCCTTCCAGCGCGTGACGAAACTCCAGCAGGTCATACTGGGCTTCCGGGTGAGTACTGAGCAGTTCAAACAGCGGATCAGCGATCCCCTTGTTCAAGGCATTCTGCACATACGTGCCGCCGCCCTGACGGCGATAAAGCAACCCGCGCGCTTCCAGCCGCTGAATGGCTTCGCGCAGGGAGGGGCGCGATACCTGAAACTGGATGGCGAGTTCCCGCTCGGGCAACAATTTCTGCCCGGACTGCAGACTGCCTTCCAGAATCATCTGTTCCAGCTCGGCGACAATGGCGTCGGCCAACTTGGGTTGCGTAATCTTGCGATAGGGCATGAGGCTACTTTGTTAAATTGGTATTACCAATTTCATGGATGGGGCGAAAATTAGCAGAGGCCTTTTGAAAAGTCCACTCAAAAGATGATCTGAATCAAGAACCAACCCCACCACTTAAGGGGTAAAACGGGGTAAACATGATTTAGCTCATAGAAATTGGTCTGACCAATAATTTTGATGGCGCTCACAGATAACATTTGAGCAACTGGCGGTGGCAATGGCCTGCCAGATCGGCAAGCCATTGATTTTAAAATCTAAACTAAATTTTATTATTTGCTTTCAAGGTTGAGTAACTGGCGCAGATGATCCCACTGAAAACTGGCACCAGGATCCGTTTTGCGCCCCGGAGCTATGTCGCAATGACCGACAATTTTTTCGTGGGTAATCGCCGGATAACGGCCTGAGATGGCTCGGGTGAGCCCTGACAGCGCCCGATACTGGGCCTCGGTATAGGGGGTTTCGTCAGTCCCTTCCAACTCGATGCCGATGGAGAAGTCGTTGCACGCCTCCCGCCCCTGCCAACTCGATACCCCCGCATGCCAAGCTCGCGCGCCAAACGGCACATATTGCACCAGCTCGCCATCGCGGCGGATCAGACAGTGGGCCGAGACCCGCAACTGATGGATAGCGGCAAAATAGGGGTGAGCGTCAGGGTCGAGCCGCCCCATAAAGAGATCGTCGATAAAGGGGCCGCCAAACTCCCCCGGCGGCAGGCTGATGCCATGCACCACCAGCAGGGAGATATCGTCCGGCGTGGCCCGTTCGTTGTGATGGGGAGAGGGCACCCGGCGCGCCTGCAGGCACCAGCCTGCGGCATCGATAGCAAAGTGAGGTTGCAAAGCGAGTTGAGTCATCGGCTACTCGAGTTGGCTGATTAATGGCGAAAAGAGGAAGATACGCGATAGGCAACCCGGCACCAACTCACTGAATCAACGGGAAATTGTATGTTAGGCTGAGTCATCTTCCGCTCGATATGGATGGGCTATGCAGCACACGGCACGCTGGATGTGGTTACTGGCCTGGCTCTCTTTGATGGGCCTGCTGACCCTCTATTTTCACTCCCGCAACCAACCGAGCGTCACCGCCAGCGGCGAGCTGTTGCTGCGGGCCGACCAGAGCGGCCACTATCGTCTGGAGGGTGCCATCAACGGCCAGCCGGTGCAACTGCTGCTCGATACCGGCGCCACCCGCGTCACCATACCGCAGCAGGTGGCTGACCGACTCGGCCTTGCCGCCCGGGGCGGCAGCCAGGTCAACACCGCAGCGGGGCAGATCCGCGTTGGCAACGGCACCATCGAAACGCTGGCGATGGGGCCATTGACCTTGTACGATCTGGCCATCTTTATCAATCCGGCGGCAGACGGTGACGAAGTGCTGGTTGGCATGAACGCCCTCGGTCGGCTGGAGCTGGTTCAAAAGGAGCGGCAGTTGCTGCTCAGACCCTTGCAGGAATAAGGCATGTTTCAACAGGATGTCAGCCGCGCCGTGCGCGCCGCACTACTCGAAGATCTGGGCGATGCCCTCACCACGCTGGATCAACCGGATGCCAGCGCCGATATCACCGCCCAGCTGATCCCGGCCGACCGCATGTCCAGCGCCCGGATCATCACCCGCGAAGCCGGGGTGTTCTGCGGCCAACCCTGGGTGGACGAAGTCTTTTTGCAACTCAATGCCCAGTTCGGTGGCGACGTTCAGGTCGAGTGGCAAGTGCAAGATGGCGAGCGGCTCACCCCCAATCAGGAGTTGTTCCGCCTGCACGGCCCTGCCCGCCTGCTGCTGACCGGCGAACGCACCGCACTGAACTTTGTGCAAACCCTCTCCGGCGTTGCCACCCTTACTGCCCGATATGTAGCAGAGCTGGCGGGCACCGACTGCCGCCTGCTCGACACCCGCAAGACCCTGCCGGGGCTGCGCACCGCCCAGAAGTACGCAGTCACCTGTGGCGGCGGCAAAAACCACCGCATCGGCCTCTATGACGCCTACCTCATCAAAGAGAACCATATCCTCGCCTGCGGCGGCATCGCCGAGGCAATTGGCGAAGCGCGCCGCCTCAATCCGGGTAAACCGGTCGAGGTGGAGGTCGAGTCGCTGGCCGAGCTGGAGCAGGCACTGGCGGCCCGCGCCGATATCGTGATGCTCGACAACTTCGATGTAGCCATGATGGGCGAGGCGGTCGCCATCAATCAGGGACGCGCCAAGCTGGAAGTCTCCGGCAATGTCACCCTCGATACTCTGGCCGAGTTTGCCGCCACCGGGGTCGATTTTATCTCGGTAGGGGCACTGACCAAGCATCTGCGGGCGCTCGATCTCTCCATGCGCTTTATCCAGCAGTAAGGCGAACCACCGGAACTGAGCAAATACTCGACCTAACCGGATAAACAACTTGCAAAAGGCGCCATAGGCGCCTTTTCTTTATGCAGGATCCCGCAGCAAAGGAGTGTGATGATGGGCCTTCCCCAACCGCTAAAAAAGAGTCGATAGAAGCCGCTTATTTTATGATTTATATCATATTTTTGGTAAATGATAGAAAAGTGGTTAACAAAGAGAGCAATCTCTGTTGCCACCCCTGATAGCTCGGATAAGATACTGACGTGCGGACGATTTTCTACCGGCACTTCCCAGGAACCAAGGATAAAAGGATATTTTCCATGAACAGCGAAATGAAGAAACAATCGGGTTTTACCCTTATTGAACTGATGATCGTGGTCGCGATCGTGGCCATTCTGGCGGCGGTAGCGTTGCCGGCGTATCAGAACTACACCAAAAAAGCCAAGTTAACTGAATTAGTCAGTGCAACATCAAGCCAGAAGCTGGCTATTGAAGTTTGCGTACAAACAAATGGCGAGGCTGTTTGTTTGAACGATAAGTTCGGAATATTAGGTGCAACACCCTCGAATGCTGCTAGTGCAGCTCAAGTAACCGTAGATAAAGCAAGCGGTGTTTATACAATTAAAGCAAGAGCCACTGCAGCTCAATCGCCCTTGGCAACAGGTGAAACATACGAGCTCAAGAGCTCAGATACTGCTGTAGCAGGTCAGTCTATTACATGGACCGGAAAGTGCTATAAAGCTGATGGTACAAGTCCACAAACTGACTACTGCCCCAATTAATGACCTCTAGCCCTAATAGCGGCCTGGCGTTAAGCCTGGCCGCCTCTTCCCTGATCAGTGAAGAGGACTCCCAGCGCTATCTGAGCCAGGCCAAGGCCCAGCGCAAACCCTTTGTGACATTTCTGATCGAGAACGACATCCTCGACAGCAAGGCGCTCGCCGATTTTTGCGAGCTGGAGTATGGGGTACCTCTGCTGGATCTTGCCGCCTTCGATTTGGCCGAGATCCCGCAGAAGTACCTCAATCAGAAGCTGATTGAGAAACACCATGTGCTGCCCATCTACACCCAGGGCCACACCCTCTATATTGCCATGTCGGACCCGACCAATGTCTCGGCGTTGGAGGACTTTGGCTTCAGCTTCGGCCTGCATACCGAGGCGCTGCTGGTGGAGGAGAACAAACTCACCATCGCCATCGGCAAGCTGCTAGAGAGCGAAAACGACGCTCTCGGCATGGAAGAGATCGACGAATCCGAGATCTCCGAACTCGAGGTCTCTGACGAAAACAGCCGCCTCGATGAGAGCGTCAATACCGCCGATGACGACGCCCCCATCGTCAAGTACATCAACAAGATCCTGATGGATGCCATCAAGCGCGGCGCCTCTGACCTCCACTTCGAGCCCTACGAGTTCAAGTATCGGGTGCGCTTTCGCATCGATGGCATTCTCCATGAAATCGCCACTCCGCCGGTCAACCTCTCCAATCGCTTCTCCGCCCGGCTCAAGGTAATGGCGCGGCTCGATATCGCCGAGCGGCGCTTGCCGCAGGATGGCCGCATCAAGTTGAAGCTGTCGCGCAACAAGTCGATGGATATGCGGGTCAACACCCTGCCCACCATGTGGGGGGAGAAGATAGTTATCCGGCTGCTCGACTCCTCGGCGGCCCGCCTCAATATCGAGCAGCTCGGTTTTGATGACCGGCAGAAGGCGCAATACCTGCGGGCACTGGCCAAGCCGCAGGGGATGATCCTGGTGACTGGCCCCACCGGCTCGGGCAAAACAGTCTCGCTCTATACCGGCCTCAATATTCTCAACACCACAGAGGTCAACATCTCCACCGCCGAAGATCCGGTGGAGATCAACCTGCCCGGGGTCAATCAGGTGCAGGTCAACCCCAAGGCGGGGCTCACCTTCGCCAGCGCCCTGCGCTCCTTCTTGCGGCAAGACCCGGACGTAGTGATGGTGGGGGAGATCCGCGATCTCGAAACCGCAGAAATCGCCATCAAGGCGGCGCAAACCGGCCACCTGGTGCTCTCCACCCTGCACACCAACTCCGCCGCCGAGACCCTGACCCGGATGATGAACATGGGGGTACCCGCCTTTAACATCGCCTCCTCGGTGACTCTGATCATGGCCCAGCGGCTGGCCCGCAAACTGTGCGATCACTGCAAGGCGCCAGAAGTAGTACCGGAAGCCGAACTGCTGGAGCTGGGCTTTACCCCGCAGCAACTGGCAGCTGGCTTGCGGCTGTTCAAGCCGGTGGGTTGCAAAGAGTGCTCAGCGGGCTACAAGGGGCGGGTCGGTATCTACGAAATCATGCTGATGTCAGAGAACATCGCCAAACTGATCATGCAAGGGGCCAACTCGCTGCAGATCGCCGCCATTGCCCAGAAAGAGGGGATGCGCACCCTGCGGATCTCCGGCCTGGAGAAAGCCCGGCTCGGCGTCACCAGTCTGGCTGAAATCAACCGGGTGACCACCAACTAGATCGCGTGACGAAGCGTTTCATCAGTTTGGTTGGCAAAGGATTTCGGTCGTTCACGAATACGGAACGGATGATAGCCACGGCAACAGAGTAATCAGACATTCAAGTTACTGGGCTGGCGCCAAGAAGGTTCCACCCACCCTATCAGTACCCCGCAGGCCTCAAGCCTGCCGGGCACCTTGACCCAGTTGGTGATGCGCAGAGTCCGGCTCTGACAACCAGCCCCATTGCAGGATGCAGTCATGGCTACGCTAGCAAAAAAGAGTAATGCGCCCAAAAAAGTCTTCGCCTTCCGCTGGCACGGGGTCAATCGCAAAGGACAAAAAGTGTCCGGCGAACTGCAGGCTGACAGCATCAGTACCGTCAAGGCCGAGCTGCGCAAGCAAGGGGTCAACGTCACCAAGGTCGCCAAGAAATCCCAGGGACTCTTCTCCAAGGGCGGCGCCAAGATCAAGCCGATGGATATCGCCATCGTGTCACGCCAGATCACCACCATGCTCTCTGCCGGGGTGCCGCTGGTCCAGAGCCTGCAGATCATCGCCCGCAGCCATGAAAAAGCGGCAATGCGCGAGCTGATGGGGCAAATTGCCTCGGATGTCGAGACCGGCACCCCGATGTCAGAGGCGCTGCGCCGCCATCCCCGCCACTTTGACGAACTTTATTGCGATCTGGTGGAAGCCGGTGAGCAATCCGGCGCACTGGAGACCATCTACGACCGTATCGCGACCTACCGGGAAAAATCGGAAGCGCTCAAGTCGAAGATCAAGAAAGCGATGTTTTACCCTGCCATGGTCATGCTGGTGGCCATTGTGGTGACCTCGATCCTGCTGTTGTTCGTGATCCCCCAGTTCGAGGATATCTTCAAGAGCTTTGGTGCCGAGTTACCGGCCTTCACCCAGTTTGTCATCGGCATCTCCCGCTTTATGCAGAACTGGTGGTACCTGATTTTTGGCGGTGTGGGGCTGGGGATCTTCCTCTATGTGCGTGCTTGGCGGGCCTCGCAAACGGTCAAAGACAACACCGACAAGTTTGTACTGACTATTCCGGTGGTCGGAATGATCCTGCACAAAGCGGCGATGGCGCGCTTTGCCCGCACCCTCTCCACCACCTTCTCAGCGGGTATCCCGCTGGTAGATGCGCTGATTTCGGCCGCTGGCGCCTCCGGCAACTATGTCTATCGTACCGCCGTGCTGGCCATTCGTAACGAAGTGGTGGCAGGGATGCAGATCAACGTGGCGATGCGCACGGTCGATCTCTTCCCGGACATGGTGATCCAGATGGTGATGATCGGTGAGGAGTCAGGCGCTATCGATGATATGCTCTCCAAGGTCGCCACCATCTTCGAACAAGAGGTGGATGATCTGGTCGATGGCCTCACCAGCCTGCTCGAACCCCTGATCATGGTGGTGCTCGGGGTGCTGGTTGGTGGCATGGTGGTCGCCATGTACCTGCCGATCTTCAAGCTCGGTGATGTCATTGGCTAAGGATGCGCGATAGACCCGCGTGCCCGAGCCCAGCCATTGCAACGCTCGATTGCTCTGCGCTAACCAGACCGGTTCACACTGGCGATCCAGCCGGTCTGCTTTAACAGACCTTTTTTCACCCATTGTTAGTAACGGTT
Organism: Aeromonas sp. EERV15; assembly: GCF_900079845.1. NCBI lineage: Bacteria > Pseudomonadati > Pseudomonadota > Gammaproteobacteria > Aeromonadales > Aeromonadaceae > Aeromonas > Aeromonas sp. EERV15. Next base: position 24,159 of record NZ_FKKY02000019.1, on the reverse strand, counting down.
GTTCTTATGCCTCTATTTATCGAGCTGGCTCACGGCTTGCCCTGGCTCTACCTCTCTCTGGTTTTTCTCTTCTCCCTGATGATCGGCAGCTTTCTCAACGTGGTGATACACCGCTTGCCGATCATGCTGGAGCGGGAGTGGCAGGCGGAATATCGCGGCTACTTCGCTCCCGATGAGGAGGCCGCTTCAGCAGAGCGTTACAACCTGATGGTACCGCGCTCCGCCTGCCCTCACTGTGGCCACGCCATCACCGCACTGGAAAACATCCCGCTGCTGAGCTGGCTCTGGCTCAAGGGACGCTGCCGTGACTGCCAAGCCCCGATCTCGGCCCGTTATCCGCTGGTGGAGCTGTTGACCGCCCTGCTCTCGGTTGCCGTTGCCATGGTGATTACCCCTGGTTGGGGCACGCTGGCAGCCCTGCTGCTGACCTGGATGCTGGTAGCCCTCACCTTTATCGATCTCGACAAGATGCTGCTGCCCGACCAGCTCACCCTGCCGCTGCTGTGGGGTGGCCTGCTATTCAACCTGCTGGGTGGTTTTGTGCCACTAGGGGATGCAGTGATCGGTGCCATGGCCGGGTATCTGGTGCTCTGGAGCCTCTACTGGGCCTTCAAACTGCTCACCGGCAAGGAGGGGATGGGTTATGGCGACTTCAAGTTACTGGCGGCACTGGGCGCCTGGCTGGGCTGGCAGGCGCTGCCTATTATTCTGCTGCTCTCATCCTTGGTCGGCGCCATTATCGGCATCGCCCTGATCGCCTTGCACAAGCACCATCAGGGCAAACCGATCCCCTTCGGCCCCTACCTCGCCATCGCGGGCTGGATCGCTCTGCTGTGGGGCGATACCATCACCCGCTGGTATCTTCAGATGGTGCTCTAACCCATGTATGTAGTCGCAATTACCGGTGGCATTGGCAGCGGCAAGACCACCATCGCCAACCAGTTTGCCGAACTGGGCATCGAGGTAGTGGATGCCGATGTGATCGCCCGCGAGGTAGTGGCACCGGGTAGCCCGGCGCTGGCGGCCATCGCAGCGCATTTTGGCGCTGACCTCATCGATCCGGCCGGTCAGCTCGATCGTCGCCGCCTGCGCGAACAGATCTTTGCCGATCCACAGGCCAAGGGGTGGCTCAATGCCCTGCTCCACCCGCTCATTCGCAATGAAATGCTGCGCCAGTGCGCCGTCGCCCGCCCACCTTACTGCCTGCTGGTGGTGCCACTGCTGGTAGAGAACCAACTCACCACACTGGCCAACCGAGTGCTGGTGATCGATGTGGACGAAGCGACCCAGATTGAGCGTACCTGCCGCCGGGATGGGGTGTCAGCCGAACAGGCCCGTTTGATTATCGCGGCCCAGGCGAGCCGGTCGGAGCGTCTCGCTGCGGCAGATGATGTCATCGAAAACCACAATGGCGGCGAAATGGCGATTAAAACGCGGATTTTGGCGCTGCACGAAACATATCTGGCATTTGCCTCTCAACAAGCCCACCAACTGTGAGTACACTAGGCCGGTTTATGGCTGGCCAGGATTAGGCATGATTTACGATTTTCCTCTCAATGAAAAAAGCCGGACCTATCTTCGTCTGGAGTCTCTGTTTTCCCAGATCCGCGACAATCTGGAGAGCGACCAGCCTTGGGCACATATCGCCTTCTTCAAAGGGTTGTTTGACCTGCAAGAGTTGCTGGAGCGGGGTGACCTGCGCGCCGATCTTATCAAGGATCTGGAGCGCCTCAGTCAGCGCCTGAGCCACTGGGCCAGCTTGCCTGACGTTGATCTGGAGCAGATCAAGCAAATGCAGCAAGAGAGCAGCCAGCTCTCCCGTAATCTGCTCAAGTCCCCTCGCCCCGGCGCACGACTGAAAGAAGATCGCCAGCTTGCGGCGATCCGCCAGCGTTTCTCTATTCCCGGCGGCCTGTGTGCCTTCGATGTACCGCAACTGCACCACTGGCTCGGTACCCCGGCTATTGCCCGTCACCAGCAAATGCAAAGCTGGCTTGCCGACATCAACTTGTTGATGAATTCCATTACCCTGCTACTGGGGCTGTGGCGCGATTCAGGCGCCTTCAGCGAGCAGGTCGCCAGCAACGGCTTCTTCCAGGATACCGCCGAGAGCGCCGAGCTGATCCGCATCAAGCTGCCAGCCAATCTCTCTTGCTACCCGACCCTGAGCGGCCATAAGAATCGCTTTGCCTTGCGGTTTTTGTCCACCTCTGAACAGCTGGTTGGTGATGTGCCGTTCCAGCTCGCTTGCTGTTAAGGAAACATCCAGATGGTCACCAAGGTTAAGTGTCCGACTTGCCAAACTGAACTGGAATGGGGTCCGCAGAGCCCGTTTCGTCCCTTCTGCAGCAAGCGCTGCCAGCTGATCGATCTCGGCGAATGGGCGGATGAAGAGAAGCGGATCCCCGGGGCGATCAACCCGGATCTGTTGCCAGAGCCGGAAGAGGGCGATCAGTGGCTATAAGCCCGTGGTCACTCACCTCTACAACATGAAAAAAGGGCCGAATGGCCCTTTTTCATTTCTTGTTACCAGCTCACGCCAGCGTGGCCTGTAGCCGCTTCACAATCGGGCCATTGGCATCAGGGAACTGATAGTGGTGCAGCTCTGTTACCGACACCCACAAGCACTCCTGCCCCTCCTTGCCGAACGGTTCACCACTGAAGCGGGTTACCTTCCAGATATCCAGCAACACCTGTTTCTCGGGATAGTCGTGCTGCAACTCCATGAAGGGGGCGCAATCCTGCACCCGGATACCGATCTCTTCCCACAGCTCCCGATCCAGCGCACCGAGCAGATCCTCGCCCGACTCCACCTTACCACCGGGAAACTCCCAGCGATCCCCCTGATGGCGATCGGAGGAGCGTCTGGCGATGAAGATATCGCCCTGTTCATTCTCGATGACGCCAACCGCCACCCAGATCCGCTTTTTCTGTTCCATCTTGTTACCTTTGCACCATCTGCTTAATCAAGCTGCTCGATACCGCCAATCCCTGATTAGCGCTCGCATCCGCTGCGGCTGGATATCGACAACTTTGGCTCTCTTCGCTCATTTGATAAAAACAAGGCGGGCACCGGGCCCGCCTTGTTATGGCATTGCAATCGATCAGGTCAACTGACCATGGCAATGCTTGTACTTTTTGCCGGAGCCACAAGGGCATGGATCGTTGCGGCCAACCTTCTGCTCGTCGCGCACGAAGGTGGTGTGACCCTCTTCGCCTGCGGCCTCTTCATCGGCCAGCTGGCTCTCTGCAGCGGCGTGGGTGTAGGTACGGGGAGCCGCTTCTGCCTGCTGGCGCTGCTGCTCTTCCATCACTTCTACATCACGCTCTTGCACCTGAACCCGGCTCAGGATGCTGACTACATCGCGCTTGAGGGTTTCCAGCATCTGGGTAAACAGATCGAAGGATTCACGCTTGTACTCCTGCTTGGGGTTCTTCTGGGCATAACCGCGCAGATGAATACCCTGACGCAGGTGATCCATCGCCGCCAGATGCTCCTTCCACAGGCCATCCAGGGTTTGTAGCATCACCGCCTTCTCGAAATTACGCAGCACTTCGACCCCGACCAGCTCCTGCTTGTGGCTATAGAGCTTGTTGGCCTCGTCCAGAATGCGCTCGCGCAGCTTCTCTTCATACAGCTTGTCATCTTCTGCCAGCCACTGTTGCAGCGGCAGATCCAGCCCGAAGTCAGCCTTCAAGCGCGCTTCCAGACCGGCGACATCCCACATCTCTTCCAGTGACTGGGGCGGAATGTACTCGTCAATCACAGCGCCATAGACATCGTCACGGATGACGTGAATGGTCTCGGAGATGTCGTTGGTATCCAGCAACTCGTTGCGCTGCTCGTAAACCACCTTGCGCTGATCATTGGCCACGTCATCAAATTCAAGCAAGCTCTTGCGGATGTCGAAGTTGCGACCTTCCACCTTGCGCTGGGCGTTTTCGATGGCCTTGGTCACCCAAGGGTGCTCGATGGCTTCGCCCTCTTCCATGCCCAGCTTCTTCATCATGCCGGTCACGCGATCGGAGGCGAAGATCCGCATCAGGGTATCTTCCATGGAGAGGTAGAAACGGGAGGAACCCGGGTCACCCTGACGACCGGAACGGCCGCGCAGCTGGTTGTCGATACGACGGGATTCGTGACGCTCGGTACCGATAATGTGCAGACCACCGGCAACCAGCACCTCATCGTGGCGCACCTGCCAGGCTGCTTTCAACTCGGCAACTTGCTCGCTGGACGGGTTATCCAGGGTGGCAATCTCTGCCTGCCAGTTACCACCCAGCACGATGTCGGTACCACGACCAGCCATGTTGGTCGCGATGGTGACCGCGCCAAGCTGGCCCGCCTGAGCGACAATTTCCGCTTCCATGGCGTGGAACTTGGCGTTCAATACCTTGTGCGGGATCTGCTCTTTGTTCAGGATGCCGGAGAGCAGCTCGGAGTTCTCGATAGAGACGGTACCGACCAGCACTGGTTGACCCTTGGCCACACACTGGCGGATATCTTCAACGATGGCGGCATACTTTTCATTGGCGGTCAGATAGACCAGATCGCCCATGTCCTTGCGCACCATCGGCTGGTTAGTCGGGATAACCACGGTATCCAAACCATAAATCTGCTGGAATTCAAAGGCTTCGGTATCTGCAGTACCGGTCATCCCCGCCAGCTTGTTGTAGAGACGGAAGTAGTTCTGGAAGGTGATCGAGGCCAGAGTCTGGTTCTCGTTCTGGATCTTGGCCCCTTCTTTCGCTTCAACCGCCTGATGCAGACCATCGGACCAGCGACGACCCGGCATGGTGCGACCGGTATGCTCATCGACGATGACGATCTCATCCTTCTGGACGATGTAATCCACGTTGCGCTCAAACAGGGTGTGGGCACGCAGACCGGCGTTGACATGGTGCAGCAGGCTGATATTGGTGGCAGAGAACAGGGAGTCATGCTCATCGAGCAGCCCCTCTTTCTTGAGCAGCTCTTCCACGAAAATCTGACCGTTTTCGGTCAACAGGGCCTGACGGTTCTTTTCGTCAACCGTGTAGTGCCCCTCACCGGTGTACTCCTCGGTGTCTTCTTTGTCCTGCTTGACCAGCAGCGGGATCAGCTTGTTGATCTGGGTATACATGGCAGAGCTGTCTTCAGCCGGGCCAGAGATAATCAGCGGGGTTCGGGCTTCATCGATCAGCACCGAGTCAACCTCATCCACCAGCGCATAGTTGAGCGGGCGCTGCACCCGCTGCTCCGGCGAGAACGCCATGTTGTCGCGCAGGTAGTCGAAACCGAATTCGTTGTTGGTACCGTAAGTGATGTCGGCGGCATAGGCGTCGCGCTTTTGCGACGCATCCATACCTGGCACGTTGCAATCTACTGTCATGCCGAGGAAGGTAAACAGCGGACGGTTCGCTTCCGCATCGCGCTTGGCCAGATAGTCGTTCACTGTCACCACGTGGACGCCACGACCGCTCAGGGCATTGAGGTACGCTGGCAGGGTTGCGGTCAGGGTTTTACCTTCACCGGTCTTCATTTCAGCGATGCGGTTGGAATCCAGCACCATGCCGCCGATCAGCTGCACGTCGAAGTGACGCATGCCGAACACCCGCTTGGAGGCTTCACGCACGGTCGCGAATGCTTCCGGCAACAGCTGCTCCAGGGTCTCACCCTGCTCCAGACGCTGACGGTACTCGGCCGTCTTGGCCTGCAGCTCAGAGTCGGACAGAGCTTCGAACTGAGGCTCCATTGCATTGATTTGTTTTACAATTTTGCGCAAAGCCTTGAGCGTTCTATCGTTCCGGCTGCCAATAATCTTGGTAAGCAGTGTGCTAATCATGGGTACCAACTATTTCTGGTTATAAAAGCGTTCCGTCATGGGAACCTGGAGAAAAAACCTAACCCCGTCCGGCACTCAGAAAGCGTGCGGGGTTGACCTGACGACCGTCTTTCAACACTTCGTAATGCAAATGGACGCCGGTCGCGCGACCGGTGCGCCCCATCAAGGCAATCTTCTGGCCCTGATCAACCAGGGTGCCCACTTCGACCAGCAGCTTGGAGTTGTGGGCGTAACGAGTGACCAGACCATTACCGTGATTAATCTCCACCATATTGCCGAATTCCGGATGACGTCCCGCCCAGCTGATAATGCCGGGACCGGTGGCCAGAATGGGAGTGCCTGGTTTACCGCGGAAATCGACACCTTTATGCATTTTGGCTCGCCCATTGAACGGATCGACCCGTCCACCAAACCCGGACGAGACCCAAACTCGTTCCTGTTTGACTGGCGTGCCAGAAATAAAGCCGGCATCGGTGATATGGTGATTCATGATGAAAGATTCAAGTACCGACAGCTGCTCTTCGCGGCTACTGAGTTGCTGGCTGAGGTGTTTCATCGAGGCTTGCAGCTCGTTGAGGTTCACTTCCAGCTCTTCATCATAAGAAGGGCCGCCCATGGGAGGCAGCTCTTTGAAATTGAACTCGTCAGGATCGAGATCAGCCTGCTCGGTCAGTCGTTCACCGAGGGCATTCAAGCGGCCCAACTGACCCTGCATGGTGCCCACCTGAGCCGCCAGCATTGCCAACTGCTCACGAGCCTCATCGCCACTCTGAGCGACAGACTGCTGCTCGGCAACGGCCAGCGCCACTTCCAGCGCTTCCATTTTCTGGTGCCAGCTCTGCCAGAGCCAACCACCACCAAGAATGGCCAAAGAGAAGAGGATACCGCCGACCCAGGCCAGACGTTGTTTGGGTAAGTGCAACTTGCGTCGCTGCTTGCCGTGGAGGATCAGGGTAATGCTCATAGAAATCTGTCTGCTCGGTCAGGTGCGGCCAACAGCCTGCACAGGAAATAAAACCGGGAGATAATCGGTATTAAAGGATGGAGTCAATAAATGACGGAACGTCGGTGCGGAGAGAGGACCGACGTTCCGTTGCACAGCTATCAGGCCAGAACCAGACCGTTGTCGTAGTAAGCGATAGGCGCTTTGTCGCCCTCACCCTCGAAGGTCACCAGTTCCCAAGCCTCCTGCTCGGCCAGCAAGGCACGCAACAGCTTGTTGTTCAGGGCATGTCCGGTCTTGTAGGCACGGAACTCACCGATGATGCTGCGGTTACACATATAGAGGTCACCGATCGCGTCCAGCATCTTGTGCTTGACGAACTCGTCCTCATAGCGCAAACCGTCTTCGTTCAGCACCCGATAGTCGTCCAGTACCACGGCGTTTTCCAGGCTTCCGCCCAGCGCCAGGTTCTGGGAACGCAGGTACTCGATATCACGCATGAACCCGAAGGTACGGGCGCGGCTGATCTCTTTCACGAAGGAGGCACCGGAGAAATCCAGTACGCAGCGCTGATTGCGCCCTTCAAACACCGGATGCTGGAAATCGATCTCGAGATCCATCTTGAAGCCGTTGCGATAAGGGTGGAATTCCGCCCACTTGTCGCCATCTTCAACCCGGATGCTCTTCTTGATCCGCACAAACTGCTTGGCAGCATTTTGCTCACGGATCCCGACTTCCTGCAGCAGGTAGATAAAGGGATGCGCACTGCCGTCCATCACCGGGATCTCGGGCGCGTCAACCTCGACATAGAGGTTGTCGATCCCCATCCCGGCCAGCGCGGCAGAGAGGTGCTCAATGGTTGAGACACGGACGCCGGCTTCGTTGACCAGTGCAGTACAGAGCACGGTATCGCGCACCTGATCGGCATTGGCTGGCAGCTCTACCACAGGATTCAAGTCGGTACGCAAGTAAACGATTCCTGTGTTAACAGGTGCCGGACGGAACGTCATTGTGACTTTCCGGCCCGAATGCAAGCCGACACCAGTCGCCTGTACACTCGTTTTCAAGGTTCTTTGTCTAATCATGGGTGTACCCTACACAGCTTAAATTCCGGACCAGATGGTCGTTGGCTGGCCATCTTAGCACAATCCTTGAACAACAAACAAACCGGAGCCATAAGAGGCTTAGTCAGCTTGCTTGCGCAGGAATGCCGGAATATCCAGGTAATCCGGTTCACGACGAGCTTGCGGCTCGGCGTTGACCACCTTGGCCGGCGCTTCGTCCATCACGCGGCCTTGCATCATGTCGCTCACCAGCGGCTGACGTACCGGGCGCTCTTGCACCTGGCTGCTCTTGACTAGGGTGATGTCCGGCTTGCGCTCGGCACCAATACCGGTCGCAACCACAGTCACACGCAGTTCGTCGTGCATTTCCGGATCGATTACGGTACCCACTACCACGGTGGCGTTCTCGGAAGCGAAGGCCTTGACCGCGTTACCCACGGTTTCGAACTCTTCGATGGTCATGTCCATACCAGCGGTGATGTTGACCAGGATGCCACGGGCACCGGCCAGATCCACATCTTCCAGCAGCGGGCTGGAGATGGCTTTTTCGGCCGCTTCTTCGGCACGATCATCACCCGAGGCGGAACCGGTACCCATCATGGCAGTACCCATTTCACGCATCACGGTACGCACGTCCGCGAAGTCGACGTTGATCAAGCCCGGACGGGTGATCAGCTCGGCAATGCCCTGTACCGCGCCAAGCAGTACATCGTTGGCAGCCTTGAAGGCGTCCAGCAGGGAAATACCGCGACCCAGCACCTTCAGCAACTTGTCGTTGGGGATGGTGATCAGGGAGTCGACGTTCTTGGAGAGCTCTTCGATACCATGGGCAGCAAACGCCATCCGCTTCTTCCCTTCGAAGGAGAACGGCTTGGTCACCACGGCAACGGTCAGGATGCCCATCTCGCGCGCCACTTCGGCCACGATCGGTGCAGCACCGGTACCGGTACCGCCACCCATACCGGCAGCGATGAACACCATGTCAGAACCGGTCAGCAGCTCACGCAGCGCTTCGCGATCTTCCATGGCCGCATCACGACCCACCTCAGGATTGGCACCCGCCCCCAGACCCTTGGTGATGCCACCACCGATCTGCAAGGTGGTGTTGGCACTGGAATTACGCAGCGCCTGGGCATCGGTGTTGACGGTAATAAACTCAACACCTTCAATATTTTGACGAACCATGTGCTCGACAGCGTTGCCGCCGCCGCCACCTACACCGATCACTTTAATGACGGCTTCGTCAGTGTGGCTATCCATAAATTCAAACATGTTGTCTCTCCGCTTTATTTGCCTGACTCAGCAAAATTCTTAGAACTCGCCACGCAGCCAGTTGCTAACCCGTTTGACCAGGCCACCGACACTTGCCTTGGCGGTATATTCTTTGTTGCTACCTGTGGCTTGATGGGTGCGGCCATATTGCAGCAACCCGACTGCTGTCGAGTACACTGGTGCCTGCACATAATCACTCAAACCACGTATGTTCATGGGTTCTCCCACCCGGACCTGGCATTGGAAGACCTGCTCTGCACACTCCACAATGCCTTCGATCTGGGCTGCGCCGCCGGTCAAGACCACACCGGCTGCCAGCTGATGCTTGACTCCCTGCGCTTTCAGTTCGCTTTGTACCCGCACCAGCTCATCATTCACCATGGAGAGCAACTCGGTGTAACGGGGCTCAATCACTTCAGCCAGTGTCTGCCGTTGCAGGCTACGCGCCGGACGACCGCCGACACTGGGCACTTCAATCGTGTCTTCTTTGCTGACCAGACGGCCGAGGGCGCAACCGTAGCGCACCTTGATCGCTTCTGCGTCGAGCGGCGGAGTGCCAAAGGCGTAGGCGATATCGCTGGTCACTGTGCTGCCAGCGTACGGGATCACCTTGGTGTGGCGCAGGGCACCGCCGGTAAACAGCGACATGTCCATGGTGCCACCACCGATGTCCACGACACAGACACCCAGCTCTTTCTCGTCTTCGGTCAGTACGGCATAGCTGGAGGCCAGCGCGGAGAAGATCAGCTGATCCACCCGCAATCCCACCTTCTCCACACATTTTTCAATGTTGCGGGCCATGTCGTTATGGCAGGTGATCAGGTGCACCTTGGCGGCCATCCGCACACCGGACAGGCCAACCGGATTCTTGATCCCTTCCTGATAGTCGATGGCGAACTCCTGAGGCAGCACATGCAGCACCCGCAGCTCGTCGGAGAGACGGACCGACTTGGCGGTATGGATGACGTTGTCCACGTCCTCCTGGGTCACCTCCTCATCGGAGATGGGCACCATACCGGTCTCATTGCGACAGTCAATATGCTTGCCGGACAATCCCAGATAAACCGAGCTGATCTGGCAATCGGCCATCATTTCGGCCTCTTCTACCGCACGACGCAGTGACTTGACCACGGAGTCGAGATCATTGACCCCGCCCTTCTCCATTCCGCGGGAAGCGTGACTACCCATGCCGATGACATTCAGCTCACCATCCGGCAATACTTCCCCGACCAGAACCGCCACCTTGGTTGTGCCGATATCCAGTCCGACAATCAAATTCCTATCTGCGGTGTTGGTCATGCACTTTCTCTTCGCTCTTCTTCCAGCCAACTGCCACTCCGGTGTCGTATCGAAGATCCACGTAGGCAACCTGCGCACGGGGTTCGATCACCGGGAAGGCATCGATAAACCGCTGTAACCGGAGCGCAATATCATTGCGCCCGAGGAACAGCTTGATGTTGCCATCCAGGGTCAGTTCCCAGGCATGGCGCGAGGTCAAATTAACCCCTTGCAACGTATATCCTTTGGCAGCCAGCTGCGACTGGTACTGCCGACTCTCTTTTAACACCCGGGCAGCCTGGTCATCCGGCCCTGACAGTTGCAGCAGCGGCGTCTTGACTCTGTCCGGGGCACTGAACACCTTGCCCTTGGCATTGACGAAGCGATTACCATTCCAGCGCGCCGCCACATCCTGTTCAGTGAGGTAGATCTTGATCTTGTTCGGCCACTTTTTTCGTACCGAGACCTGAGCTACCCATGGCAGGGCATTGAGCCGTGCCTGTAATTCGTTGACATCCAACTCGAAGAAGTTGCGCAGCTCGGCGCCATCCAGCACGGCCAGCCGCAACTCCTCGGTTTCCAAATACTGGTGTTGCCCCTGTAGCAACAGCTCGCTCATGGGCAACCGGTTGGCATCTGTCAGCCAACCTTTAACATCCAGCGCAGTCTGATAGCAGCCCCATAACACCAGCAGGAAAAACACTACGCCTGCGATGAAGCCACCCTTGGTGCGCCCTTCTGCCCTTGCCTCCACCCGACGATCCCCGTGTAACGCGCTAAACCGGCCTTTTGACAGACCGGTTCGCCATTATATAGGCCCCGGCTTGGCGGTCAAAATACTCATTGGGCCCTCAGGCGCCAGATTTCATGCTATCTATGCTCAATTTCATCTCTCCGAGACGACGGGCAAGCGCCCCGACGTTGCCGGCACCTTGAGTCAGCACCAAATCGCCCTCGCCGATCAGGTCGGCCAGCACGGCTGGCACGTCATCCGGGGTGGCAACAAAGATGGGTTCGAGGTTGCCGCGGGAGCGAATGGAGCGGCACAGTGCCCGTCCATCGGCACCCGGGATCGGCTCCTCACCGGCAGCATAAACCTCCAGCATCACCAGCACGTCTACCTTGGAGAGCACGTCAGCGAAGTCCTCGTAGAGATCGCGGGTGCGGGTATAGCGGTGTGGCTGGAATACCATCACCAACCGTTTGTCGGGCCAACCGGCACGGGCGGCGTTGATGGTGACCTTCACTTCGCTTGGGTGGTGACCGTAGTCGTCCACCAGCATCGCCTTGCCACGACCGGTTTCGAACTCGCCATATTGCTGGAAACGGCGCCCCACCCCTTCAAACTTGGCCAGCGCAGAGATGATCGCATCATCGCTGACACCGTCCTCGGTCGCGACAGCTATCGCCGCTGCAGCGTTCAATGCGTTGTGAATACCCGGCAAATTGAGGGTGACCTGCAACTCACCGGCATCTTTACGACGCACCCGGAAGCAGCTGTGGTTGGTGGTCTGGACAAAATCCAGCACCTGCACGTCGGCATCGTCAGCGAGACCGTAAGTCAGGGTCGGGCGGGCAATCTCGGGCAACATGCCACGGATCACCGGATCATCGACGCAGACCACCGCCAGCCCATAAAAAGGCAGGTTGTGCAAAAACTCGATAAAGGTGGCTTTCAGTTTGGCGAAATCGCCACCGTAGGTTTCCATGTGATCCGCTTCGATGTTGGTCACGATAGAGACCATCGGCTGCAGATGCAGGAAGGAGGCATCGCTCTCGTCCGCTTCGGCGATCAGATAACGGCTGCTACCCAGGCGGGCATTGGTACCGGCGCTGTTAAGCAGACCACCGATGACGAAAGTCGGGTCACGGTCAGCTTCGGCATAGATGCTCGCCACCAGACTGGTGGTGGTGGTCTTGCCGTGAGTACCGGCGATGGCGATGCCATGACGGAAACGCATCAGCTCGGCCAGCATCTCGGCACGACGCACCACCGGGATCCGCAATTCACGGGCGGCCAGCAGCTCGGGGTTATCCTGCTTGATGGCGGTAGAGACCACCACCACGCTGGCTCCTTCGATATGCTCGGCACTGTGACCCACGAAGATGTGAGCGCCCAACCCAGCCAACCGCTCGGTCACTGCATTACGGGCCAAGTCAGACCCTGTTACCTGATACCCTTCGTTGGCAAGCACTTCAGCGATCCCGCCCATACCGGCACCGCCTATGCCGATAAAGTGAATGCGACGCACGCGGCGCATTTCGGGGATCACAGTACGCAGTTTTGCCAATTCAACCTTGGTCATAATCGTCTCGCTAGTCTGCCGCTGGCCGTGTGCTGTCACACGGCGGCATCAATATAGTCAGGTACAAGGCTGCACGGTGTCGCCGCTGCAACCTTGCTCATCAATCTTTACCACTCTGCCCGATTGCGAGTCGCTTGCACTCGTCCGCTACCCGCTCGGCCGCATCCGTAATAGCAACGCGACGGGCCGCTTTCGCCATGTTAAACAGGGTCTCCCGGCGACCAGCCAGCCAGGTCAGACGCGCCGCCAGCGAAACGGTATTCAACTCGGATTGGGGCAGGAACTCGGCCGCACCACCGTCGACCAGCGTCAGGGCGTTACGGGTCTGGTGATCATCCACCGCATGAGGCAATGGCACGAAAATGGCGGCCACACCGGCGGCAGCCACTTCGGAGACCGTCAGGGCCCCCGCTCGGCAAACCACCAGATCGGCCCAGGCATAGGCACCGGCCATATCCTTGATAAATTCGCTCACCTCGGCATTGATGCCGTGTTGGGTGTAGGCGGCGGAGACTATCTCGCCATTGCCCTTGCCACACTGATGACGTACAGCAATCGGCACACCGGCCGCCGCCACTGCAGCAGGAACCTGCTCGTTGAGCACCCGGGCCCCCAGACTGCCACCGACGATCAGCAGATTCAGCGGTTCGCTGCTGCTGCGCAGTTGGGGATCCGGCAAGGCCACCACTTCCGGGCGCACCGGATTACCCACCACAGCGGTGCGACGGCTCGGGGCGAAGGCCCCCGGAAATGCCATCAACACCCGCTTGGCGATGCGCGCCAACAATTTGTTGGTCATGCCGGCAGCGGCATTCTGTTCATGGAGCAGCAACGGGATGCCGGAGAACCAAGCCGCTACCCCACCCGGCCCGGAGGCAAAGCCGCCCATGCCGAGCACCACGTCTGGGCGAACTGTCTTGAGCACCTGACGCGCCTGCAGGATCGACTTGACGATACGGTAGGGTGCCACCAGCAACCGCTTGATGCCGTTGCCACGCACCCCCTGAATATCGATAAAGGAGATGGGATAGCCATGGGCAGGCACCAATTCAGCCTCCATCCGGTCGGCAGTGCCGAGCCAGTGGACATTCCAGCCCTGGGCCTTCAGGCGATCAGCCACGGCCAGACCGGGGAACACATGTCCACCGGTACCACCTGCCATCACCAACAGAGTCTTGCTCACTAAACCTCCCGCACGCGCGCCTGGGCTGTCGCCTGACGCAACTCAAAATCAATTCGAATCAACATACTCACCGCCACCGTCATGATGATGAGACTGGAACCGCCATAACTGACCAGCGGCAGGGTCAAGCCCTTGGTCGGCATCATGCCACTGGCCGCCCCGACGTTAACGAAGGTCTGAAAGCTGAACCAGATGCCGATGCCGATGGCCAGATAGCCGTCATAGAGCCGATCTGCCACCAGCGCCCGATGACCCAGCTTGAGAGCCTTGATCGCCAGCGCAAAAATCAGGAACAGGGCGCCCAGCACCCCGACATAACCGAGCTCTTCACCGAGGATCGCAAACACGAAGTCGGTGTGCGCTTCCGGCAGGTACTCCATCTTCTGGATAGAATTGCCAAGCCCCTCACCAAACCAGCTGCCGCGGCCAAATGCCATCAGCGACTGGGTCAACTGGTAGCCACTGCCAAACGGATCGGCCCAGGGGTCCATAAAAGAGGTGACCCGTCTCATCCGGTACGGTGCTGCAATAATCAGCATCACAACCACCCCCAGCCCGGCACCGATCAGGGTGATAAATTGCCCCAGCTTTGCCCCCGCCAGAAACAGCATGCCAAACGAGGTGACGAACATTACCACTGTGGAACCCAGATCCGGCTGCAGCAGCAGTAAACTTGCCAGTACGCCGAATACCGCCAACGGCTTGAGGAAGCCGAACCAGGCTTCCCGCACTTCACTCTGACGGCGCACCAGATAACCGGCCAGATAGACAAACAGCGCCAGCTTGCCAAATTCCGCAGGCTGCAGGTTGAAGGGACCGAGCGGCAACCAGCGCACCGCACCGTTGACGTTGCGACCCACCAGTAGCACCAGCACCAACATCAGGATCGCCAGCACCAGCATAGGGCCGTTGTACTGTTGCCAGCGGGCCATCGGCACCTGCAGCACAAACCAGGAGATCCCCAGCGCCATCACCAGAAACAGACCATGCCGCTTGACGAACATGAAGGGGTCATCCCCCAGCGCAATCCCTTCCGGGATCGACGCCGAGGCAACGATGACCACCCCCACTGCCATCAGGGAGAGCGCCAGCAGTACCAGCTGCCGATCGTAAAGACCGGCAGGACGCGCCGGTAACAACCAGCGCTGGAAAAGACCTGCTGCTGCGCGAAGGGCGTTCATAGCGCCAGCACCAGTTCAGCGGTAAGGCGATCACCGCGAACGTCGAAAGATGTAAAGAGGTAAAGCCCGTCCAGGCTGGCAAGGAGTGCGTTCATAGCATCTGTACCATCTCGGTGAAGCGATCGCCGCGTACCTCGAATGACTTGAACTGATCGAGGCTGGCACAGGCCGGCGCCAGCAGCACCAAGTCACCGGGCTTGGCATCCGCCGCCGCCTTGGCGACCGCGGCCGCCAGATCGGCGACCAGCTCAGTCTGCTCGCCCAGCGCCAGCAGTACCTCGGCATCCTGACCGAAGCAGTACATATGATCGATCTGGTTGCCCAGCAGCGCCTGGATCGGGCCAAAATCCTGCCCCTTGCCCTGACCACCGGCCAGCAGCAACAGGCGTCCCTTGACCGACTCGCGCACACCGGCAACGGCAGCCAGAGTGGCCCCCACGTTGGTGGCCTTGGAGTCGTTGATCCAGCGCACCCCGTTTACCTCTCGCACGAAGCGGGCACGGTGAGGCAAGCCTTCAAAGCGGCGCAGCACGGTGAGCTGGGCGGCACGGGGAATACCAACCGCATCGCACAGCGCCATGGCGGCGAGGGCGTTGGCCTGATTGTGGGCGCCGACGATCTTCATCTCGTCCACCGCCAGCAGCGGTTCGCCATGCAGGGTCAGCCAGTAGCGGCCATCCAGCAGGCAGCGGCCATAGCCATTGCAATCGAGGCCAAAGCTCTGCCACACCTGACCCACATCGGGCAGGGTCTGGGCATCGTCGCGATTGACCAGAATGTGTTTGGAGTGCTGATGGATCTCCATCTTGGCGGCGCGATAGTCAGCCATGCCCTGATAGCGATCCATGTGATCTTCGGAGAGATTGAGCACCACGGAGGCCGCAGCACGCAGACTGTAGGTGGTCTCGAGCTGGAAGCTCGATAGCTCCAGCACACAGAGATCCATCGGCTGCTTGAGCAACTCCAGCGCCGGGATGCCGATATTGCCACCGACGCCAACCTTGAGCCCGGCTTCGGCAATCATCTCGCCCACCAGGGTGGTGACTGTGCTCTTGCCGTTGGACCCGGTGATGGCGATGACCGGGGTCTGGGTCTCGCGGACAAACAGCTCGATGTCGCCAATGATCTGCACACCACGCTCGGCGGCGGCTTTCAACTCGGGAGTTGCCAGCGCAATACCGGGGCTCGCTACTATCATGTGCGCCTGCTTGAGTAGTGCCTCGTCAAGCCCGTGGATCAACTCCACCTCCGGCTGCAGTTGATCCTTGCCGGGCGGGTTGGCGCGGGTATCCATCACCAGCGGCGTTACGCCACGGCTGAGGAAATAATCGACGCAGGAGAGTCCGGTTTTGCCCAATCCGATGATGATGACCATGGTCTTATCGCACCTTCAGGGTGGCAAGACCCAGCAAGACGAGAACGAGGGTGATGATCCAGAAGCGCACGATGACGCGCGGCTCCGGCCAGCCCTTCTTCTCATAGTGGTGATGGATCGGCGCCATGCGGAAGATCCGCACGCCGCGCAACTTGTAAGAGCCCACCTGCAGGATCACCGACAGCGTTTCCATTACAAACACGCCACCCATGATCACCAACAGGAACTCCTGACGAACCAGCACGGCGATGGTACCCAGCGCGCCGCCAAGGGCCAGGGAACCAACGTCCCCCATGAAGACCTGGGCCGGATAGGTGTTAAACCAGAGGAAGCCCAGACCCGCCCCGACGATGGCGGTACAGACGATCACCAGCTCGGAGGTATAGGGTACATAGGGAATATGCAGGTAGTTGGCAAAATTGACGTTACCGGTGGCCCAGGCGATCAGGGCAAAGCCCCCCGCCACCATCACGGTCGGCATGATGGCCAGACCATCGAGACCATCGGTCAGGTTAACCGCATTGGAGGTGCCGACGATGACGAAGTAGGTCAGGACGATAAACATCAACCCCAGTTGCGGCATCACATCCTTGAAAAAAGGCACTACCAGCTGAGTCTGGCCATCGTGGGTCGCTGTGCAGTAGAGGATAACCGCTACCACCAGTGCCACCGCGGACTGCCAGAAGTACTTCCAGCGGGCAATCAGACCGTCGGTATTCTTGCGTACCACCTTGAGGTAATCATCGGCAAAGCCGATGGCACCGTAAGCACCGAGTACGAACAGCACCAGCCAGACGTAGCCGTTGTCGAGACGGCCCCACAGCAGCACCGAGATAAAGATGGACGCAATGATCATCAGCCCCCCCATGGTCGGGGTGCCTCGCTTGCTGAGGTGAGACTCGGGGCCATCGTTGCGGATCACCTGGCCGAATTTGAGGATCTGCAGGCGGCGGATCAGCCGTGGTCCCATCCAGAGGGCAACCCCCAGACCGGTGATGATCGACAGGATGGCGCGAAACGTCAGATAGGAGAAGACGTTGAAGAAGGTGAAGTGCGGGGTGAGCAATTCCGCCAGCCAGACTAGCATGTGGCTGACTCCTGATGGCCTTTGACCATCTCGACGATATCTTCCATACGGGAGCCACGGGCACCCTTGACCAGAATCGAAATTTCCTGATGTGTATTTATCATTTGCGCAAGCACTTCAAACAACGACGCCTTGTTATCGAAATGTCGGCCAGCCGCGGCATCTGCGGTGTGGCGACTCTCTTCCCCTACTGTCAGCACGGCGTCCAGACCGCACTCGCGGGCATGACGGCCAACCCGGGCATGTTGCTCGGCAGACTCCTCACCCAGTTCCCGCATATCACCGAACACCAACACCTTGAAGCCGCCCATGGCGGTCAGGGCATCGATGCCAGCCAGCACGGATTCCACGCTGGCGTTGTAGGTATCATCCACCAGAGTCAGGCCGCCCCAGCGCTGGACGCAGAAACGCCCCTTGACCGGCGCCATCTGCTCAAGCCCCGCCTTGACGGAGTCGAGGGATGCGCCGAGGGCCAGACAGCCCGCGGCGGCGGCCAGTGCGTTGGCCACGTTGTGGCGACCCGGGATCGCCAGAGTCAGGCTCAGCTCGCCCTGCGGGGTCACCATCACAAACTCGGCGCAGCCTTGCTTGTTAAGCACCATGTCGCGCGCGTGGAACGGCTGGCTCTGATCCTCAATAGAGAAAGCGCAGCCAATGCCGCGTTCCCGCCACTTCGGCCAGAACTCGTTGTCGGCGTTGACGATGGCGGTGCCGCCTTCGCTCAGACCTTCAAAAATTTCGCTTTTGGCGTAATAAATGCCTTCGAGCGAGCCGAAACCCTCCAGATGGGCCGCCGCCACGTTATTGATGATGGCGGCATCAGGTTTGGCCAATGAAGTGGTCCAGGCGATTTCGCCCGGATGGTTGGCACCCAGCTCCATCACTGCAAACTGGTGCTGCGGCTCAAGGCGCAGCAGGGTGAGTGGCACCCCCACCTCGTTGTTGAAGTTGCCAGCGGTGGCCAGCACTTCCCCTTCGTTGCGAAGGATAGCGGTTGCCATCTCCTTCACCGTGGTCTTGCCGCAGCTGCCGGTAATGGCCAGCACTTTCGGGTTAATGCGCTCACGCACCAGTTTGCCGAGACGGCCCAGCCCCTTGAGGCTGTCGGTCACCACAAGTTGGGGAATGGCCAGCGGCAGTTCACGCTCGACCAGCAGGGCAGAGGCCCCTGCCTGAACGGCCTGCTCGCAAAAATCGTGGGCATCGAAGCGCTCGCCGCGCAGGGCAACGAACAAGGCACCGGCACCCAGGGTGCGGGTGTCGGTACTGACTGCGGTGATCTCGCCATCGTCACCAATCAGACGGGCACCGAGTACCTGCGCCAGCTCGGCAAGCTTGAGGGTCATCATGTGAATGACTCCAGTAATGTGTGCAAGGCGGCTGCGACGGTTTCCCGATCGCTGTAGTGCCGCTTGTCTATGCCAATGATCTGATAATCCTCGTGACCCTTACCGGCCACCAGGATGATGTCCTGTTTGCTCGCCTGACCGATGGCCAGCGCAATCGCCTTGACCCGGTCGTGCTCCACCAGCACCGCAGCAGGATCGCGAAAACCCGCCACCATGTCGGCCATGATCCGGGCCGGCTCCTCGGTACGGGGATTGTCGTCGGTCAGGATCACGCGATCCGCATACTGCTCGGCCATCGCCGCCATCATGGGGCGCTTGCCACGATCGCGGTCGCCGCCGCAGCCAACCAGACACCAGAGCTGGCCTTGGCAGTGCACCCGCAGGGCCTGCAATGCCTTCTCCAGCGCATCCGGGGTATGGGCATAATCGACCACCGCCAGCGGCGTATCGCCACCGCCGAAACACTCCATGCGACCGGTCACCGGTTGCAATTGGGGGGCCGTCGCCAGCAGCTCGTTGAAGTCGTAACCGAGCACCAGCATCACCCCCATCGCCGCCAGCACATTGCTGACGTTGAAGCGCCCGAGCAAGGGGGCGGATAATACACCATTCCCCCAGCTGGAGTTAATCTGCGCGCGAAAACCTTGCTGGTGAAAATCGAGCTGCTGCGCCGTTAATTGACGGCCAGCATGGTATTCAATCGGGCCATCCACACTGAAGGCCACCGCAGCCGGGTATTTTTCGAGCCACTTGGCACCCAACTCGTCATCGCGGTTGATCACCGCATTTGACTCATCGACCAGTTGCAGCAGCTGCTCCTTGGCCGCGCCATAGGCTTCCATGGTGCCGTGATAGTCGAGGTGATCCCGGCTCAGGTTGGTGAAAACGGCTGCGGCAAACGGCAATGCGGCAACACGGTGCTGCACCAGACCGTGGCTGGAGACCTCCATCGCCACCAGATCCGCCCCCAGCTCTTGCAGCTCAGCCAGCGTGGACTGCACCTGCACGGCGCTGCCGGTGGTGTTTTCCGCTTCGATCAGCTTGCCAAACAGGCCGTTGCCTATGGTGCCCATCACGCCAGCCTTGCCACCCAGCAGGGTGCGCCAGTTGGCGACCAGCAGCGCTGTGGTGCTCTTGCCGTTGGTACCGGTGATCCCCACCAGTTCAAGTTTTTTGGCTGGCTGGTCGTAGAAATACCCTGAGAGAGCAGAAAGATGAGCGGGCAGCTCCCGCATCCCGATACAGGGAACCGGAGTCGATGGTGGGATAAATTCACCATCCTCCTCAAACACAACAGCGGTCGCTCCCTGAGCCACCGCCTGTTCGATAAACCGTCTGCCATCCACCTGATGACCACGAATGGCCACGAAGAGAGAGCCGGGGCCGACCCGCCGACTATCCAGCTGGATATCGGTCAGGGTGAGCGCCGGCGCCTGGATACCGAAGGGGCGCAGTAATGCATCAAGTGCGCGGGACAAGAGAGGCCTCCGTACGGGCAAGTTTGGTGGGCACCGCTGTGGGCACCGCATCAGGACGAATATTGAAGAGCTGCAGCACCCCGCCCATGGCCTCTGCAAACGGTGGGGTCGCCACGGCGCCGCCATAATAGGCGCTGCCTTTCGGCTCGTTGATCACCACCACCATGACGAAACGGGGGTCACTGGCTGGGGCAAAACCGGCAAACCAGGCCATGTAATCCTTGCCATAGCCACCAGCGACGGCGACCTTGGCAGTACCACTCTTGCCGCCGACCCGATAGCCCGGGATCTTGGCCTTGGGAATGGCGTTGTCGACCACATATTCCAGCGCCTGCAACATGGCAGAGGCGTTGTTGTGGTCGATCACTTGCTCACCCTTGGGCGGCGTGGTGACCTTGACGATGGAGAGCGGCACCCGCTTACCCTTGTTGGCCAAGGTGGCGTAGGCAGAAGCCAGCTGCAGCGGGGTGACCCGCAAGCCATAGCCGAATGAGAGGGTCGCCCGCTCGATATCGGACCAACGACGACGCTGGGGCAGCATGCCGCTGCTCTCGCCCATCAGCCCGCTGCCGGTATCCATGCCGAAACCAAACATGCTGAGGGTGTTGATCATCTCCTGGGCCGGCATCCGCAGCGCGATGCGTGACATACCGATGTTGGAGGAGTAACGCAGAATGTCGTAGAGGTTGGTCGCCTTGTGAATACTGACGTCCTTGATCTGTTTGGCGCCGATAAACAGCGGCCCACCCGGAATGGTGTCTCTCCAGCTGGTCACCCCTGCCTGCAGCCCACTTAACAAAATCAATGGCTTAATGGTGGAGCCAGGCTCATAGGTATCGGTTACTACCCGGTTGCGCACCCGGAAGCTCTGATACTGGCCACGGTTATTGGGGTTGTAAGAGGGGGTGTTGACCATGGCGAGCACTTCGCCGGTCTTGATATCCAGCATCACCATGGAGCCGGAGGTCGCCTTGTTCTCGTCGGTTGCCCGCTTGAGGGCGCGGTAGGCCAGAGCCTGCACCCGCTGATCGATACTGAGTTGCAGATCGTTGGCGTTCTTGCCCTCTTTGACGACACCAAGGCGTTCAATTACGCGACCCTGACGGTCCTTGCGCACCCGCATCTCGCCAGAGGTGGCCGTCAACCACTCGTTGTAGCTACGCTCGATACCCTCTATGCCGTTGTCATCGATGTTGGTCACCCCCACCAGATGGGCGCTGATCTCGCCGGTCGGGTAGAAACGGCGCGCTTCAGGGCGCAGGTAGACCCCACCCAGCTTCAACCCCTTGATATACTCGGCAACAGCAGGCGTCACCTGACGCTGCAGGTAGACGAACCGCTTGCTGGGGTTGGCAAGGCGGTGCTTGAGCGTATTGATATCGAGTTTCAGCACTGCTGATAATGCCAGCCAGGCCCGCTCGTTATTGATGGCGCCGGACTCATGGACTGTTTTGGGATCGGCCCAGACCGCCTCGACCGGCACAGAAACCGCCAGCTGCTCGCCATTGCGATCGGTGATCATGCCGCGCACCGCCTGGGTGGACGTCGTCCGCAGCGAACGCATGTCCCCCTCCTGACGCAGACGATCCGGGTTGATCACCTGGATCCACGCTAGGCGCAGGATCAGACCCACAAACGCGATGCCGATAAATACCACCAGCGTGCGAAAGCGCCACGGATAGATCGATGGCGCTTTGACAGTCGCTTTGGCAGCTTTGGCTGTAGCCTTGCGTTTCATGGTTGGGTAATTACCTTCTCGGTGGTCACCAGCGGACGTCCCATCTGTAACTTGTCCATCGCCAGACTCGCCACCCGGGAATGTTCAGCCAAGGTGCCCTGCTCCAGCAGCAGATGGCGCCATTCGATATTGAGGCGATCTTCTTCCGCCATCAGATCGTTCTGCTTGGCAGTCAGACCCCGGGTCATGTTGGTCACCAAAATCACCGCAAAGGCGGTGACCAGCACGGCAACTGACAGCAAAATCTGCAGCTTGTGGCGCCAGAGATCACGGAGGATCTCCTTGGCCAGATGAACACGCACCTCGCTCATCGCTTACTCCGCCAGCCGTTCGGCAACCCGCAGCACCGAGCTGCGCGAGCGGCTATTTTCAGAAACTTCAGAGTCAGATGGCTTGAGGGCCTTACCCACCGACTTCAATTTGCGACCGCCAGCCAGCTGGGCCTCGGTCAACGGAATACCGTAAGGCACTTCCGGCCCTTTTTCATGCTTGCGGATGAAGTGCTTCACCAGCCGATCTTCCAATGAGTGGAAGCTGATCACCGACAGACGCCCCTGGGGTGCCAGCACCTCCAGCGCACCGTTAAGCGCAGTTTCAATCTCGTCCAGCTCGCTGTTGATATAGATGCGGATGGCCTGGAAGCTGCGGGTTGCAGCATGCTTGCCTTTTTCCTTGCTCGGGTTGACCCGGGCAATCATCTCCGCCAGCTGACGGGTACGCACATAAGGTTCGGTCACGCGATCGTGGACGATGGCGCGGGCGATCTTCTTGGCAAAGCGCTCCTCACCGAAGGTCTTCAGCACCCAGGCGATGTCATCCACATCAGCCTTGGCCAGCCACTGGGCAGCACTTTGGCCTGAGGTGGGGTCCATCCGCATATCGAGCGGGCCATCTTTCATAAAGCTGAATCCGCGCTCGGCATCATCCAGCTGGGGAGACGAGACCCCCAGATCCAGCAAAAAGCCATCCACCTTGCCCAGCAAGCCACGCTCATCAAGATAAGAGGCGATACCGGAGAAGGGACCATGGACGATTTCGAAACGGGGATCCTGGATCTTGGCCGCCTCGGCAATCGCCTGCGGATCGCGGTCGATGGCGATCAACCGGCCATTGGGGCCAAGGTGCTGCAGGATCAGACGAGAATGACCACCACGGCCAAAAGTACCATCGACGTAAACGCCGTCCGGCTTGATGTCCAGACCTGCGACGGCTTCGTGCAACAGCACTGTGATGTGTTCAGCGGCTTGGGTCATTTATAAAGAGAAATCCTGTAGTCGTGGTGAGCTTGCCCAATCGTCCCCGGGCAGACCCAAGATGTCGTCATTGACCTGTTGTTGCCAGCGGGCTTCATCCCACAGCTCAAATTTGTTGAGCTGGCCCACCAACATGATTTTCTTGTCCAGCCCCGCATGGTTGCGCAGTGGCTGGCTGAGCAGCAGACGGCCATTGCCATCCAGCTCGCATTCGGTTGCATGTCCCAGCAACAGCCGCTGCAAACGGCGCTCTTGCGTATTCATGCTGGAAAGGGTCTTGAGCTTGCGCTCAACCTCTTCCCATTCGTTCAGGGGATAAAGCAGCAGACAGGGATGGGCAATATCGATGGTGCAGACCAGCTGGCCGTCGCGCTCAGAGCGCAGCCAATCACGGAATTTGGTCGGAATAGCCAGCCGCCCTTTAGTGTCCAGGCTGATGGCATGAGCGCCACGCAACAAATTGCAGTCCCTGAAGGTGAGTGAGCGAGCTGATTGCCCCTCTAAAAACCACTTTGATCCACTTTTCCCCACCATGAAGTTTAAGGACGTGGAAGGGGCTTTTCAAGCAAGGAGATGGGACAGAGAGAACATATTGACGCAGCATGTGGACACTGCTGGTTGAGTGGGTTGATTTTCCAAGAGTTATTGCTGAAAAAACAGCAAACGATTAATTAACTACGGGGTGGTAGGCGGTCACTATCTAAATAACTGTTCCGAATAGTAGATCACTGGAGGAAGGGAACTCAGTCCAGTTTGTGCGATCTGATTAGTCGCCAAACAAAACAAGCCACACCCAAAGGACTGAGTTGATGCCTATCCTACCACCC